>JBKQHN010000153.1:0-23490 GCA_052148755.1 Beijerinckiaceae bacterium | reverse complement strand
GAAGTCCCTTGGAGGCTATAGCCCATCTCTCCGAGCAGGGTACCGACCGTCCTCGGGCTGATCGTAAAGCCCTTGGCTTTCAGTGCCCCGGCGATGTTGTAGGTCGACTTGGAGGTCCAACGAAGAGGTGACATCGGATCGCCCCGTGCCTCGGGCGAGACGAGGTCGTCGAGCTCCAAGAGCAGATCGGGCTCCTTGTCGATCAAGGCCTTGCGGCCAGCGCCCTCTCGGCGCACCCGCGGGCTCGGGGCGGTCTCTCCGGAGGCGATCTGCCTTGCCCCGGTGATCACCGTGTTCCGGCTCACCGCTGCTGTCCGCGAGACGAGGCTCACGCCCCCGCGACCGAGCATCTTCGCCCCGGCGCCCACCAGCACCCTTTAGCTCGCTGAGCAGCGCGCCGAGGCACGCCACGATCAGCGCGGTCACCGATAGCCAAGCCCACCCCCGTCCAAAATGCTGCTTGATCAGCTCGGCGTGCCCCTTGCCCGTCGCGAGGCCGAGCCGCACCGTCAATTCTTGCACGATGTAGAGGATCGGAATGAGAATAAGTTGCAACAGCAGCAGATTGTAGCCCCATTGTGCGCCGCTCTGCGCCGCAGTAATGATGCTCCCCGCGTCGGTGTCCGCAAGCATCACGACAATCCCAGGCCCGGCGACGACCAGAAATCTTCGCAAGCTGAAGGAGCTTGAAGCGGCCGCACTTATCGACATGCAATGATCCTTTCGGTCCCTTGACCGGGGAGTTCTTTTAAACCGTGGCGCCGCGAGGCCTCCGGCGGCTGTGACGAACAGGTCCGCCACAAGCGACGTCTGGAATGACAGCGGCGGGCCGGCGCAGCCGCTGGAAAATTTCGCGGGTCGGATGCCATAGCAGGACAGCGGCGCTCGCGCCAACTGCGCCGGAACACGCGACGCGCCGCGAAGTGTAGGTATTGCAAACCGGAACGAGTCTCGAATAGGGCTGTTTCGGCTTCGGCGCGAATGCCAATTCCGGTTCGAGGAAACATATTCTCGTCTGCAGGGATAATTTAGAATCCGTATGAATAGTCTTTTACGCTCCTTGATAGGCTATTTCTGCCATCATAAACTACCTCTGACAAGTATTACTTGGCAAATGTTAAATTATAAGAATTATAAATTGGGTTTCATTCGATGAACGTAACTTCTTTGCCTGCATTTTTCGGCGGGCGAAGCGCTGCCGGTCGGCAGGAGAATCACCTGGGCTCGCGTCCGCGTCGTGTGCGAGAGCTCGAGTTGAGGCCGTCACGCGCCGAAAGCGGTGGTTTCATGTCGACAATCCGTTGAAGCTGGCGTCGAAGGCGATGGAAGAAATGGGCTCGTGGGAAGGCCGCGCCAATTCGTTCAGTCCGCCGTCGCCCGGACCGCGTCAGCCCGTGATCGCGTCGTAGATCAGTCGGCCGTTGAGTGCGATGATCGCGATGGCGATGAGCCAGGCGAGAGCCGTGGTGATCCGCGGTGCTACGAATTTGCCGAGGCGCTTGCGTGAGGCGGTGAACCAGACGAGCGGCACGACGGCAAAGGGCAGGGCGAAACTCAAGATCACCTGGCTCACGATGATGAGGCGGCCAGTCGTGCTTTTGCCCGAGATAAAGATCACGAAAGCGGCTGGCACGATGGCGATCGATCGTGTGACGAACCGTCTGCTCGGCAGATGGTTGGATTACGGTGCCAGTGCACTGTCGCACCGCGCGATGCGACAGCCATGTTCAAGAGGCCGACAATCCAGGAATTGCTACGCCCAGCGTCTGCAGGATCAGGAAGCTGTTGAGCAGCAACACTACCGCTGTTCCGATCAGCGCTGCGACCTGGGTCAGCCGACTATTCGCGAAATGACCCATGATGTCGGCTCGGCGCGTGAAGATCAGGAGCGATATCATGGGAAGCGGGAGGGCGATGCTGAGCACGACCTGGCTGATGACGAGCGCACTGGTTGCGTTGGTGCCGAGCGCGACAACGACGAAGGCTGGAAGCATGGTCACAAGCCGGCGGACCCAGATCGGGATTCGAAACCCGACAAAGCCCTGCATGATCATTTGACCGGCCATGGTGCCGACCGTCGAACTCGACACGCCCGACGCTATGAGGGACACCAGGAACACGCCTGCGGCCCCGATACCAAGCAAGGGTGTCAAGGTGTGATATGCCGTTTCGATCTCCGCCACGTCACTGTGGCCCGCATGGAAGGCGCTCGACGCCATCATTACCATCGCCATATTCACCAGGCCGGCGAAGGCGAGCGCGATGATGCATTCCTGATTGGAGAAGCGCAGGACTTTTCGCCGCTCATTCTCGTCGCGGACGGGCGTGCGAGCCTGCGTCAGCCCGGAATGCAGGAAGATGGCGTGCGGCATGATCGTGGCGCCAATGATGCCGACCGAAAGCAGTAGGGCCTGGGCATCGGCTATCTGCGGTACGACCGTATGCACCGCTGCCGACGCCCAATCGACCGGAGCGATGAACATCTCGGCGAGGTAACAAAGGCCGATGAGGCCGACCAAGCTGCCGATGATCAGCTCGATCGGCCGGAACCCGAAGCCTTCGAACATCAATATGCCGTAAGTCACGATCGCGACGACGATCATCCCGGCGAGCAGCGGCATCTGGAACAGCAGCGAGAGCCCGATGGCGCCGCCGAGGAACTCGGCCAGGTCGGTCGCCATGGCGGCGACCTCGCTGACGACCCACATCGCCCAGACGACCGGACGCGGAAACTGCTCGCGGCACATCTCTGCCAAATTGCGTCCGGTGACGATGCCGAGCTTGGCGGAAAGGGCCTGAAATAGCATCGCGATCAAATTCGCGAGCAGCACCACCCAGAGCAGTCCATAGCCGTATTTTGCCCCCGCCTGGATGTTGGTCGCAAAATTCCCAGGATCCATGTAGGCGATCGAGGCGATCACGGCCGGACCGGCGAACGCCAGATAGGCGCGAATCCCGCCGCGCTGGCCGGCCAACACGTGGCGAGCCGCGGAGACGGTCCGTTCGGTCAGCGACTCTCGTTTCGGCATCGCGTTGGAGATTGTCGGGGACATGAAGCACCAGCGCCAATTTGTAGCCAAAGCTACATTAAAAGATATCTTCGGGTCTTGGAATGTCAACGCATAAACCGTGGCCAAAGCAGTTTGTAGCATCGGCTACATAATGTACATGAAGCATATGAGTCGGGGCAATTGAATTCTCAACCCCTTGGGCGCATTTTGCAGGGGCGTGCGAAAATACGAGGCCGGGATCAATGACAATCCAGAAAGCGACGCCTGCAACAGCGAGCTTCGGCCTGCCGAGCGAGGCGGCTCAAGCGGAGCGGTTTGGAAAAGCCCGTTCGGCGCGCGCCTCGGCGGTGCTTGAAGACTATGTCGAGTTGATCGACGATCTCTTGACCTCGCAGGGCGAGGCACGCCCGACCGATATCGCCCGCAGGCTGGGAGTCTCTCACGCGACGGCGATCAAATGCATCGCGCGGCTCAAGCGTGAGGGGCTGGCGACGTCGAAACTCTATCGCGGGGTTTTCCTGACCCCTGAGGGCCAGAGCCTCGCCACGCGGGTGCGCGCCCGCCACAGGGTCGTCGTCGATCTTTTGATTGCCGTCGGCGTTCCCCGCCATTGCGCCGAACTCGATGCAGAGGGCATCGAGCATCACGTGTCAGACGACGCGCTGGCGGCTTTTGCGCGCTTTCTCAATAAACACGGCGCAAGCCGCGCGGGTCGCGAGCGGGACCAAGACTAGCCCGGATTTTCTGCTCACAGTTAACAGTGGGGATGAAGCCTTGCGCGCTGACACGCCACTCGCCGTCACGGTTCGTCCGTAACCGAGTGGATTTGTGACATCTGCGCCACAGCGCCGGCTCTTCTTGCGGCAGCTCGCAAGAGTCGAGAAGAAAGCCGCTTTTCAGCCATAAACCACACGCTAATTTATAGTTGTTAGATTGGATTGACTGGTTTCGTTGCGATCGGCGAAAAGTTCAAAATATCCGCTTCGCGGAGTGTTTTGAACCGCATAGAAGAAGGCGCCCGTGAATGCCTTGTGCATCGCGCGCCGGGCATCTGTGCTTCACCTTCGCCTTACTGAAATGGGTCGTTTATTGAGGACGCGTGCGCCCGCTTCCCCGCGTGGCATTGGAGGTCCAAGAGGGCCATCATCTGTGACGAGAACGCTGGGGTGGGTTAATGCACGTGAGAGCTTTCGACAAGAGTAGACTTCCCAGTCGGCATGTGACCGAGGGGCCGGAGCTTGCGCCATATCGCTCTCGCCTTTACGCAATGGGCTTCAGGCGCGAACAGATCCATCAGCCATCCTTAGACCTAGCATCCAGTTGGAACGAGGCGGCACCCTGCCGCGTTGCCTTGATGCGGCAGGCGCGGACTTTTGCTGCGGCCGGTGCCCAACGTTCGCAAGCCCCCGCCCATGACGACGTCATCGGGATTGATGCCCGCCAAGGCATGGCCGAGCTGCGCCTATCTGGGGCGGAACTGGCCGCACGCAAGAAGTCTTGGACGCCGCGGCGGCACGAGTTTGGCTCGGGAGCCTTTTGGAAATATGCCCAGTTGGTCGGGCCGGCGCGCGCCGGTACCGTCACCCATCCGGGCGGAGCGGGTGAGACGCAGATCTATGCAAACGTGTAGGCATATCACCTGGATGATGCTATTTGCCCTGGCGAGTCTATGGCTTGGCAGCCAGTCGGCCTTTGCCTTCGACGGCGCGACGGATACGGCCGCTAATGACAAGGCGCCTTTGAAAATCTTCAAGAATCCGCAGGCCGCTTTGCTGGCCGGGCTTGAAGGCTTCAAGACGGGTGATGTCCATTCGGCGATTGAGGCGATGAAATATGCCGCTGCCGGAGGCGAGCAATTAGCCGCGTGGAAACTCGGCAAGATGTACGCGGACGGAGACGGCTTGCCGCATGACGATCTCAAAGCCTACGAATATTATTCGCAAATTATAGAAAACTACGACGAAGACACGGTCGACCCGCGCATTCTCTCTGTTGTATCGAGCGCTTTCGTCGCCGTCGGCGTCTATGATCTTGGCGGCATCGCCAATTCGCGCATAAAGCCGGATACGGAGCGGGCGATCGAAATGTTCCGCTATGCCGCGACGAATTTCGGCGATCCCAATGCGCAATATAACCTTGCGCATCTCTATCTCGACGGCACGGTGGTCGGCAAAGACGTGCGTCAGGCAGCGCGCTGGTTCTATCTCGCGGCCGAAAAGGGCCATGTCGAATCGCAAGCTTTGCTCGGCCAATTGCTGTTCACCGGCCATGACGGCGTGCAACGGCAGCGCGGTTCGGGGCTCATGTGGCTGACGCTCGCGCGCGAAGCGACACTGCAATCGGGACCGCAGCAGCTCAAGAAGAACCAGTGGATCATCGATCTTTATGACAAGGCCCAGGCGGCCGCAAACGACAGCGACAAGCAAATGGCGGCGGTTTACGTCAACAGTTATAAGAACAAGAAGAACTAGAGTTTGATCCCGGAAAGTTGCCGCATTTTTAGATAAAATCGTTTGTAAAAACAAATAATTAAAGCATGGTCGCGATTCAATCAAATTCGCTCGCGCGTCGCGCGAACGCGCCACCTTCACAAGCGCCAGCGAAGAGCCGCCGTGTGCACGGGGGCGTCCCACAAGCGCGTGAGTTCGTCGTCGAGCGCAGTCACCGTGATCGAGCAGCCGGCCATTTCGAGCGATGTGACGTAACTCCCGGTCAAGTAGCGGATAATCTTCAACTCGCGCGCCCCGAGAATGCGCTTGGCGGCATTCACCATGAGGTAGAGTTCCATCGCAGGCGTGCCGCCAAAACCGTTGACGAAGAGCAGGCATTCGCGGCCCGCCGTGGGTTTGAGATCGTCGAGGATCGCCTTGAGCATCTCGTCTGCGATTGCGTCCGCCGGCACGAGTTTACTGCGGCGGCGGCCGGGCTCCCCATGGATGCCGACCCCCATCTCCATCTCATTGTCGCCGATCTGGAACGTGGGCTTACCGGCCTCTGGTACAGTGCAGGATGTCAGCGCCACACCGAACGAGCGGGTCTGCCTGTTCACGCGCTGGCCGAGAGCCTGCAGATCGGCAATCCCCCGGCCTTCCTCAGCGGCGGCGCCGACGATCTTTTCGACGACAAGCGTGCCGGCCACGCCGCGTCGGCCCGTCGAATAAGTTGACGCCTCCACGGCGACGTCGTCGTCAGTGATCACCGTCAGGATCTTGCCATCAGCCATCTCCACGGCCATCTCGAAGTTCATGACATCGCCTTCGTAGTTCTTGATGATGAAGAGGCAGCCGGCGCCCGTATCGACGGCTTGAGCTGCTGCGATCATCTGGTCGGGCGTCGGCGAAGTGAACACCTGGCCGGGGCAGGCCGCGTCGAGCATCCCGGTGCCGACGAAGCCCGTGTGCAGGGGCTCGTGGCCGGAACCGCCGCCCGAAACCAGTGCTACTTTGCCGGCTTTCAGCTGGCGCCGGCGGACGAATTTGCGCTCGTCGCCAAGCACGAGGATGTCGGAATGCGCTGCCGCGAAACCGTCGAGGCTCTCGGCAAGGACTGTGTCCGGCGCATTGATGAGCTTCTTCATGGAGGGCACCTCTTGCTCTGGGGTCACAACGACAGATCGTCCGACAGGCGGGCGAGACGACGGGCAAAATCGGCGATCATGTCATCAACCGCCTGGTTCTTGCGCGCATCGCCGAAGTCGGGGACGGTGACCGTGATGCTGCGCTGGCGCGGCACCTCGCGCACAAGCACGCGGCGGCGGGGGTGGGCCGTCGCATAGAGATCGAGAAACTCTCGCCGCTCGTCGAGCGAGAAGTGGCAGATCTCGAAAATCCTCTGCAGATGCTGCACCGGGATTGGAGTCGTATAGGCCGGATTGGCGATCTGCGACACAAAGGAACGGTTCTTACCCAAAGCCTGCGCGAGGCGCTGGCGCGTCCCAGATGGACGATTGTCGAGAACGCGTTTCAGGATCTGCTTGTAGGTGGCGACAGCGCTCTCGGCGTTCGAATCCGGCGTTTGCTCGTTCATCTTTGTCCTCCGCCAGGCTCTCATGCTGCTGCGCTGCTGCGGGGCACATTGAGATCGATCGCCGCTATGGCGGCCTTTGCGCGCGCGACCGTGGCCGGCGCCATGGAGAGCGATCGCAACCCCGCTGCGAGGAGATGCGGCAATACGGCCGGGTCTCCCCCGGCATCGCCGCACAGGCTAACCTCGCGTCCCGCCTCGAAGCCGTGCCGCGTCACATGTGCGATAAGGCGGAGCACCGCCGGGTTCAGCACATCGGCGAGATCGGCGACCGCGCCGATGTCGCGCCCCGCAGCCGTGACATATTGGGTGAGGTCGTTTGAGCCGATCGAGAAGAAATCGGCATCGAAAGTGTCGATCGCGATCGCCGCTGCGGGGACTTCCACCATCATTCCGAGCGGCGGGCGGCGCATGGGGACTCGCGCAGCTTGCAGCGCTGCGACCTCCTCTTCCAGCATGGCACGTGCGGCGACCAGCTCCGCCTGCGTCGTCACCATCGGCAGCATGATTTTGACGGTGCCGTGTGCAGCCGCTCGCGCAAGCGCTCGCAACTGCACACGGAACACATCCGGTCGCGTGAGCGAAAGGCGGATGCCTCGCAGTCCGAGAAAAGGGTTGCTCTCTCCCGCGATTGTGAAGCCGGGGATCGGCTTGTCTCCGCCGGCGTCGAGCGTGCGGATGGTGACCGGCCTCGCACCGGCCCATTCCACGATCCGGCGATACGTCGCATATTGTGTGTCTTCATCCGGCAGCCGGGACTGGCCATGGAACAGGAATTCGGTGCGCACCAGGCCGACCCCATCGCAAATGTAGGGATCGAGTCTGTCGAGTTCCGCCGGATCGGCGAGGTTGAGATAGATGCCGATACGCGTCCCGTCGCGGGTCACGGCCGGCTTGTCGAGGAGTTCGCTAGCCTCTGCATGTCTCTGCGCCGCAACCTTGCGATGCAGCTCGAAGAGCTGCCGCGTCTGGGGTTCAGGGTCGAGGATGGCCTCGCCGGCTTCGGCATCGACAAGCACCTCGCCAGCAAGTGTGGTCGGGTCGCAGCCGAGGCCGACGATCATCGCAACGCCGCGCGAGCGCGCGAGCATCGCCAGGTGGCTTGTCGGGCTGCCGTCGGCGAGAAGGATTCCGCCGCCGCCCGACCAATCAATGGCGAGAAATCGAGAGGGGGCGAGATCGTGCGCGGCGACGATCGCGCCGGCCGGGAGCGGCTCGTCCGCCTGCGCGCCGGCAAGGGCAGCGAGCACCCGATCACGCAGATCTCTGAAATCGGCGGCCCGCGCGCGGAAATGCTCGTCCTCGGCAGCCACATAGCTCGCAATCTCGGCGTCGAGCGCAGCCGACCACGCTGCGTCGGCGGCCGCACCCTCGGCGATAGCGGCGAAGGCGGGTTCCGCGAGCGCGTCGTCTTCGACAAGCGCGATCTGGAAGGCGAGGATGTCGGCTGCGTTCCCTTCGCTGCGTTCCGCAAGCTCGGCGAGCTCTGCTGCGGCAGTCGCGAGTGCGGCGGTCAACGCGGCGGCCTCCAAAGCGGGATCGCCGCTCGCCGTCCGCTTAGCGGCACCCTCGATGAGGGTGATGAGCGGACCGGCGGCGAAACCCGGCGAGGCCGGCCGCCCGGTGAGGCGCCTCTCAGCCATGACTTGCTCCAGCAACGGGCTCTTCATCCTCTTCATCGAACCGGCGTTCGACGAGTGCGACCAGCGATGCTACCGCGTCCTTCGCGTCAACGCCTTTAGCACGGAAATGCAAAGTTACGCCGCGCGGCGCTTTCACCCGCATGATCTTGACGGGGCTCTTGGCATCGACCCAAGGGCCGCCTGCATCGAGTGCGAGTTCGACATCCGCCGCGAAGCCCTTGGCGAGCTGCGTCAGTTTGACGGACGGGCGCGCGTGCAGACCGACCGCATTCGTGAGCAGCGCCGAGGCGGTGACGGGCGTATGGGGCATCAAGACCATCCTTCGTTTTCGTTATTGCGGCGAGAGTTCCTCGGCAGTGTGCTTTACCGTCTTCAGCGGCGAGCCGCCGGAAGCCTCCGTCGCGGCGATGACGGCACCTTCCACGATGGGTGCGTTGCACACAACGACCTTGTCTCTGCGGTGCTCGTCGATCATTTCGATCGCCATTTCGGTGTTTGTCTCAGCGCCGCCGAGATCGACGAGCACTGCGACGCCGGCGTCCGACCAGGCCCGGTCGATGGCCGCCAGAATGGCGGCGACATCGGTGCCGAGGCCACCCTCGGGATTGCCGCCCACATAGGCAAGCGGCACGGCATCGCCGACCATTTGCCGCACCATGTCGGCGGCGCCTTCCGCGACCTTCGGCGAGTGCGACACGATGACGATGCCGACGTTTGACATAATATCAGTCTCCAAAAACTTCGCAGACGGCTGCGACCATGAGCGAAGACGAACGTGCGCCGGGGTCCATGTGCCCGATCGAGCGGTCGCCGAGGAACGAGGCGCGGCCGCGCAGGGCTTTCATCGGAACCGTCGCTTCGGCCGCCTTGGCAGCTCGGCACTGCAGGCGGATGAGAAGGCCGTCGCCACCCGCGGCGAGTTCCGCGTGGACGGGCGCGAGCACGTCGAGCATGGTCTTTTGCCCCGGCTCCGACTTGCCGCGTCCCTTGACCGCGTCGATGGCAGCGCCGAAGGCGCGGGCCACTTCGCCGGGCGTCGGCCGCTCCGGCAGTTCCTTGCCAAGTGTCATGAACAGCGTGCCGTAAAGCGGGCCCGAGGCACCGCCGATCTTCATCACGAGCAGGGTGCCGATCGCCTTCAGCGCAGCGGGCAGCGGCTTTCCGGCGAGTCCGTCAATGTCGGCGAGCACGGCCTCGAAGCCCCGCTTCATATTGAGGCCATGGTCGCCGTCGCCGATCGCCTGGTCGAGGCGCGTCAGCTCTTCGCTATGCGCGATCACGACACCGGCCACTGTTTCGATCAATCGCTTTTGCAACATCTGCTCCATTGCCTGTCCTCCAACCCGCCTGTCATGCCGCAACACGCATGCCATCTTCGTTGAAGAAAAGCGGTCTGACGAATTCAACTGCGACGCGGTCGCCGACGCCAAGCCCTGCGTCCGGGTCGCCGAGCGTGACGAGTTCTTTCTCTCCGTCCAGCGAAACGTGCAGGTGGTTCTGGTCGCCCAGGTGTTCGATCCAAGTCACGGTGCCGACTGCGTGGCCGGTGGCGCTTTTGCGAATGCGCACGTGCTCGGTGCGCGCGCCGACCGTTGCGGCACGTGCCGGGGCCGGCAGGTCGGGAAGGAGTGCACGCGGTACGAGGTTGATTCCTGGCGTACCGAGCCGCGTGGCGACGTGGATGTCGACGGGATCTTCATAGATCGCGCGCGGGCTTCCGACCTGCACCAGGCGGCCACGGTCGATGACGCCGATGCGGGTTGCAAGCGTCATGGCTTCGATCTGGTCGTGCGTGACATAGAGGAGAGTCGCGCCGAGATCGGCCTGAATGCGCTTCAGCTCTATGCGCATGTCGGCGCGCAGCTTGGCATCGAGCGAGGAGAGCGGTTCGTCCATCAGATAGATCGAGGGCCGGCGCACCAGCGCCCGGCCGATGGCGACGCGCTGCATTTGGCCGCCCGACAAATGGGTGGCGCGGTTGCCGAGCTTGTCTTCGATCCGCAAAAGCTGCGCCACTTGCCGCACCCGCGCCTCGATCTCTGCTCCCCGCATGCGCCGCGCCGGCGAGCGAAGCGGGAAGGCGAGGTTGTCGAAGACGGACAAGTGTGGATACAGCGAATATTGCTGGAAAACGAAGGCGACGTCACGCGCCACTGGGGGCTCGCGCGTCACATCGCGTCCGCCGATCAGAATGCGTCCGGCGTCCGGCCGCTCGAGCCCGGAGACGAGGCGCAAGGTCGTCGTCTTGCCGGCGCCCGTCGGTCCGAGCAGGACGACGAACTCCCCTTCGCCGATGCTGAGCGAAAGATCGGATATGGCTGCGACCTGGCCGAAGCGCTTGGTGACACCGTCGAGAAGGACCTCAGCCATGGTGTCCTCGCGCAGCGGCTGCCTCATGCAGCACTGTTTTGAGTGCGCGGCCGGAGGCTTTCTCGAACAGCGATAGTTTCTCCGGCCGGAAGTCGAGGCCGACCATCTCGCCCGGCCGAGCGGTGACGTCCGACGGCAAGCGGGCCTTGAGCCTTCCCCAATGGGTCGTCACCGTGACGACCTGTGTCGTGCCGAGATATTCCGTGCCGAACACTTCGCCGCGGAGCGGAGAGGCATCCGAGAAGCGGACATGCTCCGGCCGCACGCCAAGCACGAGATCACTCTCGCCCAGCTCTTCGCCGACCGCGGGCACATTGACCTTGCAGCCGTCGACAAGGATCGCCGCATCGCCCCGCCCGAGACCCGAGCGGAAAGGAACGAAATTCATCGGTGGGGAGCCGACGAAGTCCGCGACAAAGAGCGAGGCCGGCCGGTCGTAAATATCTTGCGGGCCCGCCAGCTGTTCGATGACGCCGTTGTTCATGATCGCAATCGTATCGGCCATGGCCATGGCCTCGAGTTGATCATGCGTGACATAGACGGTCGTTGCGTTAAGACGATTGTGGAGCGCGCGCAGCTCCCCGCACATCAAGTGCCGAAACTCGGCATCGAGCGCTCCGAGCGGTTCGTCCATGAGGAAGGCCATTGGTTTGCGCACGATGGCCCGCCCCAGCGCGACGCGCTGACGGTCGCCGCTGGAAAGACCCGACACGGGCTTGTCGAGAAGATGGACGATGCGCAGGATGCGCGCCACTTCCTCCACCCGCGCACGGATTTCCGCCCGCGGCAGGCCGTCGCACTTGAGTGGAAAACCGATGTTGGCGCGCACATTCATGTGTGGATAAAGGGCGAAGAGCTGAAAGACGAAGGCGATGTCGCGCTCCGCCGCCCGCCGGAAGGTGACATCCTCCTGCCCGAGGAAGATGTGGCCCGCAGTCGGCAATTCCAGGCCCGCGATCATCCGGAGCGTCGTCGTCTTGCCGCAGCCGGAGGGACCGAGGAGGCAGAAAAACTCGCCATTCTTGACCGTGAAGGTCGAATCCTTCACCGCGACGAAAGTGCCGAAACTCTTGCCCAAGTTCTGAATGCGGATCTCGGCCATCGGCATTACTCCGGGAACTTCGAGACGATCGTGAACATCACGGTGCCGATGAGCGTCGTCACGAGCGACCAGCCGTAGAGCGTCAGCGAAAATGGCTGCATCAGCATGAAAACACCGAGTGTGATGATGGTGATCGCCGCGGTTTCCCAAGGCCCGCGACAGAACAGGCGAAAGCGCGGGCGAGGCGACGACGGTTCGGAATGTGCGACGGATTGATTCATTTCCTGACCGCTCCGAAGGTGATTCCGCGCAGCAGATGCTTGCGCAACAGCACGGTGAATACGAGAATCGGGATGAGGAAGATCGTGGTGCCCGCCGCGACCGCCGGCCAATCCTGCCCGCCCTCGCCGATAATAATCGGGATGAAGGGCGGCGCGGTCTGTGCCTCGCCCGAGGTGAGCAGCACGGCGAAGGCGTATTCGTTCCAGGCGAAAATCAGGCAGAAGATGGCGGTCGCGGCGATGCCGGTCACCGCCTGCGGCAGCACCACCTTGCGGAATGACTGCAGGCGCGTGTAGCCGTCAATCATTGCCGCTTCCTCATACTCCCGCGGGATCTCGTCGATAAAGCCCTTGAGCAGCCATACGGCGAGTGAAACGTTCACGGCGGTGTAAAGGAGGATCATCCCGAGTTTCGTGTCGGAAAGGCCGAGCTCGCGGTACATGAGATAGATCGGGATGGCCACCGCAATCGGCGGCATCATGCGCGTCGACAAGATAAAGAAAAGAAGGTCGTCCTTGAGCGGCACGTGGAAACGCGAGAAGCCATAGGCAGCGAGCGTGCCGAGCGCGACGGCGCAGAAGGTCGAGCCGAAGGCGATGACAAGCGAGTTGATGAAGCGTGGCGCAAAGTTCGAAGGGCCGCCGATCACCATATTGTGGGCGCGCACGACCTCGTCGCAGGTGCCGGATGGCGGCGGCAGGCTGGCGATATAGTCCTGCGTTTGCCGCGAGCGCGTCGTGAAGAGGTTGCAATAGCCCTCGAGCGACGGCTCGAATATGAGCTTCGGTGGGTAGCTGATCGCGTCCGTCGGAGTCTTGAACCCCGTGATGAAGATCCACACGAGCGGCACCATCGAGACGATCGCATAGACGATGACGATGGTTGCCGCCACCGTGCGGGCGCGCGGACTGGGGCTTACGACGGAATGGGCAGTGGCGAGGTTCGCGCTCATCTCTGCTTCACCCTGTTCAGTGCCTTCACGTAGATGTTGGCGAGGCCGAAGACCGTAACGAAAAGGATGATGGCGAAGGCCGAGGAATATCCCGTGTGCCACTTCTCGAAAGCCTCGCGCTTGAGCGTGATCGAGGCAAGCTCCGTGGTGGAGCCCGGCCCTCCGGAGGTGAGAAGGTTCACCATGTCGAACATTTTGAAATTCTCGATGCCGCGGAACAGCACCGCGAGCATGATGAAAGGCAGGGCCATCGGCAGCGTGATCGACCAGAAGCGGCGCCATGCCGAGGCACGATCGACCTCCGCGGCTTCATAGATGTAATCGGGAATGGATCTCAGTCCCGCCAGACAGATCAGCATGACATAGGGCGTCCACATCCACGTGTCGACGATGATGATCGACCACGGGGCGAGCTTCACCGAGCCGATCATCTCGAAGGACGACGGATCGAGACCGGTAAAGAAGGAGATCGCGTAATTGAACAAGCCGATCTGCGGCTGATAAAGGAATGTCCAGAAATTGCCGACCACGGCCGGCGACAGCATCATCGGGATGAGGATGACCGTCGTCCAGAAACCATGCCCACGGAACTTGCGGTCGATTAAATAGGCGAGCATGAAGCCGATGAGGGTCTCGAGGAGAATGGTCCAGAAGACGAAGTGCGCCGTCGCCTGCATCGCCATCCAAATATCGGGGTCGGTGAGAATGGAGTTGTAATTGTCGATACCGACCCCTTGGATCACAGCATTCGGCCGGTTGGACCGGTAGTTCGTGAACGACAGCTGGATCGTCCAGATCAGAGGAAAGATGTTGATCGCCAGCAGAATGAGGACCGTCGGCGCTATGAATAGCCAGGCGATAATCCGATCCGAAAGGCCACGCACCCACCAGGCAACACGATCCGGAGTCGTCGCGGCGACACGATCGACGAGTTTCAGATCTTGTGTAAGATCCGGGCGGATGTGGTTCATGGCTCGATTCATAGCTCGCAACCTGCGCACAGTCGGAACGCGCCTGGAAAGATCTCCCGCACGAAGAACCGCGCGGGAGCCAGTCGAGAGGAGAACGGCTGCGCTCCAAGCGAAGCGCATAGCTTACACCATCGGTCAGAAACGCTACCGACGGCGCATTCTCGAATTTTCGCACAATCTTTAAAAGAGCGAAAACTCGGGAAGGAAACCAAGGGGCGTTCTTTGCGACCCTTGGAATTTAGAGGGGGATGGGTTCGAAGCGAACCTTTATCCAGACTAAAGCATTCGTTTTGACGTTCGATGTCCTCCCGGAACGTCGGCGACATACCGGGAAGGGGTTACATCTTGCCGTCGGACTTGAAGACCTTCTGCCAGTCTTTCACGAGAAGATCGAGCGCCTCCTTGGCCGTGCCCTTGTCGGCAACGACATAGTCGTGGACCCGCTTCTGCATGTCGAGCAAGAGCTCGGCGTAGGAAGGCTCTGCCCAGAAGTCGACGACGATATTCATTGACTCTAGGAAGTCGGGCGCAAACGGCGCACTCTTCACGAAGCCGGGGGCGTCGACGACAGCCTTAAGCGCTGAGTAGCCGCCGATTTCCCACCATTTCTGCTGCACTGCAGGTTGAGCGAACCACTTGATGTATTGCAGCGCATCGTCCTTGTGGTCGGAGTAGGCGACGACCGAAATGCCCTGGCCGCCGAGCTGCGTCGCATGGCCTTTCGGACCGGCGGGATTGGCGAAGAAGCCGATCTTATTGCCGCCGACATTCGGGTCCTTGTAGAGACCCGGGAAGAAGGCAAACCAGTTCATTTGCATCGCGACCTGACCCGATTTGAAAGCGTCGAGGCCTTCCTGCATATAGGCGTTCGTGAGGCCGGGCGGCGTGCAGCACTTGTAAAGCGCTTTGTAAAATTCGAGCCCTTCGACGGCGCCGGGTGAATTGACGAAGCCGTCCATATGGTAGGGCTTCTTCGGATCTTCGTACTGGAAGCCATAATCATAGAGGACGTTGGTGACGCCCATGGTGATGCCTTCCGAACCGCGCTCGGTGAAGATGTAAGCGCCGTAGACTTTCTTGCCGTCGATTTCGCGGCCCTGGAAGAATTCGGCGATTTGTTTCAGCTCGACATAGGTCTTCGGTGGCTCGAGCTCACGATTGTATTTCGCCTTGAAGGCCGCGCGAAGTTCCGGCCGCGCAAACCAATCCTTGCGATAGGTCCAGCCGACGGCGTCGGCCATCGCAGGCAAAGCCCAATAATTCGGCGAATGTTTAGGCCATTCCGAATAGCCGAGCACGGTTGCCGGCACGAAGTCATCCATCGAGATGTGTTCTTTGGCGAAGAAGTCGTTCAGCTTGACATATTGGCCGTTCTCCGCTGCACCGCCGATCCACTGGCTGTCGCCAATGATAAGGTCGCACAACTTGCCCTTGGAATTGAGCTCGTTGAGGAAGCGGTCGGCAAAGTTCGGCCAGGGCACGAACTCGAACTTCATCTGAATGCCAGTCTTCGCCGTGAAATCCTTCGACAGCTCGACGAGTGCATTCGCCGGGTCCCACGCGGCCCAGCACAGGGTAAGCTGCTTCGTCTGCGCGTGAACCGGCATCACCGATGCCGCGACAGCCGCCGCAAAAGCCAAGGCACCCAACAGAATTTTTTTCATGAAAGATCCTCCCTGCTTGCCGGCGATGACATGGCCAGCCACGGCAATGCCGCCATTGACGCGTGTTGCGTCTGGGGCGGTCATGTCCGGATCGTCAGCGTTTCCTTCCCCGTCCGATCAGCCTCCGATGAGAGGTCGTTACGAGCGGAGTATGTTTAGTAATATGCTGAACACTAAACAAGTCAAGCTAAACTTTTGCGAGCCGGCGACGGGGCCGCGAAGGGCACCGTCGTCGGCATGAGCGCTCAGAAAATTGGAGGGAATTCTGTCGGACGCGCTATGTATGTTCGATGCGACGTCGCTTATTCCGTCTCGCTCTCGATGATCGAACGCAGGAAAGCTACGTGGTCCTTGTAGGCATGCAGGCCTTGCGGGGTCGGGCGCACGACCATGCGGGGCCGGCGCCCCTGATAGCCGCGCTCGACTTCGATATAGTTGGCACGCTCGAGCGTCTCGATGTGGGCGCCGAGATTGCCGTCGCTTGCCTGAGTGATCGACTTCAGCCGTGCAAAATCGAATTCCTGGCCCTTGCCGGCACTTGCGGCAAGGGCCGCCATAATGCGCAGACGCATCGGCTGGTGAATGATGTCGTCGGGTTTCGGCATGATCAGGCCCGCCGCATCCACAAGCCGGCGAGAATCATTCCGCCGCCGTCCACGACGGCGAGATAGAGATCGAACCAGGTTTCGATCACAAGAAAGCCGACGAAGGTTAAGATCGCGACGCAGATTCCAAGCCATGTGAAAGCGCGCCCCAGCCAAAGTCCGGCGAGCGCATAGCCGAACATGAAAAGCATCGGCCAAAAGGTATTGCTCTCGCGGGCGCCGAAATGCCCCATGCGGCAGCAGGCGAGTCCAAATCCGAAGAAAAGCAGAATGGCGATCACGATGCGCCAGTCGAAGCCCGCGCCGGCGCTGCGCAGCCGCAAACCATAAGCGAATGTTGCGAGCAAGCCGGCGCAATTGACCAGGACCCAGACCGGGACAGCCTGGCGCGGTGCCCAGAATGTCGCAACATAGCCGAGCGCAACGAGCCCGCCCCAGGTCATGATGAGTGTGCTGGCCGCGCGATAATAGTCCGACTGCTTCAGCCGCGCGATGATCGCATCTATATCGGCGAGGCTCGCTTCGGCCGCCTTCGAATCGATCTGCATCGTATCACTCCTTCAATGCGGCCAGCATGGCATCGATCGCGGCCGTCGTGTGCAGCATGTCCATGTGGCTGAGGCCGGGCAGAATCTGCACATCGATATTGGGCTCTATGCCGCGGACGATGTCGGAATATTTGGCTGAGTCCATCAGCTCGTCTTGCCCGCCGGCGATAATGGCTGTCGGCATTTTAAGGTTGCGGAATGCCACGTTGATATTCGGCGGCGCTGCAAAATTCGCCATCAAGCGATAGGAATACTGCGCGGTGACGAATTTCTCGCTGCCTGGTGCGACGGCGAAGGCGACGACCGGCAAGGCTTCGCAGCAATGCAGGCCAAAACCCCGCAAAATGGCCAGTGCGATGATGCGCGGCTTATCGGCGTCCGCCCAACGCGCCGAGGTCTCGGGGCTGCGGGTCGAAGGGGCGTCATAATTGAGGTAAGGCGAAACAAGAACGAGGCGATCGAAGTTCGATGCAAGTTTGCCTGAGGCAAGGCGAAGCGCGAAACCGCCGCCGGAGGAAAATCCGAGAAGCCCGAAATGCGCGCCTGGAAATTGCCGCCGTAATTCGGTGATCAGATCGTCGAGATCATCGTCGAGCTGTCCGAAATAGCCGATATCGCCACGCGTGCCCGAACCACCGTGGCCGCGGACGTCGGGCGCAACGACGATAAAGCCCTTTGCGGCGAATTTTTTTGCGATTTGATTCATACCGGCCGATCCGCCGCCCGAGCCGTGGATGAAAATTGCGATCTTTTGCGTGCCGCCATCCGCCGCTGGATAAAACCGATAGGCGAGTTCACTGCCGTCGCGTGCGTAAAAACGCGAAGCTTCCGGCAGGCCGGTGCGATCGATCGCCAGCGCGCCGGCACGGATCGAGGCGAGTTCGGGAGGCTGCGAGAGCGGCACCGCCATAAGCAGACCTGCCACGAGGGCCAAGACGCCGATGGTGCAGAGACCCCAGCGCGTGAGGCGCCCAATCCACTTAAGCAACGTCATTTTCCATCTCCCCAACAGATAACTCTATGTTACAGAGTAATCTGCATTGGTCAAGACGGAAGTTCGGCGAAGAGTTCCGTTGCAGGTCGATCAATGCCGGCGGCGGTCGGGCGGGTGCTGCCTTGTCGGTCTTCGCGAGCGCAGCTATAAGCGCGCTGCATTCTCCGCTCGCGACCCTATCAGGATCTTTGTGCTCATGCCGATTGAACGCACGTTTTCAATTCTCAAGCCCGATGCGACTCGCCGCAATCTCACCGGTGCCATAAATGCTCTGATCGAAGCGGCTGGCTTACGCATCGTTGCGCAAAAGCGGGTCCTGATGACACGGGCGCAAGCGGAGACCTTTTATGCGGTGCACAAGGAACGCCCCTTCTTCAGGGAACTGGTCGAAACCATGACCTCGGCGCCCGTAGTCGTCCAAATTCTCGAAGGCGAAGACGCGGTCAAAAAATATCGTGACGTGCTCGGTGCAACCGATCCGGCTAAGGCCGCACCCGGCACCATTCGCAAGGAGTTTGCGCTATCAGTTGGGGAAAACTCGGCGCATGGCTCCGACGCGGCGGAAACCGCGGCGATTGAAATCGCCCAGTTTTTCTCCGGCAACGAGCTTGTGGGCTAGCCCAAAGTCCCGGCAAGGAACGCATCAAGCCGATAAAAATGCGCGCTATTTCAATAAGTTGCGGCATTTACATTAAGCGACATCCGATCGATCCGATGTGTGCAAATCGGAAAAGTGGACGCGACATTCTGGACAAGCTCTAGGCAGAACATCGTCTGGAAATTCAAAGTCAGCTGCAGGATGTGCGATCGGCGGGCAAGCCTGCTTGCTATTATGGTGCGCTTCGGCTCGCTCGGGATGGACGTCATGTGTGATTTTGCGCCGCGGCAAGACTATTCCCTCGGCCCCAATTGAGCCGGACTTTCGTGGTTCGCCTGTCGGAAAGGCCCGCCGGATCATTCATGACTGAACTTTACGCGCTTCGCATTTTGCGCTCCCATGCCCGACCATCTCGTGACTCCATGCCGGCCGGAACCTGCGGCTGCCTCGGGCGTCGAGCTTTGTTGCGTCGGGGAGCGTCGGCTTTTGCCTGTTTCGCATTTCTGTCGATCGGTACCGCGATACCCGCCGCCGCCGACCGGATCAAACATCCGATTGCTGTGTTTTCTGGCCTCGACAAGATTACGGGGCGGATCATTTCGTTCGAAGTGGCGATGAACGAGACCGTGCAATTTGGTTCGCTCCAGATCACCGAGCGCGCCTGTTACACGCGCCCTGCAACCGAGGCACCGCAGACGACCGGTTTTCTCGAAATCGACGAGATCGACGCTTCGAAAAACTACAAGCGGATCTTCTCTGGTTGGATGTTTGCGGCGAGTCCGGGCCTGCATGCGCTCGAACATCCCGTGTATGACGTTTGGCTCGTTGATTGTAAGGGCGGGACCACGGTGATCGCCACGCCGCCAGATACGGCGGCGGTCGAACCCCCACCTCCCGAAAACGCCAAGCCCACGCCCGCGGCGAAACCTCCGAAGCCGAAGCGGACGCCCGCCGCCGACCAGGCAAAGAGCGAGGCGCCGAATGGCCCCATCGTCGTCGGACCGCCGCCCGGCTTCAATAATCCGCAGAACGACCGGCGCACGCCGACCCAGAGATTGCCTCCCACGCCAAACTGATCGCCGGCGGGATTGCGTCTTTCACCTGCGGTGCGGCAGGAGCGCAAGAACTTCCTTGCCGGACAAGCGTCTGTCTTTTGGCCAGCACAAGAAGTCGGCTTTAGCTGCGACGGCCTCGGCGAGCCTCTGCCGATAAACATGTTTCGAGACTTCAATTGCGCCGAGCGAGGCGAGATGCGGCGTCACGAATTGTGTATCGAGCAGCCTAAAGCCGCCCGCAACCAAGCGCGCTGCCAGATGCACAAGCGCAACCTTCGACGCATTGCTTTCAAGGTGAAACATGCTTTCGCCGAAAAACGCCGCGCCGAGGGCGACGCCATAAAGCCCGCCGACGAGCCGATCTTCGCGCCAGCACTCGACCGTATGAACATGGCCCTGTCGAAAAAGTGCACCATAGAGGCCGCGGATTCGTGCATTGATCCAGGTCTTGTCGCGCCCTTCATAGGCCGCCGCGCAGCCGTCGATTACAGCGGCAAAATCCTCATCGACGCGAATCTCGAAACGCTCCGAGCGAATGCATTTCGCCAGACTTGTCGATATGATCAGGTTATCGAGCGGGAAAACTCCGCGCGCCTCGGGATCGACCCAAAAGAGACTTTGATCCTCCGCGCTTTCCGCCATCGGAAATAGCCCGATGGAATAGGCCCGCAAGAGGATATCCGGAGTGATTTCGAATTGCGTACGGGCGCGCGCCATGTTGCGAAGATGTGCCCCGAGGTGTGTTACGTCAAGCCCGGTGCAATTGTATAAGACGCGGCCAGGCTCTCGCAGGGGGGCGTGGCCGGCTGAAACGAATTCTCGCGTAGTGCGGAGGGAAGGCACCGACATGACACAAGCTGCGAACGACACAGTTCTTATAGAAAAGGCTGGGTCTGTGACAATCATCACGATCAATCGTCCCGCATCCCGCAATGCCGTCGATCCGGCAACCGCGCTGTCTCTGCGCCGAGCATTTGCAGCTTTCGAAGCCGACGCCGAGGCCCATGCGGCGGTGTTGACTGGAGCAGCAACAAATTTTTGTGCCGGCGCTGATCTCAAGGCGGTCGCACTAGGTTTTCCCTATGAGCCGGAAGGCGACGGGCCGATGGGGCCGACGCGGATGTTCTTGTCGAAGCCGGTCATTGCGGCCGTCGAAGGGCATGCGGTGGCAGGCGGGCTCGAACTTGCTTTGTGGTGCGATCTTCGCGTCGCCTCGAGGACGGCTGTGTTTGGCGTATTCTGCCGGCGGTGGGGCGTGCCGCTGGTCGACGGCGGCACGGTCAGATTGCCGCGCCTCATCGGCCACAGCCGGGCTCTCGACATGATCCTCACCGGCCGTGCGGTAGATGCGGAAGAAGCTTATTCTTTCGGCCTCGCCAATCGCCTCGTGCCGGCTGGTGAGGCGCGTCGCGAGGCGGAAAAATTGGCGCTCGACATGGCGCGGTTTCCACAGACCTGCCTCAAGGCCGATCGCTTGTCGTCCTATCTGCAGTGGGGCCGTGAGGCGAACGACGCTCTCCGCATTGAAGGCCGCGGTGGGGAAGACACGATCCGAACCGAGGCTGCGAAGGGCGCAGCGCGTTTTGCAGCGGGGCTCGGCCGCGGCGGCGATTTCGGCGCGATCTAAAGTGTGGTGAGAAATCCGGGCGAAACTGTCGCAGCCGCCTACGCCGGCGTCGCGGCGCGACGCATGAGGCTTGCCTTTTTCGAACCGCACTGCATCTTCTGAGCCACACTGAGGAAGAGTGCATAGATTACATGAGGTTTACGCTTGCCAGGCTGCAGTATCGCCGTTACCTGAACGAGGTTTGATCGATCGCTAGATCACGATGATTTTGGATTGAATCAATCCAAAATCATGAACTTGATCGATTCCAATAAATTAGAGCGGCATAAGCGGATAAATCTGCGCAATCTGCATAAGCTTGATTGCGCCGGAAAAGCCGCGCAGCGTCGCACTTTTCCTCAGCCCGCTCCGGTCCGACGGTTGGTTTAGATGTGGCGGCGTTTCGGCAGTCGTAATTAAGTTGCAACGAGGTAAGTTACTACGAGGGTTGGGAGCGGACTGGAATGGCGGAGCAGGGAACAAGGCGTTCGAAATGGCCGTTCCTTTTGCTGCTGGTTTTGGTTTGCCTTGCTGGTGGCGGCTGGTACTTCCGTATGCCGCTTCCAGGCCTTATGCGCGAAAAGCCATCTGAGGAAAAAGCCAAAGGCGCGGAAACTGCGGCGGCACTGCCTGGCCTGATCCATGCCCAAGGAGAGGTGACTGTTCCAGACGCTTCGCCGTACCGGGCGCGCGTCGTTGTCGCGCCCGTCAGGGTCGAGTCGATTCGGCAGGTCTACACCTTCCCGGCGGTGGTCGAAGCAGACCCGGCGCGGACGGTGAATGTCCTGCCGCCCCTCGGCGGTCGGGTGAGCGAACTCAAAGTTCAGCTTGGCGAAGCTGTAAAAGCAGGGCAGGTCTTGATCGAGATCGAGTCGGGCGATCTCGCGCAAGCCCAGTCGGACATCGAAAAGGCCAAGGCGACAGTCGAGTTGACGAAGAAAGCGCTCGATCGGCAGCGCGATCTCACCAAGATCGCTGCAGGCGCAGTGAAAGATCTCGAGCAAGCGACAAGCGACTACACGCAAGCTGTTTCCGAACAGAGACGCGCTGAGATCAGGCTCGCGACGATCGCCGGAAAAGGTGAGATCGCCGGCGAAAGAAGATTGCGGGTCAGCGCGCCGATTTCCGGCACGATTACGTCGCTCGCCATCTCTCCCGGCTCCTATATCAACGATCCGACGCAGACGCTGATGACGATCTCCAATCTCGAGTTCGTCTATGTCACGGCGAATGTGCCGGAAATTGATGTCGCCGTCGTTCACGAGAATGAAGAGGTGCAATTCTCGCTCGTAGCTTACCCCGGCCGGGAGTTTCGTGGTCGCGTGACTTCGATCAGCGGCCTTCTCGATCCCGACACAAGGCGCGACAGGGTACGTATTTCCTACGAGAATCCTGAGACGCTTCTCAAGCCGAACATGTTCGCGACGGTTTCCTTTCTGCCGCCGCGGGTCGAAAGTCTTCTGGTCCCGGCTTCTGCGCTTTTGATGAACAACGACAATACGAGCGTCTTCGTCGAGACCAAGCCTTGGACATTCGTGCGCCGGACGATCACGCCCGGCGCCGATATCGAGAGTCAGGTCGAAGTTCTGGGAGGCCTCTCTGCCGGCGAGCGTATCGTCGTCAGAGGCGGCGTGTTGCTCAATGATTGAGCGTTTCGTCGGCATCTGCCTGGCGCGGCGGGCGATCATCATCGTCATTGCTCTGCTCGCCGCAGCCTTTGGAGTCTACGCCTGGACGCAATTGAAGATCGAAGCCTATCCCGACATATCCGACGTGACTGCGCAGGTAACGACCCAGGCGCTTGGATTGCCGGCCGAAGACGTCGAACAGCAGATCACGATCCCGCTCGAACGCGCCTTGTCGAACACGCCCGGCATGACGACCATGCGCTCGAGCTCGACGTTCGGTCTATCGCTGATCACCATGGTCTTTCGTGACGGTTCGGAGGATTATTGGGAGCGCCAGCGCATTCAAGAACGCATCAACCAAGTCAATTTTCCTTCGACGATTCAGCCCGGACTGGATCCGGTCACCGGTCCAATCGACGAAATCTTCCGCTTTACGCTCGAGTCCGACAGCAAGAACTTGCTGGAACTATCGGATATCCAGAACTGGGTGGTCGCGCC
>JBKQHN010000152.1:0-4871 GCA_052148755.1 Beijerinckiaceae bacterium | reverse complement strand
CTTCGCGACAAAACTCGCTGCCGCCGATGCCCTGCATCTCGCCGCGGCGATGAACGCCGGGGCAAGCCTCGTGACCTTCGATGGTCGATTGGCAGAGGCAGCGAGAATGCAGGGCGTGGGGGTGGTGCCATGGTGAGGGAGATTCCGACGGTCTCAGATTCTCAACCGAGCTAATCAAGATACGTCCCTTGGATACCGCCATCTATAATCTCATTAATAAGCTCGGATCGCCACACAACTCCAAGATTGATGCTTCTCCCCTCGCTGTCATTGAGATGGGCGGAATACACACCAAGAAAATTGGTTCTCACTGGATTGCCTAACATGTGCAACTGAAAAAATCTCTCGCCAACTCCGTTGCTTGATTGAAGCAACGCTGGTCCGTAAATGCGTTGAACTACCGGTGAACCAGACATGCCGGAAGTTGCAGTGGCGTCTACGAGAAAAGCTCTCTTACCATCCCAAGGGAGATGAGGACGCGTTGCAATCGACGCTCCTTTCCAAACAATCTGACGGCTACCGATGCTCTGGCCGCGCATTGGGTAACCAACAATGAAGGCCTGCGATCCGACGTCGGCATGGAGTGGGGAGAAAACGATCTGATTGAGACATCGATCCGCGACATGCGCTTCGTCGATCACAATCGCGGCAACATCTATGTGTTCTTTGAGGAAATCGCGATGCTGAAGCCACCTCGGATTACCGCCGTCATCTAACAGCGGGATTTCAAATCCTGTTTGCCCCAAGAGCGTGAGGTCGTTGCTCTTTCTTGGACCAACGTGCATCACGCCGACCTTGACACGGTCGGGTCTGGCTGCGCACGAGTGGATGTTCTTACCTGTGAAGACATGCTGCAACGAAAAGTTGTGCCAATTGGTTACCAAAAACAATTTCTGTCCAGCCTTCCACACTATAGAGGTTCCGTGGCCAACGCTGTGTTCTCCCAGAAATATTTCGACTGGCCGCACGCACAATTCAACTAGCTCTAAATCGAGTCTTATCGGCGGTACTGTAATATTGGTCGTGGTCATTTCGACCCTCCATCACCTCGAAAACTTCTTGTATTTCAGCCGGTGCGGAATGACGCTGTCGATCCCGAGGCGACGCTTCTTGTCTTCTTCATAATCGGCGAAATTGCCCTCGAACCATTCGACATGGCTGTCGCCTTCGAAGGCGAGCATATGGGTCGCGACACGGTCCAGGAAGAAGCGGTCGTGCGAGATGATGACGGCGCAGCCGGCAAAATCCTGCAAGGCCTCTTCGAGTGCCCGCAGCGTATCGACATCGAGATCGTTCGTCGGCTCGTCGAGAAGCAGGAGATTGGCTCCTGATTTGAGCATTTTCGCGAGATGTACGCGGTTTCTTTCACCGCCCGACAATTGCCCGACCTTTTTTTGCTGATCTGAGCCCTTGAAATTGAAAGCCGAAGTGTAAGCGCGCGAATTGATCTCGCGCTTGCCGAGATGGATGATTTCATTGCCGCCCGAGATTTCCTCCCAGACGTTCTTTTTGCCGTCGAGCGTGTCGCGCGATTGGTCGACGTAGCCGAACTTGACGGTGTCGCCGATCTCTATCGTGCCGGAATCTGGTTTTTCCTGTCCGGTAATCATGCGGAACAATGTCGTCTTGCCGGCACCGTTCGGACCGATGACACCGACGATGCCGCCCGGTGGCAGTTTGAACGACAAGTCGTCGATCAGCAATTTGTCGCCGAACCCCTTTGAGAGATGCGAAAATTCGATGACATTCTGGCCCAGCCGTTCGGCGACCGGGATGACGATCTGCGCGCTCGTCGGCGCCTTGTCATTTTGCTTCTGGAGCAGGTCTTCATAACGCTGGATACGGGCCTTGGATTTGGCCTGGCGCGCCTTCGGGCTCGAAGCGATCCACTCGGCCTCGGCCTCGAGCTGGCGCATGCGTGCCTCTTCTTCACGGCCTTCCTGGGTCAGGCGCTTCTGCTTCTGCTTCAGCCAAGAGGAATAATTGCCCTCATAGGGAATGCCGCGGCCGCGATCGAGTTCGAGAATCCAGCCGGTGACATTGTCGAGGAAATAGCGATCGTGGGTGACGATCAGAATGGCACCGGGATATTTGCGCAAATGGCCTTCGAGCCAGTTCACCGTTTCGGCATCCAGATGGTTGGTCGGTTCGTCGAGCAGCAGCAATTCGGGCTGTTCGAGAAGCAGACGGCACAGCGCGACGCGGCGGCGTTCGCCGCCCGACAAATTGGCCACCGGCCAATCATCCGGCGGGCAGCCCAAAGCATCCATGGCCTGGTCGACTTGCGCGTCGAGATCCCACAGCCCCTGGGCTTCGATCTCGTCCTGCAGGCGGGTCATTTCATCGGCGGTGTCATCCGAATAATTCATGGCGAGTTCGTTGTAGCGATCGAGGATCGCCTTTTTGCCGGCGACGCCCAGCATGACATTGCCGCGCACATCGAGGCTCGCATCGAGCGTCGGTTCTTGCGGCAAATAACCGACGCGGGCACCTTCCGCGACAAACCCCTCGCCGGTGAATTCCTTGTCGAGCCCCGCCATGATCCGCAAAAGCGTCGATTTACCGGAGCCATTGGCGCCCAAGACACCGATCTTGGCGTCTGGATAAAATGACAGATTTATGTTTTCCAAGACCTTTTTTCCACCGGGGTAGGTCTTGCTGAGGCCTTGCATGTGATAGATGAACTGACGCGCCATGTGGGCTGGATCTCGCTGGGTCAAAGCAGAATTGGGAGCGGTTCTAGAGCATTTGGCGTCGCTGGGGAAACCGCTTTCGGTGGTAAAATGCCGGGCGGCTGAACCAGGCGGCGCGGCGGTGCACGGCAATTGCGTGTGCCGGCCCCGTTTTCGCGGTCATAATCGCGTGTTTGGTTGCCGCTGGGTCAGGAGACCGCAAAAGGGGCACATTTGCAGGCAATTTGGACCGAGCCGCAACATGTTGCCGCCGCGATCGCCGCGATCGTCGGAATGCCTCAACGGCCGAGCTTCTCGAACGGACATTTATAATCTTGTCACACATGGACGCGCTCGAAAGGAATCGCAAGGTGAACGAGATCAGTATACGCGACATCGAGATCGCCCGCGCGGGTGCCCGGCCTGAACCAATCGCTCCGATGCTTCCCCTGCGCAGGGCGCAAGGCGAAGCGCCGTCGCCGAGCGGCAACAGGATTTTTGCCGCCGACGTGCCGCTTGGCGAGGACGCCTGGGGCCTTGAAAGTGTGCTTCGGCCTTTGGCGGAACTCGTCGCCCACCGGGATACAGAAGCGCCGTTGACAATCGGTTGTATCGGGGGACCAGGGTCCGGCAAGAGCTTCGCTCTTGGCGCACTGCTCGGAAAGATCGACGGTCTGGCCCGCGAGTCCGCCGATCGCGGTGCGTTCCTGAGACGGATCGCCATTGTGCGGGTCGATGCGGCGCGGCTCGGCGACGATGCTTCGGTGGTTCTCGCGGGGCTGCTCTACGAGGCTCTCGGCCGAAGCTTTCCCGATCTGATCCGAGACGCCGCCGACGCGGTACGCGATCCGCGCGCAATGGCGCGCGAGGCCGCCGAGCGGCTCGACGATGCGCGCCGGCGGCTCGATTCGGAGCGCCAAAGTCTTGCCGAAATCGAAAACCGTCGCGCCCGGATTTTCGAGACGGTGCTTTTCGAGACCGCAGGGTCGAAGATCGACGCCTATGCACGCGCCAACCGCGCCAGTATAGAGAGCCGGCTCGAGGGCTTCGGCATCACCGGGGAACCGATCCTCAACTTCAAATCCATGGTTCGCGATCTTAGCGAGTCTGGCGGCTCGATTGCGCGGGCCGGCGCGGCATTGCGCTCCTTTTGGGCCTTCAAAGGCCAAACGCGATTGCTGGTGACGGCAGCAGTGCTGGCCCTCGCAGGGCTCGGCCTCTCGGCAGCCGTCGTAAACCAAGCGACGTGGCTCGGCTGGCTGCAAGGCACGAACGAAAGCCTGGCGCCGACGGTCGCCTGGATTCGTGCGCAAATCGGTTGGCTTACGACCCTGAAACAGATTGCTTATGCCGGTGCCGCTGCCGCGCTGGTGCTCAACATCCTACGCGCCCTGCGGTTCATGCAGCCGCTGTTCCACGGCGTCGTGCTGCTCGAATCGGATGTCGCCGCCAAGCGGCGTGACATCGACGGACTTTATGCGCATCAGATGCGTCGCGTCGATGGTTTGGCGGCCGAAGTCGATCGGAACGCGCATCAGGCGGCGGCGGCCGATCGCCGGGCCGGAAACAACGTTGGCAGGCCGGATGAACACCTCGAGCCTTCGCCCTTCGAGACCGGATCGCTGCAGCTGCGGGCCGAACGTTTCTTTGTCTCGCTTGGACGCTGCCTGCAACGGCCGGTTCGCGGTTCCGCCGCGGCGGCGGAAGTTCCCAAGGCCATGCCGGAGCGCGTCGTCGTCGCCCTCGATAATTTGGATGTTCTCGCGCCGGAGGCCGCTTGCGCCGCGCTCGAGGCCGTTCACCGCGCTTTGGCTCAGCCGGGTCTCGTGCTCTTGCTTGCGCTCGATTCTGCCCGGCTGGTCGAAGGCCAGGGTGAAATAGAGCCGCGGCTCGAGAAATGGATCCAAGTGCCACTTCGTGTCGGCCCGGGTGGGACGAATCGCGATGTCGCCAGCCTTGTCGGGCAGATCCTCGGCCAGCGCACTGATGGCGAGAGCAAGCCGGAGACTGTCGTGCGGGATGGCGGCGCCGATTGGACGGTTTCCGATGCGGAGGCGGCCCTCCTTGCGGAACTTGCGCCCATTGCCGGCGCGTCACCTCGAGCGGTCAAACGTTTCGTCAATCTCTATCGAGTGGCGCGGACGCAAGCGGCCGATATCAAAATGGAATTGGCCTTGATGCTGGCACTTGATCTCGGCG
>JBKQHN010000151.1:0-15025 GCA_052148755.1 Beijerinckiaceae bacterium | reverse complement strand
TGCCGGCCTCAAGCGGGCCGACGTGATCTGGCGCCGTATCGATTCGGATTTCGCCGATCCGCTCGAACTCAACGCGCGATCACGTCTCGGCGTTGCCGGACTTGTCGAAACCCTGCGCGCCGGCGGCGTCCTTCTCGCCAATGCGCTGGGGGCCGGTGTTCTCGAAGCCCCGGCCTTGATGAGCTTCATGCCGCGGCTTTGCCAGCGCATCCTCGGCGAGGATCTCCGCATTCCCAATGTCGCCACCTGGTGGTGCGGACAAAGACACGAGCGGGAAGATGTCGTCGGCTATCTCGACGAATTGGCGATCACCGGAGCCTATGGCAATCCCGTCCTCAATCATCCGGGAAACCAGGCGGTCGTCGGTGCTTCGCTTTCCGCTGAGGACGAGAAACGCCTGAAACACGACATCGAGAGACGCGGCATTGATTTCGTCGGACAAGAAGTCGTGCAATTGTCGACGACGCCAGTCTGGAACGAAGGGCGGCTGACGCCGCGGCCCTTCGTTTTGCGGGTCTATGCGGCACGCAGCCCGGACGGTTGGTCGATCATGCCGGGCGGCTTTTGCCGGATCTCCGATCGGCTCGATGCACGCGCCGTCTCGATGGGCGAGGGCATTAAATCGGCCGATGTGTGGATCATCTCCGACAAGCCGGTCGAACCCATTACGCTGCTGCCGACAGAAGAGACCATACGCATCCGCCGGCTGATGGGAAACCTGCCGAGCCGAGCCGCCGACAATCTGTTCTGGCTCGGGCGTTATCTCGAGCGAACCGAAGCGACCTTGCGGCTCGTGCGCTGTCTCGCCGGACGCCTGCTCGATACGGACGCGCAGATCGATGTGCAATGGGTCGTCGAACGTATCGGACAGCTCTTCGTGGCCTGGGGCGCGGCGCCCGCCAAGACCGTCCCGGAGCCGATGGCGTTCATTGCCATCGCGCTGCACGGCGAGGACGAGTATGGCTCGGCGCTCAATCTCATACGCGATGCGCATCGGGCCGCCTCGTTCATCCGCGAGCGCTTGTCGGCCGACACTTGGCGCCTCATTGATCGTCTGCAAATGGATCTTGATCTCGACGAAAGCGCATCGCTTTCCGAGGCGGAGGCCTTCGAGCATGCCAACTCGGCATTGCAGACGATTGCCGCCATATCCGGTCTCGCCCAAGAGAACATGAATCGTGGCGCCGGCTGGCGTCTGCTCGAGATCGGCCGGCGGGTCGAAAGGGCCATCAACACATGCCGCATCGCCCGTCATTTCGGCCACGCCGAAGCGCCTGCCGAAGATCTCGACATTCTGCTCGATCTCATCGATTCGCCGATCACCTACCGATCGCGCTACATGATGGGCGTGGCGCTCGCACCCGTGCGTGACATGGTTCTGCTCGATCCCTTCAATCCCCGCTCCGTTGCGTTTCAGGTCGAGCGTCTCGATGAACATTTGTCGGCCCTGCCGGTGTTGAGCGACGACGGCATGGTGGAGGCACCGCAGCGACAAGTTCTGAAGCTTTTGGCGGAAATCGTAACTTCCGTCGCCGGCGCACTCGACAACAACATGATCCTCACCTTCGAGCAGAATCTGTTGAACCTCGCGGATACGATCGCGGCACGCTATTTCCTGCACGGCCCGCACGCGCCAAGGGCCGACAAATCGGGAGGACTCGCGTGATCTACGACGTCCATCACGAGACGATCTACGAATATGGTTCGAGCGTCACGTTCTCCCATTGCGCCTTGCGGCTCTTGCCGAGGGATGAACCGGGCCAGAAGGTGATCGAGACCAGCCTTTCGATCGATCCGGCGCCGAAACAGGTGCTCGAACGCATATGTTTCTTCGGCAACCGCGTGACTTCGTTGACGATCGAGACGGCACATCGCCGCTTGACCGTCGACGCACGGGCGAGCCTCGAGATCGATCGTGCGGAGCCGCCAGCGCCGGAATTGACCCCCGCTTGGGAGGAAGTTCGCGAGGCAGGCTTCAACATCAAGTCACTCACCAGCGACTCGCCGGCACATTTTCTCCATCCGAGCCGCTTCGTCCCGCGCTATCGGCCCGCGGCAGACTATGCGCAGGAGAGTTTCGCTGCGGGAATGCCCATACTCGAGGCCGCCCGCGACCTGATGAACCGCATCAAGAAGGACTTCAAATACGACCCCAAGGCCACAGTCCTCTCGACGCCCCTCTCGGAGGCTTTCGAAAAGAAGCGCGGCGTCTGCCAGGACTTTGCGCAAATCATGATCGCCGGCCTGCGTGGGATCGGGCTGCCGGCAGGCTACGTGAGCGGCTATATCCGCACCATTCCTCCGCCGGGTCGGGCGCGACTGGAAGGCGCCGATGCGATGCACGCCTGGGTGTCGCTCTGGTGCGGGCAAGAATATGGCTGGATCGATCTCGACCCGACCAACGACATGCTGATCGGCAACGATCACATCATTCTGGCGAAAGGCCGCGACTATGCCGATATTTCGCCGGTCTCCGGCATCATTCTGGGGTCCAGCGACCAGGCGATCGACGTCAAGGTCGACGTCATCCCGCGGGAGGACCGGCTGCTTAATCCATCACTGCGTGGTCCATCGAGACCGGGGCGGGGCGGGTCCCCCGCATCAGAAAGATCAGCGACGCCGTCGGCAGGGTAACGAGGCCCGAGACATCCGTCGACAGCATCGGCTTGGCGGCGCGGACATAAGCATTGTCAGCCGAGACCCATCGCCCACCATGTAGCCAGAATGCGCCCAAGGCCAGTAGCACCGCGGCTATTCCGCCAAGTGTAAGCGGGGCGAGTAGCACTTCACGCCTTTTTCGCGGACCGCCGGCAGCGCTGGAGCTATTGGCACCCGACGCATTCAAGTTGACGCAGATTGCGTAAACTTATCCGCCCATCCCGCTTTAGCCGTCTTGCATATCCGCCGCAGGAGCCATTGGAAAAAATTCGCCGCCCGATCTCACTCCGAACGTGGCCAGTCCGTCCTGCTCCTCGACCTCGCCAAGGGCGACGAGATCGAAAAAGAGCGCACGGGTCAGGCGTGCCCATAGGCCGCCACGCACTCGCACATAGGGTACTAGACCGTCGGCTTCGCCGCGTTCGAACCTGAGCGGATGCTCGCGATCGAGCACGACTTCGTCGTCGACATTGGTGCGGAAATGCAAAGCCTTGCCTTGCGAAGTTGCCACCTCGCCCATTTCCACTGCAACGAAGGGCACGTCCTCGACCCTTATGCCGACGCATTCGACAGGCGTGACGAGAACATAGCGGTCAGGATCCTTACGCAGAATCGATGCGAAAAGCTTGACGAGGGCTGGGCGTCCGATCGGTGTGCCGTTGTAGTACCATGTGCCGTCGCGGGCGATCTTCATGTCGATGTCGCCGCAAAACGGCGGGTGCCAAGTCTCGACCGGTGCGGCTTTCTGAGCCGGCCTTGCCGTGCGGTGGGCCGCGGCGAGGAGCGACTTGAGGCCTCCCGGCGCGTTGGAAGCCTCGGCTTTGCCCCGGTTTGGCACATCTTCAGCCATGATCTTCCCCCAATGAGAACTCCGCGTGGGACCCGGCGACCTTTAGCGCGCTTTGCTGGTGAAATCTTTGAGCATCTCGAAAAATTCATTTGCCTGGGCAGCAAGGTCTGCTGAAATCAAATGTTCTGCAGCCGTTTTGAAGGAACAGTCGGCGCCGCTCCAGCAAATCGCTATCGCGAAGGCGATTTCCTGGAAAGGAAACCTGGATCCTTCGGCTTCAGGGCATATCGTGGTTTGGAAATTGCGTCCTTGCATGTAACCGCAAGATCGGGCGCGATTTTGTGGCGTCTTCAGCCAAAATTGCGCGCGAGAATGCGTTTTGCATGGGCCACGGGCGGAGCCGAAACCATCGGATGGCGTCGTAAGTTTCGTGCACCAGACAGATCGCGCTCTGGTGGAGCGAAGGCGCAACCGCTTCATTCCAAACGCTTGCGCGCTGTAACAGAAGCTAGAGCACGATGAGGAAAAGTGGGAAACGGTTTTCCGGTGCAATCAAGTCCACGCAGATTGCGTAAGCTTATCTGCCTATCCGGTTCAGAATTATTGGAATCGATCACGTTCATGATTTTGGATTGATTCAACCCAAAATCATCGTGATCTAGGATCGCGCAGGCATTTTCGGTTCTTGTCCTGAGTTTTCGGATCTCGCAGTGCGCGGAAATTCGAGAGCAGTACAACAGCCGATTTCTCAATCTTCGGCCATCTGATCCTTGGCCATTTGACCTGCGCCTGAGGGCGAGAGGAGCCCAGTATGCCAGAAGCCAACACGACCACATTGGAAGCAGCAATTCTCCGTTCGGCGGAGGCGGCACTCGAGCGGGTCGCTGCGGCGCGAGCTTCGATCGGCACAGTAATTTTCGGTCAGAATCGAGTGGTCGAGGAAACCCTGGTCACGCTTCTCGCGGGCGGGCATGGGTTGCTCGTCGGCGTGCCGGGGCTGGCCAAGACGAAGCTCGTCCAAACTCTGGGTGCGGTTCTCGGCTTGAATGCGCGGCGCGTGCAGTTTACGCCGGATCTGATGCCGGCCGATATTCTCGGCTCGGAAGTTCTCGAAGAAACGCCCGACCATCGACGCAGCTTCCGTTTCGTCCAGGGTCCGATCTTCGCTCAGCTGCTCATGGCCGACGAAATCAACCGAGCGAGCCCGCGCACCCAATCCGCGCTTTTGCAGGCCATGCAGGAACACCATGTGTCGGTGGCTGGCGAAAGATACGATCTGCCGCAGCCGTTTCATGTTCTGGCAACCCAGAACCCGCTTGAACAGGAAGGCACCTATCCGTTGCCGGAGGCGCAGCTCGACCGTTTCCTGATGCAGATCGACGTCGTCTACCCTGATCGAGCTGCCGAAAAGCGCATCCTCATCGAGACGACGGGCGATCGCGAGGTCGAGGCGAAACCGGCGATGCGTGCCGAGGATCTCATCGCCACTCAGCGTCTGGTCCGGCGTCTGCCTGTCGGCGATTCGATCGTAGAGGCCATCCTCGATCTCGTCCGCTCCGCACGGCCCGGTGAAGGCGATCCTTCGATCACGCAACACATAGCTTGGGGACCGGGACCACGTGCCGCTCAAGCTTTGATGCTTGCAACCCGCGCCCGCGCTTTGGTTGGTGGTCGCTTGTCGCCGTCGCTCGACGACATCATCGCCCTTTCCGTCCCCATTTTAAAGCACAGGATGGCGCTGACCTTCGCGGCCCGCGCCGAGGGCGAGACGGTCACCAATATCGTCACGCGCTTGGCGAGCCGGCTGGGTTGAGCCAGGGATAAACAATGAGCGACGTTCGCCTCTTAGATAGGCAGGAAAGACAGACGGGCCTGGCGCATCAGGAGGGCGCACTCGATCTCGCCGGCCGCCTGCCGAGCTTGGTCGTTGCCGCCAAGGAAGTTGCCTCGAGCGTGATGCATGGTGTGCATGGACGCAGGCGAGCCGGCATTGGCGAGACCTTCTGGCAGTTTCGGCCTTTCGTCATGGGGGAACCCTCAGCGGGCATTGATTGGCGCCGCTCGGCGCGCGACGAACGCCTGTACGTTCGCGAAAGGGAATGGGAGGCGGCCCATACGGTGTTTGTCTGGATGGACCGGTCGGCTTCCATGGGCTTCATCTCCAAACTCGCCTTGCAATCGAAGCTCGACCGCGCCGTGGTTTTGGGCCTGGCCGCGGCCGATCTCCTCGTCCGCGGCGGCGAAAGAGTGGGGATTCTGGGTCTCACGCGCGCGATTGCGGCCCGCAATATCATCGAAATCTTTGCCGAGGCCTTGCTGGCAGAAGAACGCGCTGCGGGCTTCATCGCTGCCGAACTGCCCCCCCGGCTTTCTCTCGATGCCCGGACCCAAGTTGTGCTGATCGGAGATTTCTTGAGCGACCCCGCCGAGATCGCCCGCGTTGTGCAAACGCTGACGGAGCGTGGCGCGCGCGGCCACATCGTGATGATTGCCGATCCTGTCGAAGAGACTTTTCCATTCACCGGTCATACGGAATTCATCGACGTCGATTCGCAGGCCACTTTGCGCGTCGGAAATGCGGAAGCGTTTCGCAGTGACTATGTGATTAGGCTGGCCGCCCATCGTGACGCCGTGCTCGCCGCGGCGCGACGGCGCGGATTTACTTTTCTGCTGCATCGGACGGATCGGCCGGCTTCTGAGGCTTTGCTCACGCTTAGGACGCGGCTCGAAGCCGAGCCGCTTGCCGCCGGATTGAGGTGACCTTAATGCGCGCGATCTTCACTCATGAACTGACGGATAGGCATTCTGCGTTCGTTGAATCGCAACTCTAGAGATCACGAGGCTCACTAGTTGATGTTTGGTCTGCCGCTCGCTTTCGCAACTCCCGCTGTCCTCGTCGCGCTTGCCGGCCTGCCGGCACTCTACTTCCTCTTGCGCATCACGCCGCCTCGGCCGCGCCGCATTCCGTTCCCGCCTTTGCGCCTCATTCTCGATTTGCGGCCCAAGGACCTGACGCCGGCGCATACGCCTTGGTGGCTGCTGGTTCTGCGATTGGCGATCGCCGCCGCGATCATTCTCGCCATGGCAGGCCCTGTGCTCAATCCCCTCCCGACGGGCGAAGCAAGTGCGGGTCCCCTGCTGGTTGTGCTTGACGACGGATGGCCGGCAGCGCCGGCCTGGGCCCAGCGTGTCGCGGCCGCAGTGGAACGTATCGAGGCGGCGGGCCGGCGCGGCCAGACGATTGCGGTGGCGTCGGTGTCGGATGCCGCGCGGGAGATCAATCCGACTGCTCCGGCGCATGCGCTCGAACGTCTGCGGGCCATTAAGCCGCTACCCTATGTGCCTGATCGGCATGCTTTTCTCTCGGCGATCGAGAAATTCGTGGCGGCCTCGCCGCAAGCCGAAATCGTCTGGATTGCCGATGGTCTCGAACGCGGCGGCGCGCGCGATTTCGCCGAGCGCCTCGCGGCACTTTCCCCGCACGTGACACTCATTACAGATAGCCGCCCGCCGCGCGCGCTCGCTGGACCTCGAAACGAAGGCGGCAGCCTGGAAGTGTACGTGCTGCGCGCAGCGGCTCAAGGTGCGGCGCAGGGCCTCGTCCGCGCCCTCGACCGCAAAGGCTTGGCGATCGGCGAGGCTCAATTCGATTTCACCCGCCGCGACGCGATCGATGCGACCGAGACGAAAGCTGGTTTCGACCTGCCGGTCGAATTGCGCAACGAGATCGCGCGCCTCGAGATCGTCGATGAACATTCTGCCGGTGCAGTCTCACTGCTTGACGAAAGGTGGAAGCGCCGACGCGTCGGCATCGTCAGCGGTGAAACCGCCGATCTTTCTTTGCCTTTGCTGGCGCCCAATTATTATCTCGACAAGGCGCTGGCGCCATTTGCCGATGTCCGCGAGGCGCGCCCGGGTACGAACGAACCAATCCAGAGCTTGCTCGACGAAAATGTGGCTGTGCTGATTCTGGCGGATGTCGGCGCGGTTTCGGGTCCGGTGCGGTTGCGGCTTGAACGATTCGTTGCCGACGGCGGCATGCTCGTGCGGTTTGCCGGCACGAGACTTGCCAACGGTTCGGATGACCTCGTCCCGGTGCGATTGCGGCGCGGCGGGCGTATCCTCGGCGGCGCACTCTCTTGGGAGACGCCCAAAAAACTTGCTCCATTCGAGCATCAAAGCCCCTTCTTCGGTCTCGATGTGCCAGATGAAGTGACCGTGACACGCCAAGTTCTTGCCGAACCGGATGCGGGTCTGCCCGCGAAGACTTGGGGGCAGCTCGTCGACGGCACGCCACTCGTCACCGCGGCCACGCGTGGCAAAGGCAGGCTCGTCCTGTTTCATGTCACGGCAGATACGACCTGGTCCAATCTGCCGCTTTCGGGCCTTTTCGTGGATATGCTGCGCAAGATCGTCTCGCTCGCGAGTGAAACGGCGAAACCCGGCCAGCAAGCAGTGGAGGCGGCCGAGCACCCGCAGGTCGAGACCTTGCCGCCGAACCGCGGGCTCGATGGTTTCGGCGTCTTGGGCGCTCCCTCGCCGATAGCTAGACCCGTGCCTGTGAATTTCGATGGGATCGGCGACAGCGAACATCCGCCCGGTTTTTATGGGCCTCCGGATGCGCTGTTGGCCGTCAATGCGATGGGGCCGAAGGACCGCCTCGTCGCTGCCGATTATTCGGGCCTCAATTTCCAAACCGCGCCTTTGCGCGAAGCCGCACCTTTGGATCTTCGCCCGCCGCTCTTGGCGGTCGCATTTCTTCTTTTCATCGCCGATTCGCTCGCCTCGCTTTGGCTCGCCGGAAGCCCGCCAAAGCTGCGGCGGCGGGCCGCTGCCGCCGCAGCCTTGGTGCTGCTTGCTGTTGGACTTTGCGCGGCGCCTGCACCGCTGCGCGCCGAACCCCGCAGCGAGCCCCCTCTCTCTCGGCGCGATCTCGATTCGGCACTCAATACGCGCCTTGCCTATGTCGTCAGCGGCGATGCGCGGGTCGACGAAATCAGCCGGAACGGGCTTCTAACCTTGACGCATGTTCTGGCGACGCGGACCTCGCTCACGCCGGCAGAGCCTGGTGGCATCGATCCCGGCCGCGACGAACTCGCATTCTACTCCATGCTCTATTGGCCGATTGTCGCCTCACGCCCGCAGCCTTCGCCCGCGACGATCGCCAAAGTGGCGGCATTCATGAAACAAGGCGGCACGATCATTTTCGATACGCGCGATGCTCTGCAAACTCATCCTGGCGGGCCGCCAACGCCGGAGGCGGCTTGGCTCAGGCAATTGCTCGACGGCGTCGACGTGCCCGAGCTCGAACGCGTGCCAGTCGACCACGTCGTGACGAAGACTTTCTATCTGCTCGACGGATTCGTCGGCCGCTACGCGACTGGAGAAACTTGTATCGAGGCCTTGCCGCCGCCTAATCCCAACGATGCTGCAAGGCCGGCACGATCAGGCGACGGCGTCTCGCCGATCATCCTTACGTCGAACGATCTCGCCGCCGGCTGGGCGGCCGCGGCAAATGGCGAGAGCCTATATACGCTCGTGCCCGGTGGCGGCCGCCAGCACGAAATGGCTTTGCGGGGCGGGGTCAATCTCGTGATGTATACGCTCACCGGCAATTACAAGGCCGATCAGGTTCATGTCCGCGATCTCCTGGAGAGATTGGCGCACTGAAAGGAGCGGCGGCGGACGATTCCTACGCTGGAGGTTCGCCGAAGTTTTCTCCAGGCTTAAGCGGCGCGAGACGGATGAGCCGCGAATCCTCGACCGCAGCTTGCCGGTGCTTGACGGCTTCGCGATAGACGGGATCGCGGATCATCTCAACGAAGGCCGCAACCGACGGATATTCGGCGATGAAGCAGAGGTCCCAGCGCTCCGTGCCAGGGCCGATCAGCATCAATTCGAACTTGCCCTGCCAGACGATTCTACCGCCAAGGCGGGAGAACACGGGTCCGCTGTCGCGGCCGTAAGCAGCATAGGCCTGCGCCCCGCTCGCTTGGCGATTGTCGGGATATTTCGCCTGCGCGTTAAGCCGTATGAGATTGAGCATATGGATCGGACCTTCGCGATCATTCTCGCGAAAGGCGGCGAAAGTTTCCTTGGTCGGATCAATATAGCCGGTCATGGCGTTTGGCCTCCCTCTCGCAGGTGATCGTTCGAAAGCTTTAAGGATTATGCGGCGCCTCGTAGAGGATGAGCAAGGCCTGAGCGAAATGTTCCGCACCTGGGCCAAGCGAAAGAGCCGGAAAGAACGTGAGTGCGCCGACGATGACGATCGTCGCGCAGAGCAGAAACACGAATTGCAGGTCATCCGTCGGCAACGTGCCTGCGGAGACGGGCACGCGCTTTTGCGCGGCGAGGGATCCTGCGACGGCGAGCACCGGCACGATGACGAGAAAGCGTCCGGTCAACATGGCCAATGCCGTCGTCAGATTGAAGAACGGCGTATTGGCACTGAGGCCGGCAAAGGCGCTGCCGTTAGTCGCCGCGGCGGACGTATAGGCATAGAGCAATTGCGAAAAACCATGCGGCCCGCCATTCGACAGGCCAGCACGTCCGGCCGGCAGATAGAGGGCTACAGCGGTCAATGTGAGGATGACGGCGGGGACGACGAGCAGCGCCAGAATCGTCATCTTGACTTGCGCAGATTGAATCTTATTGCCCAAATATTCCGGGGTTCGGCCAACCATGAGCCCAGCGATGAATACGGCGACGATCGCATAAAGCAAGATGCCGAAAAGACCGGAGCCCGGGCCGCCGACGATGACTTCATCCATCATCATATTGGCCATGAGCATTCCGCCGCCGAGCGGCGTGAAACTGTCGAGCATGGCATTGACGGCGCCATCGGACGAAGCGGTGGTGACGGCGGCAAAGAGGGCCGAACCGGTGATGCCGAAGCGCACCTCTTTGCCTTCCATGTTGCCGCCTGGTTGCAGGGCACTCAAGCTTTGATCAATCCCGAGCGCTGTAAAATGCGGATTTGCGGATGCCTCGGCCCAGTGAACGACGCCCAATCCGATTGCAAACAACACGCCCATTGCTGCAAGCAAGACGAAGCCTTGCCTTTCGTTGCCGACCATTCTTCCGAATGTATTTGTGAGCGCCACTCCGATCAGGAAGATCAGGATCATCTCGATCAAGTTGGAAAATCCATTCGGGTTTTCGAACGGATGCGCGGAATTGGCGTTGAAGAATCCGCCGCCATCGCCGCTCAAAAGCTTGATCACCTCCTGTGACGCAACGGGTCCACGCGCAATGATTTGATTTGCGCCTTCGAGAGTCGTGGCGGTCACCGGTCCATCAAAAGTCTGCGGGACGCCTTGCCATAAAAGGAGAAGCGCAGCGATGACGCAGATCGGCAGCAGTAGATAGAGAGTCGAGCGAGTCATATCGACCCAGAAATTTCCAATCGTCTGGCAATGATGCCGCGCCAGTCCGCGCACCAAAGCAATCGCGACGGATATTCCAGTTGCGGCGGACAGGAAGGACTGAACCGTGATGCCCGCCATCTGAGAGAGATGACTCAGCGTGGTTTCGCCCGCATAGGCTTGCCAGCTCGTGTTCGTCGTGAAGCTAACCGCCGTATTGAAAGCGAGATCTGGTGCAACCGCCGGAAGATGCAGCGGATTGAGCGGCAACAAGGATTGCAGCTCTTGCAGCGCGAAGAGCAGGACCAGGCCGATCCCATTAAACGCCAATAGAGCGAAAGTGTAATCGATCCAATTCTGTTCGACCGAAGCATCGACCCCGGCCAAAAAATAGAGCCCGTTTTCAAACGGCGCAACGCTCTTGAAGGGTGCTTTGTCCGCAGTGAAAATCCGCGCCATGTAGAAGCCGAGAGGCCGCATCATTGCGCCGAGAAGCAGAATGAAAGAACCGATCAGGAGCCAATTCTGCCAGGTCATGACGGATAGATCCTTGTTCTGTCGTCTACGGCATTCCTTGCCGTTAATGCCGGGCCTGCATTCTAAGAAAAAAGAAAAACATCTGCGGCAGGGGCTTTCGGTTTTGGAAATTCAGCGGAGCCGTGCGAAGAAGACCGACGATGCAAAACTGAAAGGGGTCGATGGAATAGAATAGTCTCGATTGGCGCATATAATAGCAATAGGAATGTTGATCCCGGCGTTTGACCCGACCGCGCTCGGCTGCATGGCCGCAATCATCAGCTCGTTGACGGGAGGCGATCCTTATCCGTTAAGGTCGAGAGTCCTCACGTTTTCGGCGACCGGCCCAATTTCGCGATGAGATCCGGGCGCCGCTCGCGCGTCAGCCGCAAGGACTCTTGCCGCCGCCACGCAGCAATCTTGGCATGATCGCCGGACAGCAGAATGTCCGGAATCGTACGGCCTTCCCAGTCGCGTGGGCGCGTGTAATGCGGATATTCGAGCAATCCAGCTTCGAAACTCTCGTCAATGCCCGAAGCCTCCTTGCCCATGACGCCGGGCAGCAGGCGCACGATGGCATCGAGCACGACCATGGCCGCGATCTCGCCGCCGGACAAAACATAATCGCCGATCGAAACCTCTTCGAGATTGCGGCCAGCGATGACGCGTTCGTCGATCCCCTCGAAGCGGCCGCAAACGAGGATGAGGCCGTTGCCTGAAGCGAGTTCGCGTGCCCGCGCGTGATCGAATGGGTGTCCGCGCGGGCTCAGAATGAACCGCGGACGCGGATCGTCCGGCGGCAGATTCGCATCGAGCGACGCGGCGAGAACATCGGCGCGCATAACCATGCCGGCGCCGCCGCCGGCCGGCGTATCGTCGACGGCGCGGTGCCGGCCGAGGCCGTGGCTGCGGATGTCGTGCGCCGCAAGCTCCCAGATCCCTCGCGCCAAAGCGTCGCCAGCGAGAGAAAGCCCGAGCGGGCCGGGGAACATGTCGGGAAAGAGCGTGAAGACACTGGCGCGCCACATGATGTTCAGCCGGAAGGAATCCGCGTCCGCCGCGACGGTTGTGCCGCCGCCTCCAGACGAGAATCGTCATGCGCGAAGGTCTGAGTGCTGCCGCTTTCTTCCTCCTCCGGCAGGATCTCGATCTCATGCGGCAGAACCACGATGATCCGGCCGGCTTTCACGTCGATGATCGGCACCGCCTCTTTCGTGAATGGCACAAGCAGGCTCTCGCCGCCAGAAACGGGCGCAATTTCGAGCATGTCGCCGGCGCCGTAATTCAGCACTTGAACGATACGCCCGATCCTTTCGCCGGCTTTGTCTTCCGCCGCAAGTCCGATGAGATCGGCGAAATAGAATTCATCCTCTTGCGGCGGCGGCAGCACAGTGCGAGGCACGTAGAGTTCGAGACCGCTCAAAGCCTCCGCCGCGTTGCGCGTCGCGACCCCTTTGAGCCGGGCGATGAAGAGATCATCCTTCACGTTGCGCAGGGCGGCAATTTCGAAAACGTGGGCGCCCTGCCGGTCGGATAAGGGGCCGTAGACGCCGATCGCCTTCGGATCCTCGGTAAAGGATTTGAGCCGCACCTCGCCCTTGACGCCGTGGGCGGCGCCGAACTGGCCGACGAGGATGCGATCCTGCTCCATGATCACGCAGCCGGTGCCTCGGCCGCAGCCTTCTCGGCAGCCGCCGTTGCAGCAGCAGTGCGTTCCTGCGCCTTCTTCTTCGGCAGCGCCTTCTTCGGATTATTGCCCGCTTCACGCTTCAGGACGCCAAGACCGTCGAGAAGCCGCGCGACGCGATCCGTCGGCTGTGCGCCTTTGGCAATCCAGGCCTGCGCCTTTTCCGTATCGAGCACGACGCGATCGGCCGCATCCTTGGCTTTCAGCGGATCGAAGACACCGATCCTTTCGATGAATCGGCCGTCGCGCGGAAAGCGCGAATCGGCGACGACGACGCGATAGAAGGGGCGCTTCTTGGCGCCGCCGCGCGAAAGACGAATTTTAAGGGACATGCTTGCTTCCTTTCTTCAATTCAAACTTGTTGTGTCCGCCGTGGCTCGTTGCAAAGCCTTCGGCCTGGTGACCCCGACGGAGAGTTAGCTTATTTCTTCTTTCCAAACGGGTTGACGCCGCCGGGTGGGTCGCCGCCAAGCCCCGGAAGTTTCGCCCCGCCAAATCCCGAACCACCAAGACCAGGCAATTTGCCGCCGCCAAGCCCCGGAAGAGCGGCCGGAAAGCCGGCGCCTTTGCCGGAAACGCCCGGCGGCAGCGCTGGCATTTTCATCCCGCCCCCATTGCCCATCTGCTTTTGCAGGGCGGCCATTTCTTCCTCGCTCGGCATCGGCATTGCGCTAGGACCGCCCGGAAAACCGCCGCCGCCCATGCCGAACATCGAAGCCATCTGGCCGAGCGCGCCGCGCTTGCCGCTGCCCATTTGTTTCATCATATCGGCCATCTGCCGGTGCTGTTTCAAAAGCCGGTTGACGTCTTCGACGCGGGTGCCGGAGCCGGCCGCGACGCGCTTCTTGCGCGAGGCTTTGAGAAGATCGGGATTGCGCCGCTCTTGCGGAGTCATAGAGAGGATAATCGCGCGCTGATGCTTGACGACGCGGTCGTCAAGATGGGCCGCGGCGATCTGGTCCTTCATCTTGGCAATGCCCGGCAACATGCCGAGGATGCCGCCGAGGCCGCCGATCTTTTCGACCTGCGCCAATTGATCGGCGAGATCTTCGAGATCGAACTTGCCCTTGCGCATCTTCTCCGCGATGCGCTGAGCCTTTTCCGCATCGATCGTCTGCGCTGCCTTTTCGACGAGCGAAACGATGTCGCCCATGCCGAGAATGCGCTGGGCGATGCGATTGGGATGGAAGTCCTCGAGCGCGTCCATCTTCTCGCCGACGCCGAGCAATTTGATCGGCTTGCCGGTAACGGCCCGCATGGACAGCGCCGCACCGCCGCGCCCATCGCCATCGACGCGGGTCAGAACAATGCCGGTAATGCCGACGCGTTCGTCAAAATTCTTGGCGAGATTGACGGCGTCCTGGCCGGTGAGGCTGTCGGCGACAAGCAGGATTTCGTGCGGATGCGAGGCTTCTTTGATCTCGACCATTTCGGCCATCAAAGCTTCGTCGATATGGGTCCGCCCGGCCGTATCGAGAAGCACGACGTCAAAGCCCTGCAATCGTGCCGCCTGTTCGGCCCGCCTGGCGATCTGCACCGGCGTCTGGCCGGCGACGATCGGCAGGGTCTCGACGCCGACCTGGCGGCCGAGCACGGCGAGCTGTTCTTGCGCCGCCGGCCGTTTCACGTCGAGCGACGCCATCAACACTTTGCGCTTCATGATCTCGGTCAGGCGCTTGGCGATCTTCGCCGTCGTCGTCGTCTTGCCGGCGCCTTGCAGACCGACCATCATGATGGCGACGGGCGGCACCGCGTCAAGATCGATCGGGTCAGCTTGCGACCCCAGAGTCTCGACCAGCACGTCATTGACGATCTTGATGACCATCTGGCCGGGCGTGACCGATTTGACCACGCCGGCGCCGACCGCGCGATCGCGCACCTTATCGGCGAAGTCGCGCACCACGTCGAGCGCCACGTCCGCCTCGAGCAAGGCGCGCCGCACTTCGCGCAAGGCTTCGCCGACGTCGGCCTCGGTGAGGGCGCCGCGTCGTGTCAGCTTGTCGAATA
>JBKQHN010000150.1:0-9974 GCA_052148755.1 Beijerinckiaceae bacterium | reverse complement strand
GCGGGAGCTTGGGGGTTTCGGTAAGACGCTGCAGCGCTGCGGCGAAACCTGGGGCATCCGAGACCAAAGTGACATTGGCGAGGGCGGCGGGATCGATAGCCATGCCGCGAAACGCTTCCCGAGTGGCAATCAAGGGTGCACCGCTCGAAAGCGCTTCGATGGTCTTGATCGAAATCCCATGTCCGGTCGTGGTCGGCAGCAGAACCGCCGCGGTATTCGCATAGACTGCGTCGAGTTCATCGATCCGGCCGGAAAAAAGTTCGGCATGTTTATCAAGAAGCTGGGGGGCACGGGCGCGGAACTCCAAGTCAATATTGCCGATGATGCGAACCGGAACATCGGGCGCGAGCGGCAAAACCTCCGTCAGAAACCAAGCGACGCCGAGATAATTGGGATAATTCGCGCTTGCGACGATGATGATTTCCGGACCACCGGGACCCGCCGGCACCGGCGAGATCGTCGGATAAACGAGCGCATGCCGCTTGTCCGGCAAGAGCTGGCGCAACGTCTGCGCTTCCTCGTCGTTGAGATGGATAAGGAGATCCGCCTCACGCATATTGGCGAGTTCGAGCGCCAGCATGTCTTCGTAAGTCGCTTTCGGCGGCAGCCGCCAGGCGCCTTCATTACGGAGCGAGAATTGCCGCGCCTGCATATCATGCGAGTCGAGCACGATTGGGCAAGCGCGATCGGCCTTAAGTGCGAGGGCCGCCGGCATGCAGAAGAAGTGATTGCAATGGATAAGATCGATGTGCGGAAGCTCGAGGAGTTCGGCGGGCAAGTCGGCGCGACGGGCCGTCTCGACCAGCATGGCTGCCGCATTGCCGTGCAGCCACCTTTCAGCCGCGCCGATAAAGTGTGGCGTCGCCATCCGGTGCCAGGGCATTCCGGCATAATGGCGCCGATCGGCCTTGAGATCGGTTGTTGCAGCAAGATAGTCGCGGTGCGGCTTCGAACCTGCAATCCAGCCGGGAAAATCGGCAATCGCGAGGCTATGCAGGGTTGCCCCCGAGGCTCGATAGGCCTGTGCCTGTGAGACGAAGACTTGATGACTTCCGCAGGAATGCCAGGCGGGGTGGACGAGAACGACGAGCTTTCCGGCAAGCGGCCTGGCGCTTGCGCCTGTCGGCGGGCGACTTCGGGCTTCGAGCGAGTCTCGTGAAGGGATCTGCATAGGATCTCTAAGCGTCAGGCGCCGTCCCGGCCTTATCATGCCCGGCACGCCGGATCAGAGGCCAGGGCACGCCGAAGAGGAACATCAGGACCTTCGTCGTGAAGCGACCGAACGTGGCGGCAAACGAGTCGAAATGAACGACCAGGCGATTCGCCACGGAGGATCGCTTCGCCCAACGTGGCAAATCCATATCTGTCTCTTTGCCGTTGAGGCGGATAATTAAGGCGATGAGGTTCAGCTTGAAAAGCAGATTTTGCCCAAACCTCCCGCTGCGGCTGACGAACTGATCGACGAGCATCGCAATTGCCTTGTCATTACTGTCGCCTGACGTGCCCGGCTGATAGCTCAAGGAACGATTGAGCTGCGCCCGCAGAGTGAGACTATTCGAGCCGTGAATACGATAGACGAAAAGCGGTTCGTCGATGAGCACGCTGCCGCACCAACCGCCGATCCCGTGCGCAAAATACATGTCGGTGCAGGTCCTGAGGTGGGGAAGCTGTTCATTGTCCGCGAATAAGGCGAGCGCATCGCGGCGGTAGCAGAGGCCCGACGTCGGCGACCAGACCCATCTCGTGCAGAGCGGCGGCACATAGTGAACTTTGTCACGCAAATCCCCGCCAAAGTGCGACGGCGGCCAAGACCCGTCCGGTCCGCCGTGAAAAGGCCGGAACAGATTGGCACGCAAGCCGCGACCGCTGCGGATATAGCCGTTCATGGCCTCGCCAGTGGTGGTGACGACTTGCTCTTGCACGACTTGCAACATATCGCCGGCAGTGAACCCGACATGGATGCGCAGTGACAAATGCACGAAGATATGCGTCTCGATGCACTGCGGCAGCAACGCGTCATCGCCATCGAGGAAGATCACATACTGCCCCGACGAAACCCTGAAACCATCGAGTGTGGCAGCCGTTTGGCCTTCATTGACGGTTCGCTGGATGATCTTCAAACCGCTATGAGCATCTTCGAGGGCACGCAACACCGCCGGGCTCTCATCGGTCGAAGCACTGTCGACGATGATGCATTCAACCCTAGGATAGGTCTGACTGAACACGGATTCGACAGCTTGCGGCAGTAAATGGCAAAAGTTGTAATTGATAACGATTACGCTCACCAAGGGCAGTTCGAACAAATCCGCGGATGGGGCGCTTGCGGCGCCGAACCGGTCTTGTGACGCTTGTACGAGGTTCACCGCGACGTCTCCCGATATTCATGGTTGCAAGGCGCCAAGGCCGGCGCCCTATTCGACACGGCCCGCAAGAGGATCCGGACAGGCAGAGCGAGTGTATAGCGCGCTACGGCCGGATTTTTCAAATTCGACGCAAATGATATGGCCGTATCGAACGAAGGGCAGAAACATGCCGCTCTTTGCGGTGGGGGAGCGGGCCTCAACCGCCGAGTATGCTCGCGGGCGTCCCACGAGCTTCCCCGCTCGCCTGCCAAGGCCCCGCATCTTTGCTGAGGCATTCGCAAAGAGCAACTTAGCGTTTACTTTAGGGACGCGAGGTTTTAAGCGAAGAAGCACGCCAGCCCGGAATTCTCACACTGGACGCGGCCGGCGCAGACCACGCCCAGTGTGGGAACTCCGGGCTAGCCACAATGGCGTCCAGCCGATCGCCGCATCTGCGATAAAATGCGTCGATCGGCTTCATGAATTGGCTGCATTTGACTGTAATGAGCAGGCCAGTTTTCGCCGCCGTGGGGTCAGCGTATTGCGATCTTGGGGCCTATTCTATGGGCAAGAATAGGCTCAAAATCAATAAGTTGGAGCATATCCCTGGAAACGGAGCCCATGTGTCCGGGATGTGCTTTGGAAGTCGAAACTCACGCATTCATCGTGCTCTTATGTTGGCGTGTAGATTTCCTGGGCTCCTGGGTGGGGCGGCCGGGTGCAAAGGTCGAACGGCGGTTCTATTTTGAACAATTCAAGTGAAGCACTCATGCAAGATCAAGCGAATGCGAAGAAAAACTACGGCATTGCCATCATTGCCAACGACCGGGTTTCCGATTGGCTGCTGCCTTTCCTGGAGAGCTATTTAGCAACCAATACGGCGACGCCGCTCTATCTCATCCCTTATGACGATAATGTCGAGTTGACGCGCCGGGCAGCTGATGTCTACGGCGTCAATTTCGTCGAACCCGATAGCGAAGAGCTCGATGCGCTAGCACGCAGGCTCTACCCGATGTTTCCCGCACACAGGCGGCGCCTGCGCAAGTTCCTGTCGCTCGCCTTGCCACTCGACGAGGTGATCTATTTCGACGTCGATATCGTTTTGTTTCAGGATTTCAGCCGGTTCTTCGGATTGCTCGAACCGGGCCGGCGTGACTTCATCTTCGCGGCGGAGTCGACCGAATATGTCTATAACCGGAAGCGGAAGAACTACGAATTTCTCAATAATGTCACATTGTTAAACGATGGGTTTTTCCTGACTTCCAAGAATATTCTGTCGCTGCAGGACTTCTTCGACGTAATCGAGAAGGATGAGGAGATCTTTCACACGGTTCGACAGCGCGGGATGCTGTTCGCCCAGCCGCTGACCAATTTCATCATCCACCGGCGCGGCCTGAAACTCGCGCCCTTCTACAATTGTCTCCCGGGTGTGTCGGGTGCGACCTTCTACAAGGACAAGGGTATCAAGTTCAACGCGGAAGGAGAGCCAATCGGGTTGGACGGCAATCCCATTTATTTCGCGCATTGGGCCGGCGCCGCAAGATTGCCCACAAGAAGAGGTTACTTCCACGGACATCGCGCCTTCGACGAGGCTTGGCGGGTCTATGCGGGCAAAGCGGCAGCACGGATGAAGCTGTGAGATTTTGCCGATCGGCGTCAGAATTTTCGCGCAATAACGACACGAAAAGAGTTCTATGCCCTGGCTTCTCTATCTCTATCTCGCCAAACGGGTCATCCTGACGGCGATCATGATCGAAGTCGGGCTTTGCGTCCCTGTCGTCTTCACGTCGCTTTTCCAGCACCTGCCGGCTGCGGCAATCCGCGGCGGTCTGCTCTTGCCGGCATTGCTCGGGATTCTGCCGACGGTGACCTATTTTGCGCTTCCCATGGCTATCGGCGTCGCTGTCGCTATGGAATTTTCCCGTATGGCCTCGGAGGGCATGATCGCGGTCCTCTATTCACTCAAGCTCTCGGTGTGGTCGATTTGCGTCCCCGCCGGACTGGTCGGGCTTATCTCGGTCGCTCTCGGCTACGTCCTCTCCTCGGTCATAGCTCCGGCCTATGTCGGGCAAATGCACGACGTTATCTACATCGTTCGCGATTCGCTCAATCATCGCATGCTGGAGCCGGCGAAGTTCTATACGTTCGACAATGGCGCGCGTACCCTCTACTTCCAGCGCTGGCGGTCCGCCGATGTCGCGACCGGCATGTTCATCCATCAGATTTCGACCGAAAAAAATGAAGAGGAGATTATCACCGCTGGCGAAACCGAATTTCGCCGCAACGATCACGGCGTCTTGCTGATTATGAGCCATGGCTCGATCCAGACCCGTCCTATGGACGGCTCAGCCATGCGCACTGCGGATTTCGACGAATATGTGATCCCGATTGATACGATGCAGGGTTCGAACGGGCTGCCGCACCGCACTTGGCGCGGCGTTTTCGAATTTCAATGGGACGAGTTCTTTCCCTTGCGGCCAAATGGTGTGGAGGACCCGCGCGGTCTGTCAGAATGGATGAGCGAAGCGACCAAGCGATTGGGCATACCGCCGCTCGCCTTTACGCACACCTTGTTTGCGATCGGTCTGGTTCTGACTTTGGCGAGCGCGACGGGACGCGGTGCAGCGGCAATAGCGGCAATAGCGGCCATTCCCGCGGCGCATATTGCCGTGCTGATCGGCTCGGAAACGCTCGTTCGGCGCGATCCGCTTTTCATTTGGCTCGTGGCTGCTGCGATTCTGGTTGAGCTTCTGGTCGCCGTCTTCCTTATTCACCGGCAACACGCGAATTTTTCCGTCACCCGCCCGCGCAAGAACCGCTACGCCTAAAGCCTCCCCTGGCATTGGGGGCTCGCTTTGCACTCTACGCAACCGGGAGACCCCGGATCACCATTGAGAGTTTGGAGCCCGCCCGCCTGAGGACACCGGATATCCGATGTTGAAGCGGTCGGAAAGGCTGCGCCCATTAGATCACTATGATTTTGGATTGAATCAATCCAAAATCATAGTGATCGATTCTAACAATTTAGAGCGGGATAGGCAGATAAGTTTACGCAATCTGCGTACACTTGATTGCGCCGGAAAACCGGTTCCCACTTTTCCTCATCCCGCTCTAGCGAGGCAAGCTTCAGCCGGTTGCCCGCAGCGGACTGACCACGTTCGGGCCGTTTTCCAAGTTCCGCCGATAGGCGGGAAGCACCTGCGCGGGCGCGCCATATTCGCGTATATTGCCATTGTCGATCCACACGACCCGATCACAGAGCGTCTCGATCGTCGCCAAATCATGCGAGACGAAGACGATCGTCCCATTTGCGGCAAAATTCTTAATGAATGCATCGCATTTGGCGGCAAAGGCCGCGTCGCCGACAGAAAGGGCTTCATCGACAATCAAGATGTCGGCGTCGACATGGGCGCACACCGCAAAGGCCAGACGCGCCGACATGCCGCTCGAATACATCTTCATCGGCTGATCGAAAAACGCGCCAATGTCCGCGAATTCGGCAATGGACTCGAGCCGCGCTGCGACTTCGCGACGCCGGAGGCCGAGGATGGCGCCGCCAATCATCGCATTTTCACGGCCGGTCAATTCGAGATCGAAGCCGGCACCGAGTGCCAGGATGGGCGCTATGCGGCCTCTCACCTTCACGTTTCCATGTGTCGGCTGGGTGATCCCGCAAATAATCTGCAGGAGAGTCGTCTTGCCGGCGCCGTTGCGGCCGATGATCCCAAGGCACTCGCCGCGGCGCACTTCGAAACTCACATCGCGCAACACCCAATGCGGATGATAAAACCGCTTCCAATAGCCGAAGAGAGTCTGCTTCAGCTGATCATTTCGGTGCAGATAGAGCTGAAAAGCCTTGCCCAGGCCCTCGCAGCTGATCACTACGTCAGAGGACATCAACGAAAACGGCCTTGTATCGCATGAAGAAGCGGTAGCCGGAGCGGAAGATGATGAGAGAGGCAAGGACAGTTCCAATGTAGAGCGCAGCGTCGGGTAACCGGTTCATCAGCAGCAGGTCACGCATCATCTCGACGTAATTGCCGATAAGGTTGCAATGGAAATAGATCCGCAAATGTTCCGGTACGTCTTCGATCGAATAAAATATGGGGGTCGCGAACATGAACACCGGGACGATCGAGAGCATCAGATGCGACACATCGCGCGTGAACGAGCCCAACGCCATCAGGAACCAAGTTATCCCCAGGAGCAACAGGAAATAGGGGATGAGGACCAAAGGCAAGAGCAAAATCGTGGGCGGCAGCCATCGCGTCAACACGATTTGGAAGATGAGCAAGACGGCGAAACTGATCCCGGCATAGACGAGGGCGCGAATGGCTGCCGTCCAGGCCAAGGTCTCGCTCGGGAAAATCGACTTTTTGATGACGTGGGCGTGTTCACGCAAGAGATCGGGAGCGCGCGATGCCAATTCGCTGAAAAAATTGAAAACGATGAGTCCTGCAAACATGAACATGGAGTAAGTGCCGACCCCGTGCGAGGCAGCCGACGTTCGCGCTCCGATCGCGCTTGAGAAAATTAATGTGTAGACGGTGAGCATCAGCAGAGGCCCGAAAATGGCCCAAAGCCAGCCAAGGATCGATCCTCTAAACCGCGCCACCAATTCGCGGCGGACAACTGCCCGAATCAATTCGCGGAAATGCCAGGCCCTCTCCACCGGCGTTACCACCGGTCCCACCACGGGCGTCAACAAATTCATCCGTATCCAGGCCTTCCCCTGCGCCGCAACCGCGCCGTTCGCGTGGGATGTAGACCAGTTTGGCCCAGCGTAGTCAACGGATACAATGGCGATGCCGTCCCGCCATCATCGCTGGTGTCTCTATAGCATTGCAATACCTTTATTTTTCAGCTTCGTCGGCACGTCGCCTTCGGCCAAGCGAGAGGCTGCTTCACGTGCCGCACCCAAGGCAAGGTTCGCTCATTTTGAATCACGTGATAGATGACCACGCCGCATCCAGCTGCGTGCTAAATGCCTGCCTAAAAATTAGGCAATTGTTTTATTTGCTTCGGAAGCAGTTTCGGGTTGGCGATCGCAGCAAAAGCAGCAGCCGGATGGTTCTACCATAAGCGACTGCGGCGCTTGGTCTTTATGCACGCGCAATTGCCAAGCCGTACTCCCCCATGCTACCGTACCGCCCAGTCCGGTTAGAACTTTGCGGACAGACTGAAGAGCGTTGCTATACTATTTGGGCTGCGAAGCTGGATGGGCGCCGATCCGGCTGAGTTGGCTTTGCGCCGGCCGATCGGCAGCATGCCGAAACAATCGCGTAAATCCCAAATCATCGATGACACATCCTGCGGGGTGCTGCTATTTGGCCTGAGGGCGGGGTTTGCTCGCTGAGGCCGCCTGAGCGCTGCCGTCAAACCCATCGCCAAGATCTATGGCAACGAGTTTCGCCTATGAAGCGGCTTTTTTTGTTCGTATCGGTCTTCATTCTGCTCGCGGCTCTCGTGGGCGGGCTTGGCTACCTTCAGTTCGTTGCCAAGCCAGGCATGATCAAAGCCTATCTCGCGACGCATGCCCCTCCGCCGACGACAGTCGCCGTTAGCGAAGTGCACCGCGAGACCTGGTCGCCGCTCCTGCCGGCGATCGGCAGCTTCCGTGCCTATCAGGGCATCGATGTCGCGCCGCAGGTCGGCGGCATACTGACGGCCATTCGCGTTGCCTCCGGGCAGGATGTGACAAAGGGCGCGGCTCTCTTCGACATCGACACTTCGGTTGAAGAGGCGGATCTGAAAAACAACCTTGCGGTTTTGCATAATGCCGAACTGACGCTCGAGCGCCAGCGGCAATTGGTCGGCGGCGGGAATACGACCAAGGCCAGTGCGGACCAAGCCGAAGCGGCGCGCGACACGGCGGCGGCGAACGTCGAGCGGGTGCGGGCTCTGATCTCGCAAAAGCATATCGTCGCACCCTTTGCCGGCCGCCTCGGCATTCGCAAGATCGATCTCGGGCAATATGTCTCGCCGGGCATGAGCCTCATCACTCTGCAGCAGCTCGATCCGATCTTTGTGGATTTTCCGCTTCCCGAGCAGAATCTCGCAGTGCTGCGGGTCGGCCAGCGGGTCGAAGTCAAGGTCGCAGCCTATCCGGAGCCCTTCAGCGGCAAAATACAGACGATCGATGCCCGCGTCGGTCAGGATACGCGCAACGTGCTCATTCGCGCCGTCTTCGAAAACAAGGATCTGCGCATGCTGCCCGGCATGTACGCCGATGTCGCAGTCGTGGCCGGAGAGCCATCAGCCGTCGTCAGCGTACCACGAACCGCTGTCAATGCTTCGCTCTATGGCGACAGTGTTTTCGTACTGGAGCCGGCGCCTGTGCTGCCGGGCAGCGCGCAGGCGGCGCCTGCGTCCGCAGACATTGTTTATCAAGTTCAGCGCCGTTTCGTGCGGACCGGCGAGACGCGAGAGGATCGCGTCGCGATTCTCGAAGGCGTTCAGCCGAGTGAAAAGGTCGTGACCGAAGGCCAGTTGAAGTTGCAGTCGGGAGCGCGCGTACGCGTCGATCCCGAAGCTCGGCTCGCTTCGCCGCCGATCATGTCGAAAGAATAGGCCGAGCATGTCCTTCACCGATATTTTCATTCGCCGGCCAGTGCTCGCGACGGTGGTGAGCCTGCTGATCCTGCTGATCGGAGCCTATGCCGGACTTCGGCTTCAGATCCGGCAATACCCCGAGCTTTCGTCGACGACGATCTCGATCACGACAATCTATCCCGGAGCCAATGCCGATCTCATCAAAGGCTTCATCACGACACCCATTGCGCAGGCCGTCGCCAGCACCGAGGGTATAGACACGCTCGTCTCCTATTCGCAGCAGAACACCTCGACGGTAAGCCTATACCTGAAACTCAATGCCAATCCCGACCGCGCCGCAACGGACGTGCTCACCAAAATCAATCAGGTCAAGAGCATTCTGCCGCGCGAAGCGCTCGATCCCGTCGTCGTCAAACAGACCGGCGATTCGACCGCACTTCTCTACATGTCCTTTAATTCAGACGTGTTGAAGAGTTCGCAAATCACCGATTACCTCACCCGCGTCGTGCAGCCGAAACTGCAGACCATCGATGGCGTCGCCAACGCGCTGATTCTCGGTGGCCAGACGTTTGCCATGCGGGTCTGGCTCGATCCCGACCGGATGGCGGCGCGCGGCGTTACGCCGAACGAGGTCCGAGTGGCCTTGGCGGCGAATAATTTCACATCGGCTGTCGGAGAGATCAAAGGAAACTTTACGCAGACGAGCATCAACGCGCAGACCTCGCTTGATTCGGCCAAGGCCTTCGCCCAGCTCGTCGTCGCCGCGCGCGGCGATTCGTTGATCCGCCTCGGCAGCATTGCCGATATCGAACTCGGTCGGGAATCGGTTGATTCATCTTCGCAGTTTGACGGGCTGAAGGCGGTTTTCGTCGGCATTTACCCGACGCCGACCGCCAATCCGCTCGAGGTCATCAACAACGTTCGCGAAGCCTTTCCGGAACTCAAACAGCAATTGCCGCCGGGCCTTAACGCGGCGATCGCTTATGACGCGACCGCGTTTATCCGGGCTTCGATCGCCGAGGTCGCCAAGACGCTCGGCGAGGCGGCAATTATTGTCATCCTGGTAATTTTCCTGTTCCT
>JBKQHN010000149.1:0-3519 GCA_052148755.1 Beijerinckiaceae bacterium | reverse complement strand
TGCTCGTAGCTCGCCGGTTCGTCAACGCCGGCGTTCAATTCCTTCATGATCGCGGAAGCATGAATTCCGGCCTTGGTGGCGAACGCGCTTTCGCCTACGTACGGCGCATAGCGGTTCGGCGCGCGATTGAGGACTTCTTCCAACATACGGGAAACGCGCGTGATTTTCTTGAGCGCCTCGTCCGACACGCCGATGTCGAATTTTTCGGCATAATCCGGCTTGAGCTTCAGCGTCGGAATGATGGAGACGAGATTGGCGTTGCCGCAGCGCTCGCCCAGGCCGTTGAGCGTGCCTTGGATTTGCCGGGCGCCCGCGCGCACCGCGGCAAAGCTGTTGGCCACGGCCTGCTCGGTATCGTTATGCGCGTGAATGCCGACATGGTCGCCGGGGATTTCTTTACAGACCTCGCCGACGATTTTCTCCACCTCGTGCGGCAGCGTGCCGCCGATGGTATCGCACAGCACCACCCAGCGCGCGCCTTCCTCGTGGGCCGCCTTGGCACAGGCGAGCGCATAGGCCGGATTGGCCTTGTAGCCGTCGAAGAAATGCTCGCAATCGAGCAGCACCTCGCGGCCTTTGGCCTTGGCGGCGCGCACGCTGTCGCGGATCGAGGCGAGGTTCTCTTCCTCGGTGGTCTCCAGCGCCACCCGCACGTGATAATCCCAGGACTTGGCGACGAAGCAGATGGCGTCGGCCTGCGCCGCCAACAGCGCGGCAAGGCCTGGATCGTTGGACGCCGAACGGCCGGGCCGCCGAGTCATGCCGAACGCGGTCAGACAGGCGCGCAGCGGCCGCCGCTCGGCGAAAAGATTGGTATCGGTCGGATTGGCGCCCGGATAGCCGGCCTCGACATAGTCGATGCCCAGCTCGTCGAGCATGTGCGCGATGGTGAGCTTGTCGGCGAGCGTGAAATCGACGCCGTTCGTCTGCGCGCCGTCGCGCAGCGTGGTATCGAACAAATAAAGTCGCTCGCGCGGCATCGCCTCACCCTCACCAGAGATAATAGTTCGACGCCAGCGCCACCGCGATCAGGATAGCGACGAGCGCAATCGCGACGTGATGGGTGCGCAGGCCGAAAAACGACGAGCCTTGGGACGAGCCTTGGCGTGGCATGGTGTTACCCCGAATAAAGCCGATAGGCCGTGTAGAAGGTAACCGCCACGGCGGCAGCGATCAGCACGTATTTCAGCACCAGATAATAGAGCCAATGGCGCTGGAACGGCACGTCTGTACGTTTCATCACGCGCTCCCTTTGGCGGCGGCGAGCGGCTTGACCATCGTGGTGTTGGCGAGCCATTCGCCGCCCAGCGAGATCGTGTTGCGGGTTTTGGCGACAAAGCCGCGCTTCTCGAAGAAACCGCGGGCGCTGTCGCTCGCTTCGACTTCGATCTCTTTGCTGCCGCGGGCGGCGGCGAGTTTTTCCAGCGCGTCGCACAGCATGGCGCCGGCGCCCTGCCCGACCGCCGCTGGATGCACGTAAAGCATGTCGATGCGCCTATTGTCGGCGAGCGACGCGAAGCCCACCGCCGCGCCGCCGAGGGTCGCGACCAGCGTCAGCGCGGCGGAAAGCCGCGCGCCGAATTCTTCCTCGTCGCCGGCGGTCGCCGCCCACGCTTCCTGCTGCGCCTCGCTGTAATCGTCGGCGGTCAGTTCCTCGATACTGGCACGAAAAATCTCCGCCAGGAGCGGTACGTCCGTAGGCAAGAGCGGCCGCATGGCGAGCTTAGGTTGCGCGCTGGCGTTCATCGCGCGATCTCCCAGGTGGTGCCGTCCTTGGTGTCTTTGAGCACGACGCCCATTTTGGCCAGTTCGTCGCGGATGCGGTCGGATTCCTCCCAATCCTTTCGTTCACGTGCAGCATTGCGAAGCGTGATTTGCGCTCGAACTACTTCCTCGAAATCTTGCTTTTCTAACCCGGTAGAGATAACGATTGATGAGGGTTCGTTTTCTAGAATTTGCAATCCCATCTTGTTCATGTCAGACATTATTGAAGACGCGAACAAAATATCGCCATTTGATCTCGCAAACTGATAATCAGTTGCAAGCTGTAGTGCCTGTTCTCTGTCTTTTACATCGCTTTGCACACCATGAAACATGGAATAGTAGCGAATATCGCTCGGCTTTAAGATTCCCAGGAAAATGAGATCTCTTGTCGCTTGCACAATTCTTTCCTTACTACCACCACCCTTCATCGCGCGAATTGCGGTAACTGCTTCCGATGTATTTAAGTCATCGCATAGAGCATTAATTACCTCACCGCTTGGTGTGTCTTTTCCGACTGCTGAATGTATGCTTTCGAAATTGACTCGACCCGACTGAGGGTCGCGATGGTACCCTCTGAGCAAGTTTAGGAATTCTTGCATTTCGATCACGCTGCGCGTCAGTAAATCAAGAGTCCAATCAATTGGTTCGCGATAATTTTTTTGCAGCATTGCCCAGCGTATAGCAGCACCTGGCCAAGCGCGGCCTTTCCAACCGCGGAGTAATTCGCGAATCGTAACAAAGTTACCCAGGCTCTTCGCCATCTTCTCGCCTTCGACCTGCAGGAACCCGTTATGCATCCATACCTGCGCCATCTTTAGCCGGTTGAAGGCTCGACACGATTGTGCACGCTCGTTCTCATGGTGGGGGAACAAGAGATCGATGCCGCCACCGTGGATGTCAAATCGCTCACCCAGGTACTTCCAACTCATGGCAGAGCATTCGATATGCCAGCCGGGTCGGCCGGGCGCCTTGATCTTGGCGGGCGATGGCCAAGCCGGTTCGCCGGATTTGGACGGCTTCCAAAGCACGAAATCCATCGGATCGCGCTTGGGCGCGACTTCGCCGCGCGCAGTTGATCTCATGTCCTCCAGAGATCGATGCGAAAGTTTGCCGTAGCTCGCCAGTCGTTTCACTTGAAAGAGAACATGGTCATCGAGGACATAGGCGCGCTTGTGCTCAATGATGCGCTCAATTAGCTCCTTCATCTCGTCGATATGCTCGGTCGCCCGCGGCTCGACGGTCGGCGGTAGGCAGCCGAGCGCGGCGACGTCCTCGTGGAATTGCTTGTCGGTCTTCTCCGTGACCTGGCGGATCGCTTCGTTGAGCGGCAGGTTGGGATATTCTTCAGCCGCCCGCGCGTTGATCTTGTCGTCGACGTCGGTGATGTTGCGAACGTATGTGACGTGCTTCTCGCCATAGAGGTGGCGCAGCAAGCGGAACAACACGTCGAAGACGATCACCGGCCGCGCATTGCCGATATGGGCGAAGTCGTAGACCGTCGGCCCGCACACATACATGCGCACGTTCGCCGGATCGAGCGGGCTAAAAACCTGCTTCTCGCGCGTCAACGTATCGTAGAGCTTGAGTTCCATCGGATCGAACCACGCGCCTTGAGGCCTGCTGGCCGCGCGTCCATGGTCTCGATCATGAGAAAAGACGGCCGCAGCCAGCGTTGTCGCTAGCGAATAATCTCCCGGCAAATGCCGCAGATCGAGTTAAAGCCGCCGTTCATGGGCGCACAATGGGCGAGGACGG
>JBKQHN010000148.1:0-22398 GCA_052148755.1 Beijerinckiaceae bacterium | reverse complement strand
GGGGCCACTTTTCCGACAAGGACATGCTCTAGAGGCTGCGTTTCGCCGGCCATCGACGCCGTCGGATGGCTCAACCGTATGACTGCATGCGAATTTTGCCGCCGCTTGGATATTTCTCGGCGCAACCGCAACAGAAGCAGCAGCGTGTGAGAGAAGTCCGGGTGAAAACCGAAGGCGAGGCCGGGCTCCTTTTGGCAAACCGGCGAATTCGATGTGGATCGCTCGATTGCCGCCGCATTTCGCTGTGGTCGTCCTGTAAGACTCGCCTCCGGCGACCGATTCGCAAGATCTGCGGGCAAGATCTGCGGTATTGGCACGGATCAGGCCTATGGAGGGCTTTATCCAATGTCCGATGAGCCGACAAAAGAACCGACAAAATGGCTGGGATCCTTATTGCGATGGCTTGGCGTGACGATCGCGATGAGCTTCGTCGCGGCAGGCGCCGGGGGCCTTCTTGGTCTGCAGCTTGTCACGCAAGTCAGGGAGAGCGCAGCCAAGGCTAGTAAAGCTGAAGGCCTCCTGGGGTCGAAATACGCGGCCGGCACGGGCCTCGCGAATCTGCCGGCGATCGTAACGAATCTTGCCGATCCGCCCGATTCGTGGGTCCGCCTCCAGGCAGCGATCGTGTTCGATACGAAGGCGGTGTCTGCGCCAGATTTGCTTGCCGCGCAAATTTCGGAAGATTTCCTGGGTTTCCTCAAAACGCTGACCGTCGGCCAAATCGGCGGTGCCAGCGGGCTGCAGCATTTGCGCGAGGACCTGAGCGAACGTGCTTCGATCCGTTCGGAAGGACGAGTCCGCGAGCTCATCATCGAAACTCTGGTGGTGCAGTGAAAAAGCTGTTTTTTGCTGTCGCTCTGGTGCTCGCGTCGGCTACGGCTGCGGCCGCGCAAGTCCCAGATCTCAACACGCTTTTGCCATCGGGCGGCGGCAGCGCTGCGGCGCGAATCATTCAGCTCGTGGCACTCTTGACGGTTCTGTCCATCGCTCCGGGACTGCTTGTGATGGTGACGAGTTTCACGCGCATAGTCGTCGCTTTGTCTTTCCTGCGGTCCGGGCTCGGCCTACAGAACACGCCGGCCAATCTCATTCTCATCAGTTTGTCCCTGTTCATGACTTTCTATGTCATGTCGCCGGTGTTCGACCGCGCTTGGCAGGATGGCGTCAAGCCGCTCATGGACAATACCGTGTCGGAGCAGGAGGCCTTCCCCAAGATCGCCGAACCCTTCCGTCAGTTCATGCTGCGCCAGGTACGCGACAAAGACCTAAAACTGTTCGAAGATCTGGCTCCCGAGCCGAACAAACCGCAGCCCGGCGGCGTCGTCGAACTGCGCATCCTCATCCCGGCCTTCATGATTTCCGAATTGCGGCGCGGCTTCGAGATTGGATTTTTGATCGCGCTCCCCTTTTTGGTCATCGATATGGTCGTTTCGACGCTGACGATGTCCATGGGCATGATGATGCTGCCGCCCTCGGTCATCGCGCTGCCGATAAAAATTCTGTTCTTCGTCCTGATCGACGGTTGGAACATGCTGATCGGGAGCCTCGTACGCTCCTTTGCCTGAGTGTCGAGGGCCCTCGGACTGCAAATTCGCGGTCCGAACCCGGAATTAACGCCGAATTCACCCTATTTCCTGCCGGAACTTGAGGCAAAAAGCGCATTTGGCGGAAAATCTTAAGTTTCGGGTAAGGTTTCCGCCTTAACGTCCGGTCCACGGTAGGTTGGCGCCCCGCGGCGTCCAAAGGCATCACGCCGCCCCGCCGTACCGGCGAAAATCCGGTATGTCCCCCCGCGAAGAACTCAGCCAACCCAGGGACATCCGATGTCAAGTAGCATTCTGACAAACCAATCTGCGCTGACGGCGCTTTTGTCGCTGAATCAGACGCAAAAAAATATGAACATGTACGAGAATCAGATCTCGACCGGCCTAGCCATCAATGGCGCGTCCGACAACCCGTCCTACTGGTCGATCGCGACCAACATGAATTCCGACGTCGGCGCCCTCGGTGCCGTGTCCAGCGCGCTCTCGGAAAGCGCGTCGATGCTCTCCACGTCCACGGCGGCTCTGCAGTCGACGATCTCGGTCATGGATGCGATCAAGAACGATCTGACCGAGGCCTCGAACCCCGGCGCCAGCATGACTGCGATCCAGACCGACATTTCGGCGCAGCAGCAGCTCCTCTACAGCATCGGCACTTCGGCAAATTTCAACGGTCTCAACCTGTTGACCAACTCGTCGACGTCGACTGCTGGCGTGGCGACGGCGCTCGGGACGGTCAATCTCGTTGCCTCCTTTAATTCGAATGGCGGCACTGCGGCAGTCAGCTACATCAGCCTCAATGCGGCCAACACGGAGCTCTTCGACGGCACTGCGGGTGCGACCAACGCCGCGACCGCGACGGGCGGCATCCTCGGGACCGCCGGCGCCAACAGCGGCGTCTCCGTTCTCTCGATGAACATTAGCGCCGACACGGCCGGCTCCGCCGCCGTTGCCAATATGCTGGCGGATGTGCAAACGGCCATTACCTCGATCACCAGTGCGGCGAGCACCGTCGGCGGCGTCCAGACCAATGTCACCGATCAGCAGACCTTCGTCTCGAACTTGTCCGTTTCCTTGACAACTGGCATAGGCTCGCTCGTTGATGCCGATATGAACAATGCGTCGACGAAGATTGCGGCGCTGCAAGTCCAGCAGCAGCTCGGCGTTCAGGCACTGTCGATCGCCAATTCGAACACCCAGCTGATCCTGAAACTGTTCGGCGCATAAGCTCAAGACTCTCGCGGTGGGTCTACAAAAAGGCTACGCTCCCTGGGGCGTAGCCTTTTTTTGCGTAGGCCGGAGCAATCCCCGCGCAAGCTTTCCTCGTCACAGTGCCCGCATGCCAATCGTCCGAAGGACTGGCGCGCAAAGCTTCGGCTTCCGTTGTGCGCTGCCGGCTTCGCGAGCGGCACCGGGAATCGGCGGCTCCGATTCCTGGTCTTGAGAGTGAGTGACAGGGGCGCTTATGACGGTGCTCGAACAGGCCGAGCGGTTCTGGACCAATCTTGCCAAGCTCGGTACGAAGCGTCTCATCGTGCTCGGCGTGACGGGCGTCGCCGTGTTTGCGATTACTGGACTTGCGGGCTATTATCTGAGCCGGCCCTCGCTTGAGGTGCTCTACAGCGGCTTGGATCGCCAGGACGTAGGCCGGATCGCTTCGGCGCTTAAAGAGGCGAATTTCACTTTCGACGTGAGCGCGGACGGTACGTCCGTGCTCGTGCGTTACGGCGAGACCGGCGCGGCCCGCATGCTGCTCGCTGAAAAAGGTCTGCCCAATAACCTCAATGCCGGCAACGAGCTTTTCGACAAGCTTGGTTCGCTTGGGCTGACCTCCTTCATGCAGGAGGTGACCCGCGTGCGGGCGCTCGAGGGAGAACTTGCTCGCACGATCCAGACTATGCGGGGGGTCAAAGCCGCGCGCGTGCATCTCGTCATGTCGGACGAGGGTTCCTTCCGACGGCAGAGCCAGCCTCCATCCGCGTCCGTAGTCGTGCGGACGGAATCCGGTGATGACGTGGCCATAGCCAAGGCGGTCCGTCACCTGGTTGCCTCTGCGGTCCCCGGTATGAAGGTTGAAGAGGTCACGGTCCTCAATACCGAGGGCGCTCTGCTCGCTTCGGGGGATGATCTTGCCGATGCGGCCCCCGGCCAAATGCTGAGCCTCGAAAATTCCGTTTCGAAAGAGATTCAGGAGAATATCCGCAAGACGTTGGCGCCCTATCTCGGCTTGCGGAACTTTCAGATCAGCGTTGCAGTGCGCGTAAATACGGACAAGCGGCAGACGAACGAGACAATCTACAATCCCGACTCGCGTGTCGAGCGCTCCGTCAAGGTGACAAAGCAAAACCAAACTTCACAGAATTCGAGCAATGCGGAGGCGCCCGCAACGGTAACGCAGAACGTACCGAAAGAAAGCTCCAGCCCGTCTGAAGGCAAACAATCGAATGAAGAGAATCAGAAGCGCGAGGAACTGACGAACTATGAGGTCTCCTCGAAATCAATAAATACGGTCAGCGGCGGTTTTTCGGTCGAACACATCTCGGTTGCGGTTCTGGTCAATAAGGCCAGTCTGGCGGCTGCGCTCGGCGGCAAGCCGCCCCCCGAGAGTCTCGTCAAGCAATTGGCGGATCTGGAAGACATCGTCGCTTCGGCGGCCGGTCTCGACAAGACGCGCGGCGATCATGTCAAGCTTTCGGCGGTGGATTTCGTCGATCCCAACCATGATCTCGAACCGGTGCCCGGGCCCGGGATCTCCGAAATCCTGATGCACCAGACCGGCACCGTCGTGAACGGCTTCATCGTTCTCGTCGTGGCGCTCTCGCTTATCTGGTTTGGCGTACGCCCTGCGATGAAAGCTGTCCTTGGCGAGTCGAGTGCCGGCACGGAAATGCTCACGGGGCCGGCGCTCGCGCCGACTGATGACTTCGCCGGACCGGAACCTTTCCTGCCGAGTTTCAACAGTATGGGGGAGTTCCAGCCATTCTCCTCCGAACCCAATCTGATCGAGGATCTTACCGACCAGGTTAAGCGCACGCCGCTCAAACGACTGGAGCAAATCGTCGAATTCGATGAAGCGCAAGCGGCTGCGATTTTGAAATTGTGGATGCGCCAGGGAGAAAGCGCATGATGGCGCGACCTGTGGCGCATTATCTCAGGTGTTTCGGAGACGAGCCTGAGCTGGCGCCACCTCCTGACCGGGGCGTGGATTTCTCACCTATCCCGTCGTGGCCGCAGGACGTGAGCGAGCCTCCGCCCGACGATCCCTTGCTGCAAATCGAGGCTGCGCGAGAAAGCGGCAGAGCCGAGGGGCTCGAAGCGGCTCGCGAGGAATTTGCGACAGAACTCGAAAAGGGGCTGCGGCTCCATCATGAGCAACTCGAGGCGGCGCGACGAAAATGGTTGGATGAAGAGGGTAGCACGTTGCGCGCCTCTCTCGCCGCCGGACTTGCCGAGATCGAGGTGCGGTTGGCGCAAGGCCTGTCCAAGGTTGTTACGCCTTTCATCATCGAGGCCCTGCGCAAGCAAATGATCGAGGAACTCAGCGAGACGATAGCCGTCTTGATCGGCACCAACGAAACGATCGCGATCAAGGTCAATGGTCCTGCAGACCTCCTCGACATTTTGCGCGACAACCTCGCAGAAACTCCCGCAAGTATCGAATATGAAGTGAGCGAGAACGTCGACGTCAGCGTACGGGCGGAGCAGACGTTGATCGAGACACAACTCTCCGCTTGGATCGCGCGAATCACTGCCGTGACGGAGTAGCCGGCATGGCCGACGAAAAACCGCATGAACTCCTGATCATCAAGCGCTACCGGGGTAGCCATGAGGACGCGCATGGCGGCGCGTGGAAAATCGCCTTTGCCGATTTCATGACTGCGATGATGGCACTGTTCCTCGTGCTTTGGCTGATCAGCGCGACGAACGAAAAAGCCAAAGTCTCAATCGCGCGCTACTTCAACCCGGTCAAGCTCGTCGAAATGTCGACGATGAAAAAAGGCGTGAGCGATCCCAACGAAAATATCCCGGCCAATTCTGAGCAACGGGGTGAGCCTCGTCTGCAGAAGTCGGAAAGCGTTCCCCGGTCGAACGAAGAACCGGAGGTGCCGGCGAAGGAAGATTCGGACGAGCCGACGACCGGTGCAGCGCATCAGGCCACTCACAACGAGTCCGCGCTATTCCGCGATCCTTATGCGGTGCTGGCGGAGATCGTTGCTGCCGACGAAACAACCCAAGCGGCATCCCAAAAGGCGGCAATTGCCAGCAAGACGGAAAATACTATTGATGCCGCCGAGCCGTTCAAAGATCCGTTCAAGATGATAATTCCGGATGTTCTTCCCAATGCGAGGGATGCCGGGAAAAAAGCCGAGGCACCATTTCCGCAAACTCGCGAGCCTGCCGCGCAACGCCCATCCCCGGTTTTGGCTTCGCCCCTCAGTTCTCCGCATGCCTCATTTCCGCCTTCGCCTCCACCTGCACTTTCAATTTCACATTCTCCGCCTCCCGCTGCGTCTGACAAAGGCTTACCGGAGGCCGCGTCCCCAACTCAACAGGTGACGAGCAAAGACGGGACGGCGAGCCAGGCCGCACACGACGACAATGACACAGGTCCAGATGATCGGTCGCAGAAGCCGGGATCGAGCATCGAGGCTGAAGCGACCAAACTGAAAAGTGAGATCGCCAGCGAAATCGCCAAAGTTGTCAGCAAGGTTGGCCCCGACAAGACCATCCCGAACGTCGAAATCCAGGCCAGCGACGAGGGCATACTGATCAGTCTCACGGATCAATTCGACTATGCCATGTTCGCGATCGGGTCGGCAGAGCCGCAAGCGCGGACGATCCAGGTCATGGATAAAGTCGCCGCGATCCTCAAAAAATATCCAGGCGGCATCGTCGTCCGCGGCCATACCGACGGGCGGACATATAAAAATAAGAGCAGCAACTACGACAATTGGCGTCTGTCGTCGGCGCGGGCGCATATGGCGGAATATATGCTCATACGAGGGGGCTTGGACGAAAAGCGCATAGAAAAAATTGAAGGCTACGCCGATCGCAAATTGAAAAATGCGACAAGCCCGTTTGCCGATGAAAATCGTCGTATCGAGATTTTGTTGAGAAAGGACCGGACGTGAAGACGCAGCCGGTCGACTCCAGGTCTCGCCGTGGCCACTCGGTTTCGCCAGGCCTGCGCTGTTACGCTGTCGTCTGCCTGGCTGCCGGGCTTTTCGTTCTCTTGCAGGCTCCGTCTCGCCTCGCGGCTCAGCATCGGCCGCCCTTTGAGATCGTCCGCTCGATGCAGGCTTTGCAAGATCAAATCGCGCTCGGAAACACAGCTGCTCTCACCGCTCTTCCGGCGCTCGCTGGCCAACTTGCCGAAAAGCTGCTCGCCGCCGATCCGGCGGTTTGGCGTGAGGCGCGTAATGCCCGCGCGGCCATAACTTACGTTTTGAGTGGTGGCCCGCCGCGCATATTGAGCAAAATCCTCGCGAGCGGCGAGTGTCCGAGTGGCGAAAAGAAGCTGATGGAAGGCGCGCTCGCCTATGCCGAAGGACACGAGGCCAAGGCGAAGCAGATGTTGGGCGATATCGACCCGCGCAGGCTCGAGGCCATCGTCGGCGGCCACGTAGCGCTCGCGCAAGCCACTCTCTTCGCGCGCGAAGATCCGCGCAAGGCGATCGAGCTGCTCGATACGGCGCGCATCCTGGCACCCGGCACTTTGGTGGAAGAAGCAGCATTGCGACGCGAGGTCTTCCTCTCGGAACAGATTGATGATTTCAACAAATTCAATTCGGTGGCGGGCCAATATCTACGCCGCTTCGGCCATTCGAGCTACGCTGAGAACTTCGAGAATCGCTTTTCGGCCTCGCTCGTCGCCATTGCCATTGCGGGCAGGTTCGAGCAGATCACCAAACTCGAAAGTCTAATGAACGAGATGGGCGAACCCACGCGGCTGCGGCTTTATCTCGCGATCGCTCAGTCGGCTTTGATCAATGGCAGGCTCGATACGGCAAAATATGCCGCAGCCAAGGCGGCGCAGTTTGCACCGCAAGGCTCTGCCGACGCGAACCGCGCCGCGCTTTATGATGGCGCCACAGCGATCCTCACCCAGCCCCTCGAAGAAAGTCTCAATAAACTCGAAACCCTCGACCATTCCAAATTGACGCGCCGCGACGTCGATCTCGCCGAAGCCGCCGTCGGGCTCGCCAAGGACATCCACCATTGGCCGGAGATACGCAAGGCGGGGCATGATCAGGAAGGCGCAACCGTGGCGCCACCGCCCGGTTTCGAGCAAACAATAGCCTCGACAGACGCCGCAATCGATCTGGCCCGCTCGAGTCTTGCGGCTACCGATGACATCTTGAAGGAAAAGCGCCCATGACCAGCATCGGCATGTTTTTGCAAAATGTGCCAACGGGCCGCGATCTTTACGGGACGCTCGATCAAACAGGCACTTTCGATGCGGCTCCCGCAGGGTCGGACGCGAGGGAGAAGTCGTTTGAGTCGCTTCTTTCCAACTTGGCACAACCCGCGCAGGACACTGCCGTTGCGTCCACCGCGACCCAAGGAGTTTCCGACGCGACGGCCGTCACGGCGCCCGCTGCCAATAGCGCCCTCGCAGTCGGTGCGCAATCGCGCGGCACGGACTATGGCGCCGATCCGGCCAACCTGGTCGCAAGCCTAGCCACAGCAGCGGCATTGCCGAGCAAATCCGATGCTCGAGCAGCTGATGGCGTCCCCCAGTCCAAGAATGCAGGGGAGGAAACCGCGGTTTCACTGCCGACGCCAAATGCGACGAGGGAAATGAACGCGGTTACAAACCTTCTCGGCAGTCTCTCGCAAAACTCCAATGCCGCCTCGGCGAGCGCTACGCACAACTGGAGCGCGGGCGATTCGTTTGCTCCCAGCACAGCCGCGCAGGCCGAACTCGCGGCATCGCCCGTTCAAGTTGCCTCTGCCTTTAAAGCCGCACCGGTCGGGCTAAAGACTGCCGCCGGCTCGGATGACGCTCTGGTTGCGCAAGGAACCGCCGCTTCCTCCGAAGCCGCCCTAGTCGCGCAAGGGACCGCCTCTCTCTCCAAAGCCGCTCTGGGGCAGCAAGCAATTGCCGCTTCTTCCGAAGCCGCCCTGGGGCAGCGAGGGACCGCTCCTTCTTCCGAAGGCGGCTTTGTCAAACAAGAGACCGCCGCTGCCTCCGAAGTTCCCTTAGTCGAGCAAGGAATCGCTCTTTCTTCCGAAGGCGGCCTTGTCAAACAAGAGACCGCCGCTGCCTCCGACGCTCTCCTAGTCGAGCGAGGGACCGTCTCCTTCTCCAAAGCCGCTCTAGGGCAGCAAGCAACTGCCGCCGCTTCAGAAGCTCACCTAGTCGGGCGAGGGACTGCCGCTCCCTCCAAAGCCGCTCTGGTTCAGCAACCGACCGCTCCTTCCAAAGCCGCTCCGGGGCAGCAAGGCACCGCTCCCTCAAAAACCGACCTGATCGAACAGGGGACCGCTGCCGCCTCCGACGCTGCCTTGGTCGACCAGGGAGCTGCGGCGACCGATACACCCCAGACGGTTTTTGGCCAGACGGCGGCAAACTGGGCGCAGGAAGCCGGCAATGCGACGACGAACAGCAACCAGCGCGCGTTCGCTCAAGCAAGTAGTCCTGCTCAGAAGAGCGAGGTTTCCACAGCTGTTTCGTCCGCTCCGACCTCTAAGCCGACGCAAGACAGTCTTGATGGCTCTGCTTCGGCCGGCAATGCCCGCCGGGCGCGCAATAGTGCCGAAAATGGTCGAGGCGAGGATGCGGCAACGGCCGACGCGTCATCTGTTATCACCCCTGTGGCTCAATCGAGTGGTTCGGCGCCCCCAGTGATTGTCACGCCATCGCGCATCAATGGAGGACAGGCCGATTCGCCGAATTCGGCCGCCACCTCGACAGTTTCTTCCAGTCGAACGCACCCAGCAGGCTTTGGTCTATCTCCAACCGATTCCGCCGCTGCGTCGACGAGCAATGCATTGGACGCGGCAATGACAACCGCTTCTCCAGAACCTGCATCCTCCAGCTCGTTCGAAATGAACATCACGGCGCTGAGCACGGCGACCTATTTCGCGCCCGTCGCCAGGCTTTCTCCCGTCCAGCAGGTTTCAGATGCCGTTGCGGCTACGATCCCGTCCCTGTTCGGCCTGCAGAATAGTTCGGCTGCGTCATCCGTGGCCGATCTTGGCAATGAAACAGGGATTTCGGATTTGGCGCAGGCAGATGCATTGGCGCATGCAGCGCAGCCCTCTGCCACTTCGGTCAAGACTCTGAACTTGCAGCTGCAGCCTGAAACGCTTGGGCAAGTGACGATCAAACTCAATCTTTCTGACAGCGGTCTTGCGGTGCAGCTCGAGGCCGCGAATCAGCAAACGGCCGAACTTATCGACAAGGACAAGCAGGCCTTCACACAAGGGCTGAGCGATTCAGGCTATTCCGTTGCAAGCCTCGTAGTGAGCGTCGCGCCCCAACACGCTTCCCATTTTTCGGGCGATACCTCGTCCCAGCAGGGGCAAGCCGATCCAAATACCGGCCGATCCGGAGGGCAGCCCTCCGGCCACGACGGCTCGCCGAACGGAGATCGCAGCAGCCATGCTCCATCCGCTTTCACCGAGCCTCCGCTCGGCGCGCAAAATCTCGTATCGAACGATGCCGTCGCTTCCGTGGTTGGCAATACTGGCCGCCGCGATCTTTTCGTGTAATGGGCCTTCGCTGGCTTCCGAAGATAAGATCATGGTCTGCGAACGGGAAATGACCCGCGCCGCCAAGAAATATGATGTGCCGCTCGGCGTGCTTTATGCCGTGGGCTTGACGGAAACCGGGCGCCGCGGCTCTTTGCACCCGTTTGCCCTCAACATAGAAGGCCCGTCCTATTTTCCCGAAAGCCTTGCTGATGCGGAAGCCCGTTTCGAGCTGGCGCGCAAGCAGGGCGCCAAGCTGATCGACATCGGCTGCATGCAGATCAACCATTTCTATCACGGCAAGCAATTTCGCTCGGTCCACGAGATGTTCGACCCGCACCAAAACGTCGAATATGCCGCACGCTTTCTCAGGGACCTTAGAGCTAAGGAGGGAAGCTGGACTTTGGCGGCGGCCCGCTATCATGCCGGTCCCAACAACAATCCGGCCCAGAAGCAATATGTCTGCGCCGTCATCGCCAATATGGTCGCGAGCGGCTTTGGCGCCTGGACCCAAAATGCGCTCTCCTTCTGCCATTGAGCATCTGCGAAGCCGACCCACGAATGCGACTTAGAAGACTCACAACGTGAAGAAATGTGTATCATTCATTTGTAACGTTTGACGAATCATAAGACTTCGCTAACACTTTCTTGCACCGACACAACTGATTCGGGGGGCGATTCGGTGCTGGTCATCGTCGACGAACGCGAGATTGTTACGGCCGGATATGCATGTCGATTCGGCAATGAAGGTGTATCCTCCGCGCGGTTCTGCCCGGAAGAGTTTCGGGAATGGGTGACGACCGTCGCTGATTCGGATCTTTATGCGGTCGAAGCATTCCTCCTCGGTGACTGTCGCGATCGCGAAGTATTGCCGAAGATAATCCGCGAGCGGTCACGTGCTCCGGTCATCGCAATGAACGAGGCGCCGTCTCTCGAGCAGACACTCGGCCTGTTCGCTGCCGGCGTCGACGACGTCGTCCGCAAGCCGATCCACGTGCGGGAGATTCTCGCCCGGGTCGGCGCGATCCGGCGGCGGCTGGAGGTCGAGCAGGAACACGCGGTCGTCGGCGAGATGCGCGTCTTCTTTGACGGGCGCGACCCGGAAGTCAAAGGCGCGGTCTTGCCGTTGCCGCGGCGGGAGCGGCGAATTCTAGAATATCTTGTCGCCAACCGCGGCCGGCGTGTCACCAAAGCCCAGATATTCAATTCGATCTACGGGATCTTCGATGAACACGTCGAAGAGAATGTCGTCGAAAGCCATGTCAGCAAGCTGCGCAAGAAGCTGCGCAAACATCTCGGCTACGACCCGATCAACTCGGTGCGGTATCTTGGCTACAGGCTTGGAGAAGGCCCTGAATAAGGCGCGTGCCGGCCGGCTGGGGCGGCTTTGATATTTTGTCAATGGTGGCCTTGGTGATGGTTTTGTACCCCTGAACGAGCCTCGCCTTTGGAGGGGCGACGCGGCGCAGGTCCTTTGTTGGCCTTTTTGCGGGTGTCTTTCCGTTACGCATCGCCGAAACATCATGTGCTTTCTCCTACCGTAAGCCCCGCGCAAGTCGATCATCCTTAAATCTCCCGACGAAGCAGGAGAATTGAGGATGAGCCTCTTAAGCGCCCTGATGGCGAGCGTGTCTGGCATGCAGGCCCAGGCTAACAGCCTCTCAACAATTTCCGACAATATCGCCAACGCCGATACGACCGGCTACAAAGAGGCGAGCACTCAATTCGAGGACATGCTGAGCACCGTCAGCCCCAACAACTACAACGCCGGCGGCGTCGCAACGATCATCCGCTACAATATTGCCAGTCAAGGCAGTCTCGCTTCGACGACCTCGGCAACGGATCTCGCGATTCAGGGCAATGGATTCTTCGTGGTGCAGAATGCCAGCGGCGCCAACCTGCTCACACGGGCCGGCTCGTTCACGCAGAATTCCAGCGGCACGCTCGTCAATGCGGCAGGCTTCACGCTCATGGGCGAGCCGTATACGGCTGGCGCAAGTAACTTAAGCGACGTGAATCAGCTCGTACCAGTCACGATCAACCCCGTCGCGGTGGTCGCCAATCCCACAACCTCGGGTACACTTGTTGCGAATTTAGATTCGACTGCGGCGGTCGATGCGGGAACGTTGCCTTCGGCGAACACTGCCGCCTCGACCTATACAAGCGAGACGTCGATCACCGCCTATGACAATCTCGGAAATCCCGTCAATCTCAATGTCTATTTCACCAATACGGGTCCGGTTGCCGGTCCTCCCGCGACAGATAACTGGGAAGTCGACGTCTTCAATGCGGCAGACGCCGCCCCCGGCGGTGGATTTCCTTACACCAACCCACCGCTGACGACGCAGACCCTCACGTTCAGCCCGACGACAGGCGACTTGACGAGCGCCGGCACGCTTGCGGTGAATATCCCGAACGGCCAGACGCTCAATTTGGACATATCGAGCATGAGCCAGCTCGCCTCTTCGTTCGCAATCTCGAATAACACGGTCAATGGCAACGCTGCCGCAACATTCCAAAAAGTCAGTATCGCGGGCGACGGCACGCTGAGCGAAGTCTATTCGAATGGAACGACTGTTCCCGTCTACACGATTCCGCTCGCAACTGTCGCCAGCGTCGACAGTCTCACGCCTTTGGCTGGTGATGCCTATCAGGCCAACGAGCAATCCGGCAGTCTGGTCATCGACAAAGCAAACACCGGCGGGTTGGGGAGCATAAACTCGGACGAACTCGAATCCTCCACCGTCGATCTTGCGACCGAACTGACGAACATGGTGGTCGCCCAAAACGCCTATTCGGCGAACTCCAAAGCCTTTCAGGTCGGCTCGGACCTTTTGCAGGAACTCAGCAATCTCATAAAGTGAGCCTGGCTTGTGTTGAATATGCGGAATATCTGACATGGGTCTTTCGACTGCCCTGAGCGTGGCCCAATCATCGATAGCGGCGGTGTCAGCCGAGGCTGCGGTGGTGTCCCGCAATATCGGCGGCGTCAATGACACTGGAACCTATAACGAAAAGTCGGCAACTGTCCTCACGACGCTCGACGGCGGCGTCCAGGTCACTTCTGTCACACGCGCTCAAAATCAAGCGCTCTTCGATGGCATGCTTGCAGCGACAGCTTCTTCGGCGACGCAAAATGCGCTTGCCAGCGGGCTGACCACTCTGCAAGAGACGGTTGGTGATACAAGTGGCAGCACGTCGCCTGCGGCCCAGCTCAGCAATTTCACGAATGCACTCCAATCTTACGAGGCATCGCCAAGCGATTCGTCCCTCGCTTCGGCGGCGGTGACGGCGGCGCAAAGCCTCGCGACGACTCTCAACACTGCGACGGCAACCGTGCAGCAGGTTCGCGAAACGGCGGATGCCGGCATGGCGACCTCGGTCTCGACCATAAATAATCTGCTGTCGCAATTTCAGTCGGTGAATAGTCAGATAGTCGAAGGCACGGCCGGCGGTACCGATGTGACGGATTTGCAAGACACGCGCGATACGATTCTGACCCAATTATCGCAACAGGTCGGGACTTCGACGACGACAGGCGCCAACCACCACATGTCGATCTACACCGACAGCGGCGTGACCTTGTTCCAAGGAGGAACTGCGCGTTCAGTCACGTTCCAGCCGACTGCAACCTATACACCCGGAGTGACCGGCAATGCCGTCTACGTCGACGGCACTCCGATCACCGGTAGTTCGGCGACGATGAACGTTCAATCGGGGGCGCTCGCCGGTTTGGCGACATTGCGCGACAGCACCGCCGTCACTTACCAGAATCAACTCGACCAGATCGCGAATGGGCTCATCAGCGCCACGTCGGAGACCTATGGCAACCCGAGCACTACCTCTCCAGGCCTTTTCACCTATGCAGGCGCTGCAGCTACCGGGGCGGCAATGCCGACATCGGCGACCGGACTTGCCGGTGAAATCCAGGTCAATGCCGCAGTTGATCCGACTCAGGGCGGCAATCCCCAGTTGCTTGGCAATGGCATCAACACGGACTTCAATGCCGCGGCCAACGGCGGTACTGATGCTGCCAGCTACTCCACGCAGCTCCAGAATCTTCTCACGACTCTGCAAGCGAACCAGACATTCAGCTCCTCAGGTCAGATCGACACGAGTGGCACACTGTCCGGTTATGCCTCGGCTTCCGTCAGCTGGCTCGAGGCCCAACGGCAGACCGTATCCAATGAAAGCAGCTACCAGAGCACTCTACTGACCTCGACGACGAGCGCACTCTCCAGTGCAACAGGTGTCAGCCTCGACAATGAAATGTCGAAGATGCTGGATCTGGAACAATCCTATTCCGCATCCGCGCAATTGATGTCGTCGATCAATACTATGTTCTCGTCCCTCATCACGGCCGTAACGGCCATCAATGGAACTGTCGGATGAGCTCGTTCATCTCCACTTTTTCGCTTGCTACGATACTGAACCAGACGGTCTCGACGGCGCAATCCAATCTCGCAAATGTGGAGCAGGAGTTGTCAACCGGCGTCTACGCCGACGTCGGTCTCACTTTGGGGGCAGAGACCGGTCAAGATATGTCGCTGCGGTCGCAAGAATCGCTTCTGCAGACGATCGGCGCTTCGAACGATACCGCAACGACAAATTTGAATTCCACGCAGACGATCTTGGGCAATCTGCAATCGACCGCACAGGATTTTCTCCAGACGCTCTTAGAAGGCACCACCAGCAATTCCACTGCGCAGTCATTGCAATCGGCGGCACAGAACAATTTGCAATCGTTGCTAAGTCAGTTGAACACCAACGTCGGCGGCGAATATATTTTCGCGGGGATCAACAGTTCGGTTGCCCCGATGACCGACGGAACGAGCAGTGTCGCAAGCGCTTATTCCTCGTATCTCACATCCCTTGCGGCTACCAGTTCGACGATCAGTGCATCGCAGATGCAGAGCTTTCTCGACACCCAATACCCGGCCTTGTTCCAGGGTTCCAATTGGGCGAGCAACTGGTCTTCGGCCTCAGATACGGCGATTGCCAGTCAGATCTCGCCAACGCAAACCGTGGTCACATCGGTCAGTGCCAATCAATCCGCCTTCCAGCAACTGGCGCAAGCCTATTCGATGGTCGCCGATCTCGGCACGTCCAATCTCAGCTCGACTGCCTATCAGACCGTCGTGAGTTCGGCCGAAGCGCTCGTGCAGAACTCAATCTCCGGCCTCACCACCATCCAGGCCGGCCTCGGTGCGGCGCAATCGGCGATCTCCACTGCCAACGATTATATGTCGACCCAAATGACCACGCTGTCGACGCAGGTCGGCAACCTCGAGAATGTCGATACCTACTCGGTTTCGACGCAGGCGACGGAATTACAGACGCAGATCGAAACAGCCTATCAGCTGACGTCCCAACTCCAGCAACTCAGTCTCGTGAAGTATTTGTAAGTGCGACACCGATGTCGTGAAGGCGGAAGCGGCAATGTATCAATTCTCATATAGCGAGATCATGGAAGACGGTCTGCAAGACGCTCGCAGCCGTGAGCGCCTTGCAATGGAACGGGCAATCGAACTGCTTGAATTGGCTAGGCAGAAGGGTGTTCGTTCGACTGAGGCGGCTGAAGCGCTCGACTACGTCAATACTTTGTGGCGAATGTTCATGGAGGATCTCGCCAAGCCTGAAAATGACCTCCCCGACTCGCTGCGCGCCGAGCTGATCTCGATCGGGATATGGATCACCAAGGAAATAAAAAACATACGCACCGCGAAATCGGAGAATTTCGGCAACTTGATCGAAATTTGCGCGATCATTCGCGACGGTCTCAAGTGAGGGGGAACATGCATATTTCATTGCGGGCTGGAGAGAGGTTCTACATCAACGGCGCGGTTTTGCGGGTTGATCGGAAGGTCTCGTTCGAACTGCTCAATGATGCAACCTTTCTCCTCGACGCACACGTGATGCGTGTCGAGGACGTAACGACACCCATGCGCCAGCTCTACTTCATCGTCCAGATCATGTTGATGAACCCTGCCGACACGCCGGCGGCGCGAGAAATGTTCGATCAAGCCTTGTGCACGAACAGAATTCACTTTGGTGACCCGGCAATCCTTGCCGGACTCGAGAGTGCCGAACGCTTCATCGGTGAAAACCGAAAATTCGAGGCACTCAAGGCCATTCGCAAGCTGCTGCCGCTCGAGGCGGCTAATCTCGACCAAGCCAAATTGACGGCGCCCGAGCAGGCGGCGTGAGGAGAACCGACCATGACTGTGAGTCCCACGCCATCCGTCGCATCGACGACGTCGACAAGCTCGACGAGTTCGGCGAGCTCGTCGAACGCGGCAGCTTCCGCGACCGTCAACTACAATCAATTTCTGCAGATTCTCGTTACGGAATTGCAAAACCAGGATCCGACAAATCCCACGGATCCGACCCAATATATGAGTCAATTGGCGTCGTTCTCGCAAGTTGGCCAGCAGATACAGACCAATACGACTCTGGGCACGATGTTGACCTCACAGTCATTGCAACAAGCTGAGATGCTGATCGGGCAAAATATAACCTCTGCCGACGGCAAGACGAGTGGCACCGTAGCCTCGGTCACGCTGTCGAAGGCTGGCGGGATCGCCGCCACTTTGACGGACGGCAGCACGGTCACTCTGACGACCGGCAGCAGCGCGGGAACGTCGACGACGTTGACAGACGGCAATCAATTCACCCTCCCCACCGGCGTTACGTTGGGCTCATCATGAACGAAGCCGATGCGCTCGAATTGACCCGTTCCGCAATCTGGACCATTCTCGTGGCGGCAGGGCCTCCCGTCGCCGCGGCCATGTTCGTCGGTGTCGTCATCGCGCTTTTCCAGGCCTTGACCCAGATCCAAGAAATGACGTTGACATTCGTGCCAAAGATCGTCGTGGTCCTGGCCACGTTGACGGTTGCGGCCTCGTTTATTGGCGGCCAGATCGTGGTCTTCACCGAACAAGTCTATTCACGCATCGAAAAGGGCTATTGAGGCCGGGTTGTCTGTCGCAAATCGCCGAGTGGCCTGCACGTCGGTCCGGGCGCCAGAGGTCGTACACTAAGTCCGGCACATGCAAAAAACCGAGGTGCCTGCCTGATATCGGCCTTTGCCCTCGACGTATTGCGAAAACACCGAGAAGCCATTTTCGCGCAAGCTTCGATCGGCACATTGGCGGTCGCTGCGGACTCGCGTCCAGAGGCGAACGACGTTTCGTAAAGAAACATCGGCCAGGAAAGGACCGGCCATGGCAGGTGCGGCAGTAGGCGCGCCAGCAGCAGAAGAGCGTAAGAGTCTCCGCGATATCGGTTTTGCCGCGGGCATTCTCTCGATCCTTGCGATATTTTTTCTGCCGATCCCATCTTTCATGCTCGATTTGGGGCTGGCCGTATCGATCGCCATCTCCGTATTGATTTTGATGATCGCGCTGTGGATCCAGCGGCCGCTCGATTTCTCGTCGTTTCCGACGGTCCTTCTCGTCGCAACCCTACTGCGCCTGGCGCTCAACATCGCGACGACACGACTTATCTTGGCGCACGGTGCGGAAGGCACGACGGCCGCAGGCTACATAATCGGCGGCTTTTCCCAACTCGTGATGAGTGGCGACTTCGTCATTGGGCTGATCGTTTTCGTCATCCTGATCACCGTGAATTTCGTCGTGGTCACCAAGGGCGCGACACGTATCGCCGAGGTCGGCGCGCGCTTTACGCTCGACGCAATTCCCGGCAAGCAAATGGCGATCGACGCCGATCTGCATGCCGGAACGATCGATGAAAAGGAAGCGCAGAAGCGGCGTCGCGAACTCGAAGAAGAAAGCGCCTTCTTCGGGTCCATGGATGGCGCCTCCAAGTTCGTGCGCGGTGACGCAATCGCCGGATTGATCATTCTGGCCGTCAATATTTTCGGCGGCATCGTGATCGGCGCCACCCGCCACAATATGCCGTTGGCGCAGGCCGCCGATGTGTTTACCAAGCTCTCGGTGGGCGACGGCCTCGTGTCGCAAATTCCAGCTCTGATCGTGTCGCTTGCGGCGGGTCTTCTCGTCTCCAAGGGCGGCACGCGCGGCTCCGCCGAGCAGGCTGTGTTTGGCCAGGTCGTCAAATATCCGCGGGCTCTTCTCGTCTGCGCGCTGCTCATGTTTGGCTTGGCTGTGGTGCCGGGCCTACCGTTTTTCCCGTTTGCGCTTCTCGGCGGAATCATGGCCCTCGGTGCCTATGGCATTCCGAGTCGCCTCGCCCGCGAACATAGAGCAGAGCGAGCGCGTGCGGCGGACGAAGATCTGCGCGCGCAACGCGAAGCTAAAGAATCGGTCAAGGAATCGCTGAAGTCGATAGAAGTCGAACTCTGCCTCGGCAAGCAGCTCGCCGCCAAGCTCGTCGGCTCGCACAGTGAACTCGCGCATCGGGTCACCAAGATGCGACGAAAATTCGCGCAGCAATACGGATTCGTCGTTCCGGAAATAAAGGTGTCGGACAATCTTACGATTCCGGTCAAATCCTATCAGATCAGAATTCACGGCACCGTCATTGCCTCCTATGAGTTGAAAATCAGCGATTTGCTCGTCATTGTCGGCGACGGGCGAAAACCCGACTTGCCCAGCACAGACGTCCGCGAACCGGCCTTTGGAATGAAGGCCGTGTGGATTTCGGAAGCCTATGCCAACGAACTGAAGCGGCAGAATTTCAATCCGATCGACAATCTGTCGATCATTCTCACGCATTTGAGCGAGGTGATCCGCAACAATCTTTCGCAGCTTCTCTCCTACAAGGACATGCGTTCGCTCCTCGATCGGCTCGGCCCTGAATATAAGCGCTTGATCGACGATATCTGCCCCTCGCAAATATCCTATTCGGGGCTGCAGGCCGTTCTGAAGCTTCTATTGGCGGAACGCGTATCGATCAGAAACCTGCATTTGATCCTCGAGGCCATAGCCGAAGTCGCGCCGCATGTGCGACGCGCCGAACAAGTCACCGAACATGTGCGGATGCGTATCGCGCAGCAGATTTGTGGAGACTTGATGGATGGCGGTGTCCTCAAGGTGCTGCGCCTCGGCAATCGTTGGGACCTCACCTTTCATCAGAGCTTGAAGCGCGACATGAAAGGCGACGTCATCGAATTCGATCTCGACCCGGCTGTCGTCGAACAATTTGGGGCCGAAGCCTCCGTCGCCATCCGAGAGCGGATGGACAAGGGCAATATCTTCGTGCTCGTCACGACACCGGAAGCGCGGCCCTATGTGCGGATGGTGATCGAACGGCTGTTTGCCACTTTGCCAGTTCTTTCCCACCTCGAGATCGCCCGTGGGATCGAGATCAAATCGCTTGGGACGATTTCATGAACTGGCTCGGTCCCAGCACAGTCCTCGCGGGATTCATTCTGTTCTGCAGGATCGGCGCGTGCTTGATGCTGATGCCGGGATTTTCCAGCCCGCGTGTTCCGGTCAGTGTGCGGCTGTTTATTTGTTTTGCGATCACCGCCGCTCTCGTGCCATTGCTCGCGCCCGATATCGTGAAACTCCTGAAGGACGATGCTCCGTTCGACGTGCTTCGTCTGATCGTCTCGGAACTTTTGATCGGCGGCCTAATCGGATTCATGGGACGGATCTTCTTTGCCGCGCTCGAGACGCTCGGAACCGGCATGGCCATGTTCACCGGACTCTCCAATGCTCTCGGCGCGCCGATCAACGAAGACGAGCCGTTGCCCTCCCTCGCAGCCTTACTCACTTTCCTGGCGACGACGCTGCTTTTCGTGACCGACTTGCACTGGGAGGTCCTGCGCGGCCTCGTCGCATCTTATCGGACGATCCCGGCGGCCGTCGAATTTGCGCCTCGCTCCGGCCTCGTCCAGGTTGCCGACTGCCTCTCACGCGCCTTCTTTCTCGCCCTGCGCATCGCAAGCCCCTTCATCATGTTCTCAGTCATCGTCAACCTCGCCATCGGCTTTGCCAATCGGCTGACCCCGCAGATCCAGGTTTATTTCATTTCCATGCCTTTCGTCGTCGCCGGCGGGCTCGTATTGCTTTATTTCACCTACAGGCAGTTGCTGGTTATATTCCTTGCCGGCTTCTCGACCTGGCTCCACAACGGCTGACGGCCATGCGGACGCGCATGCAATCGCTTAAGCGTATCCTTGCGGTACAGAAGGACCTGCAGCATTTGGCCGAGTGGAAACTTGCGCTTTTGCAACGCAAAGAGAGTGATCTGCAAAAAGATCAGGAGCGCCTCGTCGCTTATTTGGATGAGAATCACAGTTTCACGCCGGCATACGCAAAGATGGTTGCTACCCGGCTCCGCACGCTTGCCGTGCAAAGACAAGAAACCGCCATCGAGAAGCAGCAGCAGGCCGAACGCGTGCTTGAGCAGGCACGGCGTGTCGGCCAAGCCGAGCGCATGGTCGATACAGCTGCCGAAACACTGCGCCGGGTCGAAGAGCGCAAAGAGCTCGCCGACACGATCGAAGCCGCCGTAAACCGCAAACAGGCAAGCCCCCGGTAAGCTTCGTGGAGCAAATTCAGCGCCATGGATGGGCTTCGCGTGGGGCAGGCTTCGTGTCGATTAATCCGCCTTCCGACATCGTTTTCGACGTTGCGCGCGCCGCAGATCCCGCGCGATCCGTTGCAGCAACGGAAAGGCTCGCACAGATGGCGCCGGAGCCCGATTCGGCAGATGCCGCCTTCTCCGATGTTCTCAGCGGTTTGCGGACGCCGCCCGTTGAAACGGCGAGTTTGCGGACACACTTGGAGCTCCCTTTGGTGCATTCGCCGGGCAAGAGCGAACCGCTTGATCCTCAGACAAAGGCCTACCGCGGTGTTGAAGCCCTGGTTCTGCAAAATCTTGTCGAAACCATGCTGCCGAGCAGCGAAGAATATTTCGGCGAGGGGACGGCGGGAATGATCTGGAAATCCATGCTGGCTGATCAGCTCGGGACAGAACTCGCAAAGAAAGTGGATCTCGGGATCGGCCATAAACATACCGGTCGCGCGCACGCTGCGGCTTTGCACAAGCTTGATACGACTGCGGCTTTGCACAAGCTAGATGCGACTGCGCCTTTGCTATCCCCGGTCGACGTGCCGCTGCAAAATCGGTCATGATGCCATGGCAAATGCAATCAGCGACAAAGGGGCTCTGCGCAGCGACCTTGGCAACGCGGGCAGCATGGCGGGTGCCGCTGATGCGGTGGAATACCAGAGGCTGGCCGGATTGCGCCAAGCCTTTCAGGGGACCATCGAGCGCCTCGAGCAAATCATCGATCTCGAGACGACGACATTGCAGCAAGCCATGCCGATCGACCTGCGTGCGTTCAATCACAAGAAGAGCCACGGGTTGTTGGAAATGAACCGCGCCATGCGCACGCTGGAATCGATTTCTTTCGATAAGGAGAGTCTTGCAAGCCTTGAACGCCTGCGCGACAAGCTCGGAAAAAATCTCGCCGTTTTGGAGAGCCATCTGAAGGCGGTCACGCAGGTTTCCGGGCTCATTGCGCGCGCCATTGAGGCAAACGAATCGGACGGCACTTACTCAGCCACGAAGTACAACCCAGTTCCGACAACATGATCAAACTGATCGTCAGCAGCATCTGGATCTGTTTTGTGACCGTGGCGGCAGTTTACGCGGCCGCGGTGTGGAAACTCGACAATAACGATTCTCCGAACCAGCCCGCCGGCTCGGAGAAAATCGAATATAAAAAAACTCGACCGCTCAACGTACCGATCATCGCCAAAGGCGCGGTCGCGGGTTATGTCGTTGCCCAGTTCGGCTATACGCTCGTCGCCAATAATTCCACACAGCTTTCGGTGCCACCGGAAGTCTTTTTGATCGACGAAGCTTTTCAGATTCTCTACGCCGACGACAAGTTCGACTTTCGTCATCTCGAAAGATACGACGTTGCCGGTTTGACGAAGACGCTCGTTCAAAAGGTCAATCACCGATTGAACAAGGAAGTCATCAAGGATGTCTTGGTCGAGGAACTCAATTTCGTTGCGAAGGAAGATATTCCAAAGTGACGTGTCGCCGATCGCCGGACGAACGGCATTCTGCGGAGCGGCACGACAGTTTTGTTCGCAAGCACAGGTCTTGCGTTGATGCCCGCCCAAGAGAATGGAGGACCGCTGTGATGTTTGGGATGCTGACCTGGATAGGATTCATGATAGTGGCGCTCGGTTGGGCGCTGCTTTTTTCGACCGCT
>JBKQHN010000147.1:0-17720 GCA_052148755.1 Beijerinckiaceae bacterium | reverse complement strand
CTGATCGGCATCGTGAAGAAGAACGCGATCATGATGATCGATTTTGCGCTCGACGCCGAGCGTGAAGGCGGGCTTTCGCCGCGCGATGCGATCTATCAGGCCTGTCTACTGCGCTTCCGCCCCATTTTGATGACGACCATGGCGGCGATCCTCGGCGCCCTGCCGCTCATGCTCGGAACCGGCATAGGTTCGGAACTGCGCCGGCCCCTCGGCGTCGCAATCGTCGGCGGCCTTGTGGTCAGCCAAGTCCTCACGCTGTTCTCAACGCCTGTCATCTATCTCTATTTCGATCGTCTGGCGCGGCGGCTGCAGAGAACACCCGTACCGACCGGCCCCCTCATCGGGGAGCCCGGAGAATGAGCCTTTCGAGTCCCTTTATCGCGCGACCCGTCGCAACGACGTTGTTGACGGTCGGCGTCGCCCTCGCGGGCATGCTGGCCTTTTTCAAATTGCCCGTTTCGCCTTTGCCGCAAATCGACTTCGCGACGATTTCCGTCACAGCCCAATTGCCTGGCGCGAGCCCCGACACGGTGGCAACGAGCGTCGCCGCGCCGCTCGAACGACGCCTGGGCGTTATCGCGGATGTCTCGGAGATGACCTCGCAGAGCAGCCTGGGCCAAGCGCGCATCACCCTGCAGTTCAACATCGAACGCGACATTGACGGCGCTGCGCGCGACGTTCAGGCCGCTATCAACGCTGCACTCGCCGATCTGCCGACGAACCTGCCAAGCAACCCGACCTATCGCAAATACAATCCTGCCGACGCACCCATCCTCATTCTGGCGCTGACCTCGAAGACCATGTCGCGCGGCCAGATCTTCGATGTCGCAAGCAATATTCTGCAGCAAAGATTGTCACAGCTCGACGGCGTCGGGCAGGTCGTGATCGGCGGCTCGACCCTGCCGGCGGTGCGCGTCGAACTCAATCCGAACGCGCTTTTCAAATATGGCATAAGTCTCGAGGACGTGCGCGCAGCCCTCGCCTCGGCCAATGCGAACAGTCCGAAAGGTATGATCGAACATAGCAATGAGCGCTTCCAGATTTATACCAACGACCAGGCCAATCATGCCGACGATTATTTGCCGCTTGTCATCGCCTATCGCAATGGCGCGGCCGTACGCCTATCCGAAATCGCGGAAGTCAGCGACTCGGTTCAAGATCTGCGTAATCAAGGTCTGTCAAACGGCGAGCCCTCGGTACTCATCATCCTCTACCGGCAGCCGGGCGCCAACATCATCGAGACGGTCGACCGCGTCAGAGCTGAACTCGAGCCGCTCGAAGCGGCCATGCCGGCGGCGATCAGAGTCAAAATCGCTTTGGACCGCAGTCCGACAATCCGCGCTTCGCTGCAAGACACCGAGCGAACGCTCGTCATAGCCGTCGTACTCGTCACAATCATCGTTTTCCTGTTCCTCGGCGATGTGCGCTCGGCCATCATTCCGAGCGTCGCCGTGCCTGTCTCGATCATCGGCACGTTCGGCGCCATGTATCTCATGAATTTCAGCTTGAATATTCTCTCGCTGATGGCGTTGACGATTTCCACGGGCTTCGTCGTCGACGACGCGATCGTCGTCTTGGAGAATATCTCGCGGCACTTGGAGAGCGGAATGTCGCGGCTCGAAGCAGCTTTGCTCGGCGCGCGCGAAGTGGGCTTTACGGTCCTCTCGATCAGCGTTTCCCTGATTGCCGTATTCACACCCATCCTTTTGATGCAGGGCTTGCTCGGCCGCCTGTTTCGTGAATTCGCTCTCACGCTGTCATTGGCCATCCTCGTCTCTCTCGTCGTCTCGTTAACGACGACGCCCATGATGTGCGCTCTATTTTTGCGCCAGCGCAGGGTCGACCCGACGCGGCCACGCCGGCGCAGCCTTTTCGAGCGCGGCGTTGCCGCCTATGGCCGCAGCCTTGATTGGGCCCTGCGCCACGGCGCGCTCATAATGGCAATATTGCTCGCAACGGTCGCTCTCAATGTCCTCCTCTATATCGTAATTCCGAAGGGCTTTTTCCCGCAGCAAGACACCGGACGGCTTGTAGGGACGATCCAAGCCGATCAGTCCATCTCGTTCCAAGCAATGAAGAAAAAACTCGAACAATTGATGGATATCGTCCAACACGACGATGCCGTCATGAACGTTGTCGGTTTCACCGGCCCCGGCAGCGGCGGCCCGTCTTCTGCCGTAAATTCGGCACTCGTTTTCGCGGCCTTGAAGCCGCTTTCCCAGCGCAGCCAGACAGCTGACCAAGTCGTCGCGCAGCTGCGACGGGAAACCGCCGCGATTCCGGGCGCTCGCCTCTATTTCCGGGCCGTCCAGGACCTCAACGCAGGCGGACGCCAAAGCAATGCCCAGTATCAATATACCCTGCAGGCCGATTCTACCGCCGATCTTTATGAATGGACGCCAAAGATCGTGGAGGCTCTGCAAAAACGCAAAGATCTACTCGCCGACGTCAACTCGGATCAACAGCAAAAGGGACTCGAAACCGACCTCGTGATCGACCGCGACACGGCCTCCCGATTGGGGCTTTCGGTCCAGCAGGTCGACAATACGCTTTATGATGCGTTCGGACAGCGGCAAGTGTCGACGATCTTCAGTGCCATAAATCAATATCATGTCGTGATGGAGATCGACCCGCGCTATCTTCAGGATCCGGCGATGTTGAACAACATCTTTGTGAGTACGACGGGTGGAGAAATGGTTGGCGGCACGACGACGACGAGAGCGCCCTATGGCACCGTCGTGGCGTCAACGACGAGTACCTCGGCAAGTACTTCGACCGCCAGCATCCAGGGGACGGTCGCGCGTAACGCGGCGACCAACGCCTTAGCCAATACGGGGCACGGCAGCACCTCGACGGGCGCAGCCGTTACTACGTCGAAGGAAACGATGATCCCGCTCGCAGCCATCGCGCACTACCGGCCAGGCAATACGCCTCTCTCGATCAACCACCAGGGCCTTTTCGTCTCAACCACGATTTCCTTCAATCTTCCGCCGGGCGTTGCATTGGGCGATGCTTCCGGGGAAATTAATCGGGTTATGAATGACCTGCAAGTGCCGCCGACGGTTCGCGGCAGTCTGCAAGGCACGGCCCTCTTGTTCCAGCAATCTCTCGCCAACGAGCCTCTACTGATCCTTGCGGCGCTGGTTGCGGTCTATATCGTGCTTGGCGTTCTCTACGAGAGCTATATCCATCCGATCACGATTCTGTCGACTCTGCCATCGGCGGGCGTCGGCGCTTTGCTCGCATTGCTTGCATTCAACACGGAGTTCAGCATCATCGCTTTGATCGGCGTGATTTTGCTGATCGGCATAGTGAAGAAGAACGCGATCATGATGATCGATTTCGCAATCGATGCGACGCGGCACGAGGGGCTCGCCGCGCGTGAAGCGATCTTGCAGGCTTCGATCCTGCGTTTCCGGCCGATCATGATGACGACGCTCGCCGCCATGTTCGGCGCCCTGCCGCTGGTGCTGAGCTTCGGCGACGGCGCCGAAATCAGGCGCCCGCTCGGCATCGCCATCGTCGGCGGTCTCATTGTGAGCCAGATCCTCACGCTCTATACGACGCCGGTTCTCTATCTCTATTTCGACAGGCTCGGCGGGATTTTGCGCCGGCGCCGACCTTCGGGTCGCGTGATCGAAACCAGCACCACCGAGGTTTGAGCGCAGGACGACGCATCGGGTTAGATCACGATGATTTTGGATTAATTCAGTCCAAAATCATGAACGTGATCGATTCTAATAAAGTGGAGCGGGATATGCAGATAAGTTTACGCAATCTGCGTAAACTTGATTGCGCCGGAAAACCCGCGCAGCGTCCCACTTTTCCTCATCCCGCTCTAAGCGATGCGATCGGATGGGCTCATCCAATCGGCAAAATGGACCACGTTTGAGATAGGTTCACACGAGCCGACTCTGCTCCACTGCGGCAGCGATGAAACTCGCGAAAAGCGGATGCGGCGCAAACGGCCTGGATTTCAATTCAGGATGGAATTGCACGCCGATGAACCAGGGATGATCGATGAATTCGATCGTCTCGGGCAACAGGCCGTCGGGCGAGAGACCGGCGAAGATCATGCCCTTTTCTTCCAATTGTTCGCGATAGGCCATATTGACCTCGTAGCGATGCCGATGCCGCTCCGAGATTTCGGTCTGCCCATAAATGCCCGCAATTTTCGAATCCGACCGGAGTATCGCCGGATAGGCGCCGAGCCGCATCGTGCCGCCGAGATCGCCCTGCGCGGCTCTGATCTGCAATTCATTGCCGCGCATCCATTCGGTCATGAGTCCGACCACGGGCTCGTTCGTCGGGCCGAATTCGGTCGAATTGGCCTCGCCGATACGAGAGAGCGCCCGCGCCGCCTCGATCACGGCCATTTGCATGCCGAAGCAAATGCCGAAATAGGGCACTTTACGTTCGCGCGCGAAGCGTGCCGCGAGAATTTTGCCCTCGGCGCCGCGCTGCCCGAACCCCCCCGGCACGAGGATGCCGTGGACGTCATCGAGAAAGGGAGCGACATCGCTGCTTTCGAACACTTCCGACTCGATCCAGTCGAGCCGTACTTTCACGCGATTGGCGATGCCGCCGTGGCTCAGGGCCTCGATCAAGGATTTGTAAGCGTCCTTCAGACCCGTGTATTTGCCGACGACTGCGATCGTCACTTCGCCTTCCGGATTATGAATGCGCTCGGTAACGGCATTCCAGCGGCTCATATCCGGCCGCGGCGCCGGCTCGATTCCGAAGGCCGAAAGGACCTCCTGATCGAGCCCGGCGCAATGGTAGGCGTAGGGCGCATCATAGATCGAGGCCACATCCAGCGCCTCGATCACCGCACTTTCCCGCACATTGCAGAAAAGGCCAATCTTGCGGCGTTCTTCGGAAGGAATCGGACGGTCGCTCCGGCACAGAAGAATATTCGGCTGGATGCCGATCGAGCGTAATTCCTTGACCGAATGCTGCGTCGGCTTCGTCTTGAGCTCGCCGGCGCTCGCGATATAAGGCACGAGCGTGAGATGCACGTAGATCGCATGGCCGTGCGGCAATTCATTGCCGAGCTGGCGAATCGCCTCGAAGAACGGCAAGCCTTCGATGTCGCCGACGGTGCCACCGATTTCGACCATGACGAAATCAACCCCCTCGTCGCCCGAGAGGATGAAGGTTTTGATCTCGTTCGTCACATGCGGAACGACTTGCACCGTTGCGCCGAGATAGTCGCCTCGGCGCTCCTTCAGGATGATCTCCTGATAAATCTTGCCGGTGGTGACATTGTCGTCGCGCCGCGCCGGGCGCCCCGTAAACCGCTCATAATGGCCGAGGTCGAGATCAGTCTCGGCGCCGTCGTCCGTGACGAAGACTTCGCCATGCTGATAGGGGCTCATCGTCCCCGGATCGACGTTGAGATAAGGGTCGAGCTTGCGAAGCTTGACCGTGTAGCCGCGCGCCTGCAGAAGCGCACCCAGGGCGGCTGAAGCAAGCCCCTTGCCGAGGGAGGAGACCACGCCGCCGGTGATGAAAATATACCGCGCCATGGGCCTTGAGAATTATCCTATCTTTGCCGTCTTGGGGAGCACTATCCGCAGCCCGCGACGATCATCCACATCTACGATCAGCTGCGCCCGTCGGCACCGCGAAGGCGCCGGCACGATCCAGCATTCAACCTATCGTTGTCATTCCCGCACAGGCGGGACTCAAGGAAAGCACCAGGTCCGCGGCAATGTGACTGTCATAATACGTGCCCGCGCGACAAGTACTGGACCCCAACTGTCGCGGAGATGACAGCGCCGCGAATGGAATAGGTGCTTATTTGCGATCCGGCGCTGCCTCGAATCGCAACACGACCTCCAGGGCATAGGGTACGCCGACTCATGGCGCGTCGTCTTGCCGATCGGATAGGTCCGCCCGATTGGACGACGCGCCGAGGCTTCATTTGCCGAACAATTCTTCCGCTGCCGCGCCGACCGTCGCGTCGGAGTGCTCCGCACAATATTTCCCGAGAGTGCCTGCATTCTCTTTCAGCTTATCGAAATCGATCACAGCCGGATCGTCTTCGCCTTTGTAATAGCCGTCGAGCCAAGCGAGCGTATAAGCGATATCTTCCTTGCTGCTCTCGAGGAACGTCTTGCATTTGACAGTGTTCAGGTCGAGCTGTTCGGCCTGCGCCAGGGGCGCGGCAAAGAAAGCCGGCCAGAAAAAGGCCACGAGCGCCACCATACCAGTCGAAGCTCTCATCTTCACCCTCCTGTGGAAACGACGATTGGGCTCGCCGCTCATTGCGATTGCGGTGCTTCCGGTTGTGCCGGCGGCTGCGCCTGCCTTTGTTCCTCGATTTTTTTCAGTTCGTCGAGAAGGCCGCCGGATGGTGAAGGTATAGACGCAGGCACCCGCGGCGCCGACGGCTCCGTCACGCCTTCAAGGATCGACTTCGGTGCGCGCGTCAGATTGGCGTGAATCGTCAGAGCAAGGCTCGTCACAAAAAACAATGTCGCCAGGATGGCCGTGGCGCGCGTGAGGACATTCGCCTGCCCGCGCCCCGTCATGAAACCGCCGCCGCCGCCGATCCCGAGGGCGCCCCCTTCCGAGCGCTGCAGCAGTACGACGGCGACGAGCGCGACGACGACGATAAGATGAATGACAATCAGAAGCGTTTGCATGATGGGTCCAATTTGAGTGCGGTCCGTGGTCCACCGCCCCCATTTGCGAGCTTTTATACCGAGATCCGAATTTTTTGCTAGCTGACGGGCATGGCAATATTTAGGAGCGTCGATCTCGACGCCTCGCCGGAAGGGCGGCGTATCTTACTTATCGATAGACCTCGGCAATCGCGAGGAATTCCTCGGCTTTGAGGCTCGCGCCACCGACCAAGGCGCCGTCGACATTGGCAATGCTCAGCAATTCCCCTGCATTGACCGGCTTGACCGAGCCGCCATAAAGAATGCGAGCTTCGCTGCTCCGCTCTCCGAGGTGCCGGTCGAGCTGGCCCCGGATAAAGCCATGCATCTCGGCCACGTCTCCCGGCGAGGGTGTCAGGCCGGTCCCAATGGCCCAGACAGGTTCATAGGCGACGATGAGGCGAGATGCTGTAGCATTTTCCGGCATCGAGCCGGCAAGTTGAGCCGCGACGACCGGCAAAGCTTCTCCGGCTTCGCGTTCCGCCAGCGTCTCGCCGACGCACAGAATAACCGCCAAGCCCGCAGCCAAGGCTGCCGCAGCCTTAGCCGCGACAAGGGCATCGTCTTCGTGGTGATCGCAGCGCCGCTCCGAATGCCCGACAATGACGTAAGTTGCGCCGGCGTCCTTCAAAATCAGAGCGGAAATATCCCCCGTATGAGCGCCGCCGGCGGAAAAATGGCAATCCTGGCCGCCGAGCGCCACCGGCGAATTTTTGCAAAGATCTGCGCCCGCCTTGAGCAAAGTCGCCGGAGGACAGATGAGCACTTCGGCTCTGCCGGCGCGACCCGACCGAACGCCATCGCGCACTGCGGCAATCACGTCCAACTGGGCGATGCCGCCATTCATCTTCCAATTTCCGGCGACGAGCGGAACCGGTCTCTGCGGCATTTCGATCCTGTCCTTTGTTCAGGCAATATTTCGACCGCCGCTAGAGAGGAGCGCGTCGTGGTGCTCCAGCAAATCGCCTTTGCACTCGTGTTGCGGTGCTAACTTTTTGATTTGTATTGCTGATTTACCCTTGCACGCGAGTATGAGGCGCAAGGGTCTCAGCTATCTGCTGGAAATGAACCCTGAAATCCTTCTGCTTCAGGGTATATTTGGCAGCAAACTTCTATGCAAGTCGGTGCGAGTGCACAGCCCCATCGATTGATCTCGTCACGCCCGAATTGAGGCAAAAAACATAGAATATCTGCGATGTTCTATCGGGGCATGCTCCAAGAGTTGATTTGGAGCCGAATCGGCTCGGCTTGGAGTCTGAAGACAGGTTGCGGCCACGAAGGGGGTGCCGTTGCATGCGCGGACGGCTCTCCCTATAGTCCGCCGCTCTCGGCTGCCGCGTGCCTGCAACGAGTGGAGACTTTTTTCGCACAGACACGCGCCTCTTCAAGAATCAGGGCATTTTCATAGGGCAAACCGATCGCATTTTGCCTGAAACTGCTCCAGGAGACTATCAGATATGCTCGACGCATTGCGCGCCGCAACACAAAGTTTGCCCGGCCGGATCATCATTGGTCTCATCAGTTTATGCTTTGTCGGATGGGGCGTTAGCTCCGCCATCAACAGCTTCGTCACCTCTAGCCAGTTCGTCCGCGTCGGCAACACGGACATCGGCGTCGGCGCGTACCGGGAAGCCTATCAGCGCGCATTGCAGAACCTGCAGCAGCAGAGGCAACAGGCGATCACCAATGAGCAGGCACGCGAATTAGGGCTCGATCGCCAGGTTCTGGTTCAGCTCGTCAGCGACGCCATCCTCGACCAGCAGGCCAAATCCCTCGGCCTCGCGATGTCGGACAAGGATCTCGCGCGCAGCCTTCTCGAAGACGACAGGTTCAAAGGAACAACCGGCAAATTCGATCGCCTGGCCTTCGACGCGCGACTGCGCAATGCCGGCACAACAGAGCGCCGCTTCGTCACCGAACTGCGCCGCGACTATCTGCGCCGGGAACAAACCTTGCCCCTGGAGCAAGGTCTTCAGGTCCCGAATGCATTGCTGGAGGTGATGAACCGCTACGTGAATGAGACGCGCAGTATCGACTACTTCGTCCTGCTGCCAGCCGCTGCCGGCACCATCGATTCGCCGAACGATGAAGCCCTGAAGGCGTTTTATGACGTCAGGCGTGACTCCTACCGGACGCCCGAATATCGCAAGATCGTGGTGCTCGCGCTCACGCCCTCTGCGCTTGAAAAGGCCACGACGGTGAGTGAGGAGGAGGTGACAAAACGCTACGAGGACGTGAAAGCGCAGCGCTACGCGCAGCCCGAAAAGCGCAAGATCGACCAGATCCTGCTGCCCGATGAAGCGGCCGCCAACGCCGCTTCGGCCAAGATCGACGCGGGCGAGAGCTTTGACCAGCTCGCTGCCGAGCGCAGTCCGGCAGACAAATACATCGATCTCGGCGCGTTGGCGAAGCCTGAGCTCGCCGACAAGGCAATTGCCGAGGTCGCTTTCGCACTTCCCGAAGGGGCGGTTTCCAAGCCCGTGAAGCTCGGGCAGTTCGGCTGGGCCCTCGTGCGGGTCGAAAAAATCATTCCGGCGCACGACACTCCCTTCGAGCAAGTCAAAGCCGACCTCGAAAAAGAGCTCGCCCAGACCAAGGTGCGCCGAGAAATCAGCAAGTTGCGCGACGAGATCGAAGATCGGCGCGCCTCCGGCAAGACGCTGGCCGAAGCGGCCGTCGGCACCACACTCACGCCGCGCACGATCGAGGCCATCGACGCGAACGGCCGCGACAAGGACGGCCAGCCCGTCGCTGATCTTCGCGAAGCGCAAGCGCTTCTGAAGGCGGTTTTCGCCTCCGATGTCGGCGTCGACAACGAGCCGATCGAGAGCCGCGACGGCGGCATGCTCTGGTTCGAAATCGGCGCCATCGAGCCGGCCCGGCAACGGACTCTGGAAGAGGTGAAACCGCAAGTGGAACAGGCTTGGCAAGAAGAGGAACGCGGCCGGCGCCTCGCCACCAAAGCCGCCGACCTCGTCAAGAAGCTCGGCAGCGGTGAAAAGCTCGAGGCAATTGCCGCCGCAGAAGGCAATCTCGAAGTCAAGCACAACAGCAGCGTCAAGCGTTCGGGCACGACCGGCCTCACGCAAACTGCCACCGCGCAAATCTTCAATGTCGGCGTCGATAGTGCCGGTTCCGCGCCGGCCGAAGGCGGCGGGCGGTTGATCTTCCAGGTGCTCGATGCTTCCGTCCAGCCAATCGATATCATGTCTGCGGATTTCAGCAAACTTGCCGATCAGGTGAAAGCTGCACTCGCAAATGATGTGCTCACCGAATATCTCGGCGATCTGCGAGGCCAGATGGGCGTGAGCGTCAATCAACGCGCGTTGCAGACGGCGCTGGGTTCTCCGGCGGACAACCAGGCGGACAACCAATGACGGCGGCGGCCCGTGTTGGAGAGTTGGACTAACTTTTTCAAAGATCGTGGCCTACGTCAGTCAAATTGAATTTACGACGCGGACCGGAGGTCCGCGCTCCGGTCCGCACAAAACTCGAGTGTCCTTATCCTCAATTTGAGTGACTCGAGCCAATAGGCTCCAAAGAGACGCATGCCATGTTCGAGCCATCCTTCGAGGCCTTCGCAAAAACTTACGATGCTCTCCTTCCCGCGCTCGTTTCGACGCGTCTCGTGGCAGATCTCGAAACTCCGGTGTCGGCCTTCCTAAAACTTTCGGCCGGGCGCAGAAATGGTCTTTTTCTGCTCGAATCCGTCGAGGGCGGCGCGGCACGCGGTCGCTATTCGATGATCGGTCTCGATCCCGACATCATCTGGCGCAGTTACGGCGATCGCGCCGAAATCAATCGCCACGCGTTGACTGAACCCGACAGCTTTGCGCCCTGCCCGGCCCCGCCGCTCGAAGCTTTGCGTGCATTGATCGGCGAATCGCGCATTGTAGTCCCCGAAGACATGCCGCCCATGGCTGCCGGCGTCTTCGGCTATCTCGGCTATGACATGGTCCGGCAAATGGAAAGACTGAAGCCGGCCAAGCCCGATCCGATCGGGGTTCCCGACGCGATCATGTTACGGCCGACAATCATGGTCGTGTTCGACAGCGTGAAGGACGAAATTTCTGTCGTTGCACCCGTGCGGCCAGGTGCCGGCAGGACGGCGCGCGCCGCTTATGAAAGCGCGCTCGAGCGCATCGAAGCGGTCGTCGCCATTCTCGAAGGCCCGCTTGCACATGATCCAGCCGGCAGCGATCCTTTTCTCGGCACAACCGCACCGAAGTCCAATACGACGGAAGCGCGTTTTCAGGCGATGGTCGAACGTGCGAAGGACTATATCCGAGCCGGCGACGTATTTCAGGTCGTGCTCTCGCAGCGGTTCACTGCGCCTTTCACTTTGCCGCCCTTCTCGCTTTATCGCGCTCTGCGCCGCGTCAATCCGGCGCCGTTTCTCTGCTATCTCGATTTTGGCAATTTTCAGATCGTCTGTTCGAGCCCCGAGATTCTGGTCCGCGTGCGGCACGGCAAGGTGACGATCCGGCCGATCGCCGGCACACGTTGGCGCGGCAAGACGGTCGCCGAGGATGAGCGCCTCGCCGCCGACCTTCTCGCCGATGAAAAAGAATGCGCCGAGCATTTGATGCTGCTCGATCTCGGCCGCAACGACGTCGGCCGCGTCGCCGAAATCGGTACGGTGGCGGTTACCGAACAGTTCGCGATCGAACGCTATAGCCACGTGATGCACATCGTCTCGAACGTTGAAGGCAGCTTGGCGCCCCATTGCGACGACATAGATGCGCTTTGCGCCGGCTTTCCGGCCGGCACGGTCTCGGGCGCACCCAAGGTCCGGGCGATGGAAATCATCGACGAGCTCGAGACGGACAAACGCGGCATCTATGCCGGCTGCATCGGCTATTTCGGCGCCAATGGCGAAATGGACACGTGCATCGTTCTACGCACCTCTATCGTCAAGGACGGTTTCATGCATGTCCAGGCCGGCGCCGGCATCGTCTATGATTCAGACCCCGCCTATGAACAGCGCGAATGCGTGAACAAGGCGCAGGCACTTTTCAGAGCAGCGGAAGAAGCGGTGAAATTCGCCACACGGACGAAGAAGGGGCAGTAAGGGCCGCTCAAAGGAATAACTCGCGCACGCGATCCGCGTTAAGACTTCCCAACACTTTCGATAGCCTCTTTAGCTCTATCAACAAGATCCAAAAACGCTTGAGAGACGTAATAATATTCTTCGGTCTTGCTCGTCCGTGTCGCTCCATCCGGTATAAGCAATCCGCGGCTTGCAAGTTCAGTCAATGAGTTCTGAAGCTGGAATCGATTAAGCTTGTCGCTGTTATTTGCTTCTCCGGCTAAACTGCTTGCCGACACAAATCGCCGAGCAGGCTGCGTTGCCGCATCCGTAGATCCCTTGAAAATTGTGGAGAGGGACGAATCAATCAGCGCAATGACCTTTAGTTCGGTTTTGGACAACCCCTCCAGTCGTCTCGCCATACGCGAAAAATTCGGCGCGTCAGGCATCTCTTGCTTGAGTTCATTTGCTATGTACGCTGCCAAGATTTTCAGGTTGTGCGCATATTCCCCTTACTTCGCGGCCTCAAAAAATTTGTAGCTCATTGGAACATATTGCGCGAATTGTTCTTCGGAGAGAGAGCCAATATTTCCTGACTTTAATTCAGCCAAAAGAATTTCCTGCGCCGGCCGCATAATTCGATCAATGAGGAAATTGATCGCCGGGGCTGCAAGCGCAGCTGCCGGGAAAAACATGCTTCCCAAAGCAGCGGCAATTCCCGTTGTGAGCTTCGCGACGTCTTGGGCGCCTTCAAATGGCGCCGGAAGGTTCTGCTTCATATCCGATCTTCTTCACGCTGCCTGTTGGCCGCGCCCGGGCCGGGGGGAGAAACGCCTTCCTCCGATCTAGCGATTTAGCATCCGGTCGTAGTCGGCATGAGAGCCAATCCAGAACCAGATCATCGCATCGGGCTCTCGGACACCGAGCGCTCGCCAGTGGATACCGATCCGCACCGACCACACATCTTCGCCCGCCGCAGGCAACGGCTTGAAATGCAAGCTGGGGTGCCGCGGATTGGCGCTCCACAAGGCGAAGGCCGCCTTGGCTCTTGTCTGAACATCGCCAGGCAGTCCGGAAAAACACGCCCAGAAGTCGGGCGTCGCCCGCGAGATCATTCTTTCGCGGGAAAGATGAACGGCGTTGTCTCGCCGAGGGCATGCTGTTCCTTCGCCCTGCGCGCCAATTCGGCCAGCTTGTTCTCCGAGGCGGCGAACCGTTCGTCGAAGCCGCGTTCGGCTTCCATCTCCTCGATGATCAAACAAGCGATGGCTTCTTGCTCGTCTTCCGGCAGTCGGGCAAGCTCGGCGATGGCGTGTTCCAGCATTTTGTTCATGAGCGTAGGCTAGCACATCACCCGCCCGAAGAACACGCCCGTTGCGGCCACGCTTAATGCCCAGGAGCTTGGGCTGACAGGGCAATTTTTACACTCCCGCCGCCGCTCTCCTCACTTCCCTCACTCGACTTGGCTGGCAAACCTGTTGATCAGCCAGGCGGCGGCCGGCCCCGGCGGCGTGTCGGTGCGATGAATGATCTGGAATGTGCATAAGGCACCTTTCCAGTCGGGCAGTTCGAGCCGTTTGAGGCGGCCCGTGGCGAGATCCTCTCTCACCATGGGTTCGGGCATGTTGCCCCATCCCACTCCGGCCAGAAGCAGGGCATGTTTGGCGCCGAGGTCGGCGAGCCGCCAGGTTCGGAAGCCGACCACTCCGAATTCAAAGCCTTCAGTGAGCGAGGAGCGGTCGCTGAGCACGAGCTGCACATGGTCCCGCGCCGCCCGCGGTGCATTCTCGCCACCCCGAGCCAGCGGATGCTGCGGCGCTGCGACCGGCACCAGGTCGACGCCGCCGATCGCGATTCGCTCCAGACCCGGCACGTCCACGAGAAGAGGCCCGCTGACGCCGATAGTGGCGACGCCGGACTGAACGAGCTGCGTGACCGCGCCCAGAGCCTCAACATGAAGGCGTAGCCCCACCGTGGGAAACTCAGCCTCGAAGGCCTGCATGGCGTCGACGAGGCGCGTCGTCGGCAACATAACGTCCACTGCGAGCGCGACTTCGGCTTCAAGCCCTTGCAGCAAGCCTTTCACCTTGGCGCGCAAGTTGTCGATGCCGAGGGAAACTGCCCGCGCTTCCGACAGGACCGCCCGCCCGGCCTCCGTGAGCCGCGGCTTACGGGTCGATTCGCGATCGAACATGGACATGCCGAGCTGCAGCTCAAGATTGGCGATCGCATAAGAGATGGCGGATGTCGCGCGACCGAGACGACGCGCTGCCGCAGCAAAGCTGCCCGTTTCCACAACCGTCAGAAAGACATTGAGCTGATCCAGGCTCGGCGTGCCGGGTTGCTGCATTTTTCGAATTCCTCACGTCTCGCGAGCGGGATTTGCCGGCCTTTCTCAGCCTGGACTCCCCCGACGCGCGAACATGGCAAAAAAATCGAACGTTTTCATCGAAATTATTCGGGTTTTCTTTTCACCGTGCCCGACACAGATGAAGGTTCAGATCACTGCCAGCACGAAGGAGAGCACCAAAGTGGCTAAAGTCCTCGTTCTTTACTATTCATCCTATGGCCACATCGAAACCATGGCCGGAGCCGTAGCCGAGGGCGCGCGATCGGCAGGCGCCGTCGTCGACATCAAGCGTGTGCCGGAGACGGCCCCGTTAGAGGTTGCCAAGGCCGCCCATTTCAAGCTCGATCAGGCTGCGCCGATCGCCAAGATCGAGGAGCTCGCCGATTACGACGCGATCATCATCGGGACCGGGACGAGGTTCGGCCGCGTTTCATCGCAGATGGCGAGCTTCCTTGATCAGGCCGGCGGGCTTTGGATGCGCGGTGCCCTCAACGGCAAGGTTGGCGCTGCGTTTACGTCCACAGCCAGTCAGCATGGCGGTCAGGAAACGACGCTGTTTTCGCTCATTACCAACCTGCTGCACTTTGGCATGCTCATCGTCGGCCTGCCCTACAGCTTCCAGGGCCAGATGACGCTGAGTGAAATCACCGGCGGCAGCCCTTACGGCGCCACCACCCTTTCCGCCGGCGATGGTTCGCGCCAGCCTTCGGCCAATGAACTCGCCGCGGCCCGTTTCCAAGGCGATCTCGTCGCGCAAACCGCCAAGAAGCTGTTCGGCTGAGGCGGGATTGACCTTGCTTCCAGTTACAACCTATTTTTGGCACAAGGGGGAAAATACCATGAACGCTTACACGCGCTATCTGCCGGCTTTAGGCCGTTTGCTCATTGCCCTGCTGTTCGTTATAGCCGGGCTTCACAAGATCACGGCACCGGCGGCGACTCAGGCCTATATAGCTTCGGCAGGTCTGCCCGCGCCGTTGCTGGCCTATCTGATCGCCGTCATCGTCGAAGTCGGCGGCGGCATCCTTCTTATCGTCGGCTTCCAAACCCGCATCGTTGCGCTGGTCCTGGCCATCTTCACCATCGCTGCGGCTCTCGGCTTCCACAACAATCTCGGCGATCAAAACCAGTTCATCCAATTTTTCAAGAATCTTTCGATCGCTGGTGGTCTGTTGCAGATCGTAGCCTTCGGCTCCGGCGTTTGCAGCATCGACAACCTGCGATCATCCAAGGCTGGGTGATCGGAGCTGCGGCGAACGCGCCGATGAGCGCGCGACCGCCATCTCCTGCGGCCGCAGCTCGCTTCTCCCATTGCAAAGGTTGTGAAGAGCGACCCGTGCATCGCCGGCGAGTCCGCCTGAGTGCGGTTTCTTATCTGTATCAGCCGCCAGGCGCCGCCTCGGCGAGCCAGGCCTGCCAGTCGCGCACGGAACCACGGAAAGCGTTGCGATCGACATAGCCGTTGATGCCGGGAACGCGGCCTTCCGCGGTATGCTGCCAGAAGTGCCAGTTGCGGTCGCCATATTTGACCGTCGGGTAATATTTCACGCTGCGCACCCACAGCGGATAATCGGTGAATTCACCGGCCAATACGACGCGATGGAAATCGATCGACGTATAGATCACGGGCTTCTTGCCATAGGCACGTTCCATCGCCGTCAAAATGGTTCTGATCGTGGCGAGCGCCTCTTGCCGTGAAGGATGTTTGGGACAGGTTTTCGATTGGCCGTTCCATTCGAGGTCGAGGACCGGCGGCAGAGCATTGGGATCGTTGGGCACATGGGAGACGAACCAAGCCGCCTGCTCCTCGCCTGTGCGGCACCAATAGGCAAAATGATAGGCGCCGCGCGGAACGCTGGCTTCTTTCGCCTTGGTCCAATTCTGCGCGAATTTCTCGTCGAAGCGGTCGCCACCTTCGGTCGCTTTGATCCAGGCGAATCTGACGCCCGAATCCCGCACCGCGTTCCAATCGATATCGCCCTGATATTTCGAAACGTCGATGCCGGTCACCTCAAAATCGGAAGGACTGGGAAAGGCGTCGTGCACGGCCGCTGCACAGCCGGCGAGGAAGACAAAAAGAGAGATCCCCAACAAAGGGCGAAGAGAGGTAGAGAGGCGTCTCAGTCGGATCATCAAGGCAAATTATCCGAGGCCCGGTAACACTTCGTTAACAAGCAAAGCCGCACCCGTCCATAGGGCCGCGGGAGATTTGCTATGCGAATTAAGGTTTGCGTATGACTACAATGGCTGACCTTGAATAGCCGGAGGCCGGCCAAGTTTTGAATGTTCAAGCCAAGACGAGCGGCACGCCATAGGCTTCGAAAGCGCGATCATGGGTGAGGATCGTCAGATTGCGGGCGATCGCCTGGGCTATCAGCATCCGGTCGAAAGGATCGCCGTGATGACGCGGCAGGCGCGCGGCGCGCACAGCATCCGCCGGCTCGATGAGGACAAGTTCGAGACCCAAGGTCGCAATCTCTTTCGAAAAATCAAAGATTCCAGGCACGCGTCCCGCCGCGACTTTGATCTCGACTTCCCAAAGCTGAGCAAGACTGCAAAACATCGTCTCGGTTTGCCGTGAGAGCAAATCGCGAGCACTCGCAGAAAGACGGGGATGATCGAGCGCCAGCCAAATTACGATATGGGCGTCGAGGATCAGGCTCATTCCTTGTTCAAGCTTTCCTCGAACAACTCCAAGACGTAGCGATCGGATTCTGCCCATTCCTCATCGGTCGGCCCCTCCCATTTCCCTTTCAATGCGCCCATTGCCCCAATGAGCTTTTCGCCGGGCGTCAAAACCTTTTCCTCAGGCTGCGCCGCGATGGCAACCAGGCGCACGACGGGCTTGCCGGCCTTGGCGATAACGACCTCTTCGCCACGCAACGCCGCCTCGATCAACTTCGAAAGATTGGTCTTGGCATCGTGAATATTGGTAATGCTCATGACATGAGGATAGCTAACCTAGCTAGAACGGACAAGCAAAAATTCGCCCCTACTCGCCCCTCTTCACGTCGGGCGGGGTTGCTTCATCGACCAAAGACCGCAGCGCTTCATCGAGCCCCAAGACCGTTTGCTCCTGCGAGCCCAATCGCCGAATCGAGACCTTGCGCTCGGCTGATTCCTTCTTGCCGAGGACGAGCATGACGGGAATCTTGGCGAGTGAATGTTCGCGGACCTTGTAATTGATTTTTTCGTTCCTGAGATCGCCTTCGACCCGCAGCCCAAGCTTCCGCGCCTCGGCCATTACATCCAAAGCATAATCATCGGCATCCTGAGTGATCGTCGCGACGACGATCTGCACCGGCGAAAGCCACAACGGCAGATGCCCGGCGAAATGCTCGATGAGAATGCCGGTAAAGCGTTCGAGCGAACCGAACATGGCGCGATGGATCATCACCGGCGTGATCTTTTCGCTGTTGGCGCCGATATAGAACGCGCCGAACCGGCCCGGCAGGTTGAAATCGACCTGCGTCGTGCCGCATTGCCATTCGCGCCCGATCGCATCGCGCAACGTATATTCAAGTTTTGGGCCGTAAAACGCGCCCTCGCCCGGGTTGATGCTGGTTTTGAGACCTCTTTGTTTGAGGGTGTCGAGCACGCGTGTCAGGGCAGCTTCCGCCTTGTCCCAGGCCTCATCCGATCCGACGCGCTTGTCCGGCCGCGTCGAGAGTTT
>JBKQHN010000146.1:0-35188 GCA_052148755.1 Beijerinckiaceae bacterium | reverse complement strand
CGGAGAAATAAATGCGGCCATAGCCGCCCGTCGCGAGAATGACGAGTTGTGCGCGGAAGCGATGGATCGTTCCGTCATCGAGCTTCAGGCAGACGACGCCGCGACACCGGCCGTCCTCCATGATCAGATCGATCGCGAAAAATTCGACGAAGAATTCCGTTTCGTAGCGCAGCGCTTGGCCATAAAGCGTGTGAAGCATGGCATGGCCGGTCCGGTCGGCAGCCGCGCAGGTCCTTTGTGCCGGCGGCCCTTTGCCGAAATCCGTCGTCATGCCGCCGAAGGGGCGCTGATAGATGCGGCCGTCGTCTGTGCGCGAAAAGGGCACGCCCCAATGTTCGAGCTCATAGACCGCTGCCGGTGCATGGCGGCACAAGTATTCGATCGAATCCTGATCGCCGAGCCAGTCCGACCCCTTGACGGTGTCGTACATGTGCCATTTCCAGTTATCCGGCCCCATATTGCCAAGCGAAGCTGCAACCCCGCCCTGCGCCGCCACCGTATGCGACCGGGTCGGAAACACCTTCGTCACGCAAGCCGTGCGCAAACCGGCCTGCGAACAGCCGACTGTCGCGCGCAAGCCTGAACCGCCGGCGCCTATGACAACCACGTCGAAATTATGATCTGTGATTGGATAGGCGGTACCATTGGTGGCAGGCGCGGTGCTGCCCTTCAACGTGCCGTTGCTCGCCATGAAATCTGCCTTCCAGCCAATCAAATCCAAATGGCGCGGAGTAAGAACCCCTACCGGGGGTCGCGCCGTGACGCCCACACCTCAAGGATGTGCGACGAAGCCCAGTTCCAACACCGCATAGATGCAGGCGACGCCGACGAAAACGCTAAACAGCACGTTCGCAATCAGCATCCATTCCTTCACCACCGCCCGATGCACATAATCGTCGATGATCGATTGCACGCCGAGCTTCATATGGTAGACGCATGCCAGTATGAAGAGCAGCGTCAAAATCGCCGGTCCCGGGTGATGCAGATAGGCCCGCGCAGCCGCATAATCCTTGCCGACGAGCGCCAACACGTTCCAGATGAACGTGATCGTCAAGGGCACCAGAGCGACGGACGTGAGGTGTTGCAGCCGCACATCCAGCGTGGCGGACCTGGCGACGCCTAAATGATTGATGCGGCTTCTCGTCGTACGCATGGAAGCTTTTTCGTTTTGCATGAAGCCGCAATCCCTCGGTTTGAAGCCGCAGTCTGCCGGTTGTCGCCGCCTTCCGCGAAGCGGCGGCTGGCTAATGGATCAGGTGGGCCAGGCCGAAGACGATGATCGTCAAAACGATGGGGACGATCAACGTCGCATACACCAGCCGCTCGCGCGTTGGATCCTCCCAGCCGTAGCCTGCATCATAGATCAAGTGCCTTATGCCGTTGACCAAGTGCTGCAGCAAGGCCCATGTGTAGCCGAGCAGAATGAGTTGGCCGAGGAAGGACCCCATGACCCAGGCCACGAGATCGAAGGATTTTTTGTCGGTTGCCGCCGCGACGAGATACCAGACGAGCAGCAAGGTTCCAAAATAGAGTGGCACGCCGGTGACGCGATGCCCCACCGACATCATCATGCTCAACGTGAAGCGATATGCCGACAGATGCGGCGACAGAGGGCGCCGTGCTTCGAGACTGCTATGCAGATCGACTTCGGCCATGGGCACGCCTTCTTTCTCGAACGAGACCGGTTTTCAACTAATACACTGCTTGGTGCGGTGCAATGACATCTGCCTCAGACCTTAGTCATAGGCCTTGGTCTTGGGCCTTGCGGAAACGCCGCACGAAAGCGCGTACCTGACCAAGTTTGTGCCGGCCCCGCGCAGTTGCGTCTCAGATCCACCGGATTGCAAGTGAATTAGTTGCTGTTCGGTCAAAACCAACGCGATGCGACAGCCCTCATTTGGCATGTCTTCCACAAGGCGAGCGGCGGCTAAGCCGCACTCGGTGACGAGGCGGTGGCCGAGTTCCTGCAATGGCCGAATTTCCGCTTCAAATATGCCTACAGGCGGCATATTCGCGCATGTCCGTAAAAATCGCCGGATTCTTCCGGGCAGGCGCGCGCCCTTGCGGTCTTGGATTGAATTTTTGGCCGAATCCCGCTATATTAAAACGTCTCCGGTCTTTCGGCCGGAGCCCCGAGAGGATCGCAGCACTGATACCTACGATCGCGCACGAAGCGGCCATGCCGTTTCACCCGGTGCCAGGTTCAACCGAATCAGCCGCCGGCACCGTCTATCAGAGCGTCTTGGCCAGTCTCGAAGATTCGAAGGCCGAAGACATTATCTCCATCGACCTGCTGGGTAAGACCTCGATCGCCGACGCGATGATTGTCGCGAGCGGGCGCTCCAACACGCATGTGGGAGCGATTGCCGATCGCGTGCTCAAAGCCTTGAAAGAGGCGGGCACGCCGGCAAAGCGGGTTGAGGGATTGCCACATTGCGACTGGGTTTTGGTCGATGCGGGCGACATCATCGTCCATATCTTCCGCCCGGAAGTGCGGCAGTTCTATAACCTCGAGAAAATGTGGGGCATGGATCGGCCGGGCGAGCGCCGCGCGGGCTGACGCGCGCGTCGAGCTTCGCGCCTTCGATGCGCCTCGTTTTCATTTGCGTCGGGCGGACCAAAGCCGGCCCTGAGCGAGAGCTGGCAGCGCGATATTTGGATCGCGCCGTGGCGGCTGGGCGCAGCCTCGGCTTTACGGGTCTTGTCCTGCATGAGCTCGACGAGAGCCGAGCACGCCGGGCCGAAGATCGCAAAGCCGAGGAAGCCAAAGCGATTCGTTCGGCCCTCGGCGCCGATACCGCGTTCCTGGTCTTCGACGAAACCGGAGAGATGTTGACCAGTGAAGCTTTCGCCCGCCGCCTCGGCGGGACGCGTGATCGCCGCACGCCGGCTCTCGGCCTTGTGATCGGCGGCCCCGACGGGCTCGACGCGGGTCTGCAATCAAACGCCGAGTTCGCCGTCGCTTTCGGCCGACTGACTTGGCCGCATCAGCTTGTGCGAATCATGGCGGCAGAGCAGATTTATCGCGCCATGACGATCCTTGCCGGACATCCTTACCATCGGGCCTGAACTATCCGGTTCCTCTGCCTCAGAAACGCCGTGCCGATGTCTTCCAATCCTGTCTTCTGGTTCGGCTCGCGGCGGAGATTCATGCAACGAAGCGGCAGAAGTTGCCGAAATTTGCGCAGTATCGCGACGATCTTAGCGCTCGCGGTCGCGCCTGCTGGCGCCGAGGAAACGCCGCGCGGCACGCCGCCGCAAAATGAGAGCCAAACCGCAACGATCAGACCGCGCGAGCTCGACAGTCGCCAGCTCGAGCTGCGCGGCGTTGAGGACACGATCGGCGCATCTGAAGAACAGCGGCGCCAGATCGAGGCTGACATCGAAAATATCCGCAACGATCGGGCCCGCCTTCTCTCGGCATTGCTCGCAACTACCGAGAAGGTCAATGCGGCCGCACAGAAAATCAGCGAAACCGAAACGCGCCTCGAGACGCTGACAGGGTCCGAAGACGCGATTCGGCGGTCGCTGGAAAGTCGGCGCGATGTCATTGCCGAGGTTCTGGCGTCTCTGCAGCGTATGGGCCGAACGCCGCCGCCGGCACTCCTCGTCGAGCCTGAGGACATGCTTCAAGCCATTCGAACCTCGATGCTGCTTGGCGCCGTCCTTCCGGAAATGCGGGCCGAGACGGAAGCGCTCGCAGCCGATCTTGCCGATCTTGTGCGACTGGGCCGTTCGATTGCTGCCGAACATGACAGGTTGGCCAAGGAGGCTGCTGAGCTTGGACTTGAGCGCCAGCGCCTGGCCGCGCTGGTCGACGCACGGCAAAACGCCCTCGGTACAGCCGAGCGCGCGCTGGGTGCCGAACGCGCCAGGGCGCAAGACCTCGCCCGCCAGGCCTCGAGCCTCAAGGAGCTGATCGCCCGGATGGAATCGGAGCTCGGGGGCGCCAAGCACGCGGCCGAGGAAGCCCACAAGGCCGATGAGGCGCGAAAAACGGCCGAGCTCGAATCCGGTCACATCGGCGCAAAACCTAATGCCTCCCTGTTCAAGGATGCGGCCAGGCTTGCGCCAGCCGTAGCCTTTGCCGAGGCCAAAGGCCTGCTGCCGATGCCGGCGGTCGGCACCGTTCTCAGGAACTTTGGCAGCTCGGACGGGTTTGGCGGCACGGAGAAAGGTCTTTTCATCGCGACACGCGTGCGTGCCATCGTCGCCTCCCCCAGCGACGGCTGGGTCGCTTTCGCAGGTCCTTACCGGACCTACGGACAACTCTTGATCATCAACGCCGGGCAAGGCTATTATGTCGTCTTGGCCGGTATGGAACGGATCAATGTAGAGGTGGGACAATTCGTCCTCGTGGGCGAACCCGTGGCCACAATGGGCGACGGAGCTGTCAAGACTGCTGCGGCTATTGCAATTGGAGCAGCGCAACCCATCCTCTATGTAGAATTTCGTAAAGACGGGGCGGCGATCGATCCGGGCCCATGGTGGGCGAAGCCGGACATTCAAAAGGTTCGCGGATAATGCGGAAAGTTTCACTTGTGCTGCTCGGCGCCGTGCTGGGAGCCTCTATAGTTACTATTGGTATGCAGACCCACGTGTTTTCTAGCGGAACGGCGCGTGCGGCCGCATCCGACACTTATCGGAACCTCAGCCTATTCGGCGATGTCTTCGAAAAGATCCGTGCCGACTATGTGGAAAAACCCGATGAACAGAAGATCATCGAAGCGGCGATCAACGGCATGCTGACGTCGCTTGATCCGCATTCGTCCTATCTCGATGCGAAGAGTTACCGCGAGACTCAGGTGCAGACGCGCGGCGAGTTTGGCGGGCTCGGCATAGAAGTGACGCAGGAAGATGGTTTGATCAAAGTGGTCACGCCGATCGACGATACGCCCGCCTCGCGTGCCGGCATCCTCACCGGCGACCTCATTACCGCGATCGACGGCGAAACCGTGCAAGGCCTCACGCTCAATCAGGCCGTCGACAAGATGCGCGGCGCGCCGAATACCGATGTAACGCTCAAAATAGTGCGTGGCGCAAACAAAGAGCCGCAGGACGTCAAGCTGACCCGCGCCGTGATTACGATCAAATCGGTTCGCGACCGGATTGATGGCGGCGACATCGGCTACATCCGAATCACCCAGTTCAACGAACAGACCTATGACGGCGTCCGCTCGGCCATTCAGAAGTTCCTGGCGGAAATCCCGGCTGACAAGTTCAAAGGCTATATCCTCGACTTGCGAAACAATCCGGGCGGCCTGCTCGATCAGTCGATTGCGGTCAGCAAGGCATTCCTCGATCATGGCGAAATTGTTTCAACCCGCGGCCGCAATGCCGAGGAAACAATGCGCTACAATGCCAGCCCCGGCGATATTTCGAAGGGCAAGCCGCTGGTCGTGTTGATCAATGGTGGTTCGGCTTCCGCCTCCGAGATCGTCGCAGGGGCGCTGCAGGACCATAAGCGCGCAACCATTCTCGGCACGCGCTCGTTCGGCAAGGGTTCGGTCCAGACGATCATTCCGCTTGGTCAGAATGCGTCCGATGGTGCGTTGCGCCTGACGACGGCGCGCTATTACACGCCTTCGGGCCGTTCGATCCAGGCGAAAGGCATCGATCCGGACATCCAGGTTCTGGAGGACGTGCCGGACGATCTCAAGGGCAAGGTCGACAGCAAAGGCGAAGCCTCGCTCAAGGGCCATCTCAAGAATGGTGAGGACGAGAAGACCGGTTCGCAGGTCTACGTGCCGCAGGACGCCAAGGACGACAAACAATTGATTGCCGCCGAAGACCTGCTCCGCGGCGTCACCCGCGCCTCGAACAATGCACAACCGGCCCGCCCGGCTGTGCCGAGCGACAGCACAGCGCCGGCTAATGACGAGGAGCACAAGGTTCCGAATTGATCGGCCTGGCCCTCTCAGCTCAATAGTTTAAGGCGAGGGCCTTCATCGCGGGATGAAGGCGCTCGTCTTTTGTTTGCGACCTTGGACCATGTTCTGGTCGGAAAAGCGGCTCCAGAGATCTGCTTCGGCTTGATGCAGGATAATGCGGGACGAAGCTGCGCTCCCGAGGGCTTTCCCTCTGGCCTTTGCGAGGGCTAGATCACGCGCCGGTGGCTCGTCGGGCTCGTCTGAGCTATGACGGCATGATCTGCACTGCCGCCATTTCCGCCTGCGAGGCCCGATGACTGAAACCCGATCCGACCCCGACGCCCACCACAAAGAAAAAATGGCCAAGCGCAAGGCGCTGCAGGATGCCGAGGTCGCCGCGAAGACGATTGCCGAAAAAGGTCTTCTTGTTGTCCACACGGGTCCCGGCAAGGGCAAATCGACGGCGGCATTCGGTCTCGTCTTGCGCGCACTCGGCCATGGCCATCATGTCGGCGTCGTGCAATTCATCAAAGGTGCCTGGCAGACCGGCGAGCGCACGGCGCTCGAACGGTTTCATGATCTCGTTTCCTGGCACACGATGGGGGAGGGGTTCACCTGGGAGACGCAGGACCGTGCGCGCGACATGGCTGCCGCGCAAAAGGCCTGGGAGAAAGCGCGCGAACTGATGGAGAATCCATCGATCAGGCTTCTCGTGCTCGATGAATTGAATATTGCTTTACGTTACGAATATCTCTCTCTCGACGAAGTCGTCGCAACGCTTCGGGCGCGCCGCAGCGATCTCCACGTCGTCGTCACAGGCCGCAATGCGAAGCCGGCTCTCATCGCCGTTGCCGATCTCGTCACGGAAATGAGTCTCGTGAAACATCACTTCCAGGCGGGCGTGAAGGCGCAGGCCGGAATCGAGTTCTGAGTTTGGCGCAGCTCGCGAAAGCCTTGATGCTGCAAGGCACCGGCTCCGATGTCGGCAAATCTTTGCTCGCCGCAGGTCTCTGCCGTGCCTATGTGCGGCGCGGCCTTTCAGTGCGGCCGTTCAAACCTCAGAACATGTCGAATAATGCCGCCGTCACGCAAGATGGCGGCGAGATTGGCCGCGCCCAGGCCTTGCAGGCGCGCGCCTGCAAAGTTCCGACTTCGGTTCACATGAACCCGGTGCTCTTGAAACCGCAAGGCAGCATGGGCTCGCAGATCATTTTGCAGGGCAAGATGATCGGGCATGCACGGGCGCGCGACTACCAGGCGCTGAAGCCGCAATTCCTGCCGCATGTTCTCGAAAGCTTTGCGAAACTCAAAGCGCAAGCCGATCTCGTCATTGTCGAAGGGGCAGGCAGCCCCGCAGAAATCAATCTCAGGGCGCAAGACATAGCGAATATGGGATTTGCCCGCGCGGCAGATGTGCCGGTCGTCCTCATCGGCGACATAGACAGAGGCGGCGTCATCGCGCAAATCGTCGGAACCAAAGCCGTCCTCACCGAAGAAGATGCCGCGATGATCAAGGGCTTCCTCGTCAACAAGTTCCGTGGCGATCCCGATCTCTTCGCCGAGGGTCTGACTCTCATCGCACAACGCACAGGCTGGCCGGCGCTCGGCCTGGTGCCTTATTGCGCGGCAGCGGAGCTTCTCCCGGCTGAGGATTCCATGGCCTTACGGCATCGCAAGGCGGGGCCGGGAAAGTGCCGGATCGTCGTCCCCATACTGCCGGGAATCGCCAATTTCGACGAGTTCGATCCGCTGCGCATGGAAGCCGATGTCTCGCTCGAATGGCTTGCACACGGGCAGGCTCTCCCGGGCGATGCGGACCTCGTGATCCTCGCCGGATCGAAGACGACCATCGCCGATCTCGAAGTGCTGCGCCGCGAAGGCTGGGACATCGATCTGGCCGCCCATGTCCGGCGCGGCGGGCATGTCCTCGGCATTTGTGGCGGCTACCAAATGCTCGGCTCTTCGATTGCAGATCCGCAGGGTATCGAAGGCCCTGTCGGCGCGGTGCGGGGGCTCGGCTGGCTCGACGTCGAGACCGAGCTGACGGGTGCAAAGAGTCTCGCGCCGGTGTCTGGCATAGCTGCGTACGCCGGTTTTAACACCGCGCCGTTCAGCGGTTATGAGATGCATGTCGGGCAAACGAAGGGCGGGGATTGCGGGAGACCTCTGCTGCGTTTTGCCGATAGCCGCAGCGACGGCGCAGTCTCGCGCGACGGACGCATCATGGGCTGCTATGTTCATGGGCTCTTTGCGCATTCCGCGATGCGCAAAGCCTGGCTGACACTGCTCGGCTCTGAGAGCACCGGGTTCTCCTACGAGGCAGCCGTCGAGGACAGTCTCGATGCGCTCGCCGCGCATCTCGATGGCCATATCGATCTCGATCGCCTGCTCAGCCTCGCGCGATGAAGATGAGGGCCAAGAGTGCAATGAGGGTGAGAGTGGCGAAATTGATGGCGCAGGCGCGTCGATAAATTTGCAAGGCGCGAAGAATGTCAGCGGCAGCAAGATCGCTTCGCCCTTCGCCGATCCAGGCATCATCGAGCTTGCGGGCGGCATAGGTTCGCGGGCCGCCGAGTCTAATGCCGAGCGCACCGGCCATGGCGGCTTCGGGCCAGCCCGCATTGGGCGAAGGATGGCCGCTTGCATCGCGCCAGGTGATACGACAAGCTGCCGAAATGTTGCCCCCGGCCGCAAGGCAGATCCAGGCCGCGGCCAGGCGGGCCGGCACGAGATTGACGAGATCGTCGAGTTTGGCAGAAGCAAAGCCAAACGCCGCGTGCCGGTTCGTCCGATGGCCGATCATGCTGTCGGCCGTATTGATGGCTTTGTAGAGAAAGCCGCCGAATGGTCCGAGCACGGCGATCCAAAAGGCCGGGGCGACAATTCCATCGGAAAAATTCTCGGCGAGACTCTCGATCGCCGCCCGGCCGATGCCGCCTGCATCGAGTTTTTCGACATCGCGGCCGACGATATGGGCGAGCGCTTTGCGGCCTGCTTCGACGCCGCCGGTTTCGAGGCCGCGCGCAACATTTCCCACATGTTCTGCGAGACTTCTTTGTGCAAGGCATGACGAAGCGCATAAAGCGGTGCATGAGAAGGCGATGACACCGGAACCGAACTGGCCCAAAAGGCTCAAGAGACTCGAGAGGTCGAAGAGGGCGAAGCTCAGAGCTTGCACGCAGGCGGCGGTCGCGAGAAGAAGAACGAGGAGAGCGAGGACGCCCGCGGCATAGCGGATCGCCGAAGAATCTCCGTCGCGGTTGAGATTGTGGTCGAGAACCGCGATCAATCGTCCCATCCAAGTGACCGGATGGCCGATTCTCTCAAACAGCCAGGCCGGATAACCGAAGATCGCTTCCAATCCGGTGGCCGCGGCCGCGAGTGCAAAGGTGAAAAACGACACATGCATGATGCTTCCCCGCCACGGCCTTTAGCCTTCGCCGAGCATGGCGGCAATCTTGCCGCGGCGCGGCGCCTCTTCCCGGCCGCGCCCGAGCCCTGGCTCGATCTCTCTACTGGCATCAGCCCTTATCCTTATCCTTTTGCGACCTTGCCGGAGGAGGCCTTCACTCGCTTGCCGGATCCCGAAGCGATCGCTGGACTCGAGACCTGTGCTGCCGAATTCTACGGCGCCCACGATTCGGCCGGCGTCGTTGCGGCCCCCGGAAGCCAGGCCGTCATCCAATGGCTGCCGCAGCTCCTGCGCGCCCGCAGGGTCGGCATCTTCGGCTTCGCTTATGGTGAATATGCGCGCGCTTTCGCCGCTGCCGGGGCGGAGGTCTCGATTCATGCGGATTTGTCCGCGCTCGCGGCCATGGATGTTGCCGTTGTCGTCAACCCGAATAATCCCGACGGCCGCCATGTTCCCGTGGCCGAACTCTTGCGGCTTGCCGCGCGCCTCGAGGAGCGGAAGGGCGCGTTGGTCGTCGACGAAGCTTTCGCGGATTTTCTACCGAAGGCGGCGAGCCTCGTCCCCGAATTGCCGGCAGAAAGGGCAATCGTTTTGCGCTCCTTCGGAAAGAGCTTCGGCCTTGCCGGGCTGAGGCTCGGTTTTGCGATCGCCTCTTCGCCTTTGGCCGGAGCCTTGCGCCGGGCGCTCGGACCCTGGGCTGTTTCAGGCGCCGCAATAGCGATCGGCGAGCGCGCGTTTGCCGATCGCGCGTGGCTCGAAAAGACGGCCCAAAATCTCGCGGCCAACGCGGCGGCGCTCGATCTTCTGCTCGAGAAGGCCGGCATGGCAGTGCTTGGCGGCGCGTCTCTCTTTCGCTTGGTGCGCCATGCCCAGGCTGAGAAGATTTTCCGAACTCTGGCTGAAGCCGGAGTTCTCGTGCGGCCGTTTGCCGGCCGTCCCGATTGGCTCCGCTTCGGCATACCGTGCCGGGAAGCGGATCGCGCGAGACTTGCCGCCGCACTCGCATGAAAATATGCGCCCTAATTTCGAGCGCTTCTAAATAAAGACGATTTGAGCAATTCTAAACTGGCTAGTGTAGCAGTTAAAAAAACAAGCTCATCACACGCGTCAACTGACTGAGCCTACGGCAATATTTCCGTTATCTCAGTTTACGTGCCGACTATAGTGGTGCATTGTCGCCATGCGGGGCTGACGAATTACGGAGCAAAGCAATGGCGAAGCATCATCTGGCGTTGCTCTTTTGCGCCCTATTCGTCTCGTTTTGCGCGAGCTCGGTCTTTGCCAAGGAATATCCGATCGGCAAGCCGCAAGAGCAAGCGGGGATGGAAATCGGGGCGGTTTATTTGCAGCCCATCGAAATGGATCCGCCGGATGTCATGCGCCCTGCGAAAGACTCGGACGTTCATCTCGAAGCCGACATCAAAGCGGCCAAGAACAATCCGAACGGATTTGCGCAAGGCGATTGGATTCCCTATCTCGTCGTCAGCTTCGTGTTGACGAAGCTTGATGACAATCAAATCCTGAAGGGCGATTTCATGCCTATGGTCGCCAATGACGGCCCCCATTACGGCGATAACGTCAAACTCTTCGGCCCCGGCAAATATAAATTGACGCTGAAGATCGAGCCGCCGACGGCCAATCCGCATGCCCACTTCGGCCGCCATGTCGACAAAGAGACTGGCGTTGGTCCTTGGTTTGCACCGTTCAGCCTGGATTACGAGTTCGTTTTCGCAGGCGCCGGAAAAAAGGGAACTTATTGAGCTGAGAGTGATCGATTTTGCCGGCTACATGCTCATTGCCGGCGCAAAGCGGTCTAAATGATGATGAAGGACGTTGCAACATTGGCGCGGTCTCTGCTGTCGGATGGTCATGAGGTGAGGCGGCTAGGATGGCTGGCTTTCGCGGTGCTCGGCCTGGCATTCAGCAGCGGTCTCCGCGCCGAAGAGGAGCCTGTCTTCACGATCGAATTTCACGACGGCAAAGTCATGCCTCTGCGCGTCGAAGTTCCGGCCAATCGTCGCTTCAAGCTCGAATTGCGCAATAGCGGATCGACGCCGGCGGAATTCGAAAGCGAGGAACTGCGCAAGGAAAAGGTCTTAGCGCCCGATTCGACGTCGGTTCTCGTGTTTCGGACGCTTGACCCCGGCGAATACGAGTTCTTCGATGAGTTCCACCCCGATGCGCCAAAAGCCGTCCTGGTCGCGAAATGAACGCGGTCATGCAACGAAACCCAGAGCGGGATGAGGAAAAGTGGGAACCGGTTTTCCGGCGCAATCAAGTTTACGCAGATTGCGTGAACTTATCTGCATATCCCGCTCTAAACCTTTAGAATCGATCACGATGATTTTGGATTGATTCAATCCAAAATCATCGTGATCTAGCAGCGAAATGAAATGACGACGCCATTGCCCGAGCGGCAGCATAGACGGAAAGATTGGCATGCACGCCGGCTCGATTGGTCGCAAGCGGCGGCCCTGACTCGCGTGGCAGCCGACGCCAAAGGTGGTGAATTCGAGAGCGGCCCAATTTGGGATAGAGGCCTCCGACGTGCGCAGATCGATGCGGTGCTGGCGCGTTTCGGCGACTGGCTCAAACGCCATCAGCCGCTGATACAGCGGCTGCAATGGACGGTCGTCGGCATGTATCTTCTGCTCATCGCCGTACCGGCATTCCTGCCGCTGCCCGACCGGCTGGCGCATCTATGGACAAATCTCACGCTGTTTGCACAATTGTGCTTCTGGGGGATCTGGTGGCCGTTCGTGCTGCTCAGCATGGTGCTCGTCGGACGCGCCTGGTGCGGCTTGCTGTGCCCGGAGGGCGCTCTGACGGAAGCGGTGAGCCGGCGCGGGCGCGGCCACGCGATCCCGCGTTGGATCACGTGGAAAGGCTGGCCCTTCGTCGCCTTCGCCTGCACCACGATCTACGGTCAGATGGTGAGCGTCTACCAATATCCGAAGCCGACTTTGCTGATCCTCGGGGGCTCGACGGCGGCGGCTATCGTGGTCGGTTATTTTTATGGCCGCAATAAACGCGTCTGGTGCCGCTATCTTTGCCCCGTAAACGGGGTCTTCGGGCTTTTGTCGAAGCTCGCGCCGATCCATTTCGATGTCGACAAGGAGGTCTGGTCGCGCTCGCGCCAGGCGATTCATCAGGCCGGCGGGCATCCACAGCCGGTGAATTGCGCGCCGCTCGTCGCCTTGCGGACGATGCGCGGCGGTGCCGAGTGCCATATGTGCGGACGCTGCAGCGGATTTCGTGGGGCGATCAGCTTGCAAATGCGCTCGCCGAACGAGGAAATCGTACATGTCGCCGGGACCAGCCCGAAACCATGGGAGACCGTTCTCATCATCTTCGGTTTGATGGGGGTTGCCGCCGGGGCCTTCCACTGGGGTGCCAGCCCCTGGTTCATCGATGTGAAACAGGCTTGCGCCGGATGGCTCATCGAGCACGGCCTGACCGCTCTTGTCGCCCTGCAGCCGCCCTGGTGGATCTTGACCGATTATCCTGAGAACAGCGACGCCATGACGCTGCTCGATGGAGCCGTGCTGCTCGCCTATATTTTTGCGACGGCGGCCGTTATCGGCGGCGGCGTGAGCCTGGCGCTCGCTGCGGCTGCGCGGTTCTTGGGGCCTTGGTCATCCGCCCGATTCCACCATTTGGCGCAGGCATTGATCCCGATCGCGGCTTGCGGTGTCTTCCTCGGTCTCAGCGCTTTGACCGTCACCATTCTTCATGGTGAAGGCGTGAATCTGCCTTTCCTCGTGTTGGTGCGTGGGGCTTTGCTGACGGGTGCGGGACTTTGGTCGCTGACACTCGGATGGAAAATCACCGCGCTCTATAGCCCGTCCGTGCTGGCTAGAGCGACCGCGGTCGCTGCTTTCGCGATGGCGGTTGTGCTCGCCGTCAGCAGCTGGGCGCTGCTGTTCTTCGTCTGGTAGCCATCCTGCGCTCTGGTCGCAGATCGGCGCGCCTCAACAAAAATCCGTCACTCGGCTTTTGCCAAGTGGCTGAAAGCCGCCACGACCTTTTTATAGACGTCTCGTTTGAACGGCACGACGAGATCGGGCAGACGATCCATTCTTTCCCAACGCCAGGCATCGAATTCGGGATGCCCGTCCCCCGCCGGTGTGTCGACATCGATTTCGCTTGCCTCGCCCTCGAAGCTCAGCGCAAACCATTTCTGCCTTTGACCCAGGTACTTGCCCTTCCAGACACGGTTTGAAGCCTGGGCGGGCAGGTCATAGCAATACCAATCCGGCGCTTCGCTGAGGAAGCGCGTCGACTTGATATTGGTCTCTTCCAACAATTCGCGCCGCGCTGCTGCCAGGGGATCTTCGCCTTCATCGATTCCACCTTGTGGCATCTGCCATTCACGGCCCCGAACGAGCTGTTCGGACTTCCTTTGCCTTCGCCGTCCGACGAAGACCAGGCCCTCCTTATTGAGGAGCAGGATGCCGACGCAAGGACGATATTTGGTGAGATCCATAGCCGGCTTTCACACTCATTCGTTGACATTAGATCACGTTGATTTTGGATTGAATCAATCCAAAATCATGAACGTGATCGATTCTAAAGATTAAGAGCGGGATGCGGGCGGAAAACCGGTTCCCACTTTTCCTCATCCCGCTCTAGCCCGGTGCAGGCCGCATATCGACATGTTGGGCCGCTGCGCCGAAGATTCAATGCGGCGCATCTTGCGCGTGCGCATCCGCACTCGAGTTTGCTAGGTTCCGGGCGGCGCTGAGTGGTATCAAAGTGAGGCCGCGCGATTCGGCCTCGCGGGCAAATCGTCCTATTCTTTCGAGACTCACCGGCAGCCCGCTCGCGGTGCCGATGGCGAGGCCCTTTTGCCGGGCTATCGCTTCAAGTTTGGTCAGTGCGATGTCGACGGCCTCAGGCCGCGCCGGCGTATCGAGGACAAGATCGGCCTTCACCGCGGACAGGTTGAAGTCGGCGGCGAGCGACGCTGCAACGCTGCGCGGCGAGGCGCCGTCATCGAAGTAGAAAAGGCCACGGGCGGCAATTTCGCGCAGAATCGGGCCCATTGCCTCATTGTCCGAAGTGAATTTCCCGCCAAGAAAATTGCCGACGCCGACATAGCCCGTGAAACGGCTGAGCAGCCAATGTAAATCATCAATGTTTTGTGCCCTGCTGGCGGACGTCACGAGGGCATGTGGGCCGGGATTCGTGGTGGGATAGTCGATCGGCTCCATAGGCAGCTGCAGAATGATTTCGTGCCCGGAGTCGCGCGCGCGCGCCGCGTCGGCCTCCAAGTCGTTGCCATAGGGCGCGAAAGCAAGGGTTACTGCCGGCGGCAGCTTGGCGATGGCTGCGGCCGTAGAGGCTTGCGACAGGCCCATACCGCCGACGACAAGCACAATGCGCGGGCCGCTTGTCCTGCCCAAAGCGCTCACGAGAGGCCGTGCGTAGACGTCGGCCGGACGTGCACCATCCGGCCCAATGCGCGGCAGCAGGCCGTAACGGCTCTTTTCAACCAAACGGAGATCGGGTGCCGGCGCCAAACGCGTGCCGAGCGCCCGCGGCACGTCGATGATCATCGCTCCGGGCGGGGTCGCGCCAGCGGGACGCACGACCTTTACCCCGCTCTCGTCTTCGACCTGCAGAGCCGTCTCGATGCTCGGGGTGGAGGTCGCAGAGCTGCGTTGCGCGGGCTCAGTCGCCGCGGCCCGATCTTGCGGGTCTTTGGTTTGTGGCTGGGAAGGTGCCTTTTCAAGCAATGCTACCGCGTGAGGCTCACCGCCGTACGGGTCGCCGCGCAATTCCAAATATGCAAACGCTGCGACGCAGAGGCAACCAAGGCCCCAAAAGACGAGCGGCGCGAACGAAGAGCCGGGGGTGCGGCGGGTCTTCTTTTCGAGCCCCAGGGGCTTGTCGAGATCGTCATCTGCCATGTGCCCCACCGCGTTAGGGCTGCAAAGTTGACAGATGGCGGCATCCATTAGCTTTGCAACACTAACTCTCAGTTTTGCTGGACCTGCCGCTCGAGCCTCAACCGGAACGGGAGGAATTGGCCCAAATTATTGAATAGGCTCACATTTTTATCGATCGGATTGGACCGCCCGATTGCGTGTGCGCTAGTCTCGAATCACGCCGGACAAAAGGCCAACCGGACTCGTCAAGCCCTTCGCGAATCATCTTGCTCGCAGTTTCGCACAGGAAGCGCGGGGATGTCCCGGAAATCTGGTTCGATGGCGCAAGTCGGTTTGCCCGACCTGCGCAATGTTTGGCGAGATGCAGACTTTCAGTACTTCTTCAAATCGTCGGGTACTTTGCCGCCGTTCTCGGCAAGTTTCCGCATGACTTGGGCATGCAGCCAAATATTCATCGAGGCCGAATCCTGCACGTCGCCCGAATAATGCAGTTCCTTCGCCAATTCGATGCGCGCGGCATGGCTCGAATCCAATTTGAGGAGCGTCATCATATCGACGATTGATTGACGCCAATTGAGGTGTTGGGTGCTCTTGGCGGCGAGCGCGTCGAGCAAGGCGGCGACGTCGACTTGTTCGACTGCCGCTTTGGGCGCCTCGGCGCTGGGTTCAGCCGTTGCAGTCTTCTGTCCGGCGGGCACCGCAGCCGCTTCAGAGCCGGGGAAAATCTTCGAAATAATCGATCCGAGAATGCTCATTTTACACTCCTGTTGTCATCCACACCGGCGCGGGCCGCAGCCTCCACAGCGGGAGGATGAGCGGACCTAGCAGGCCAATCTTGCAGGCATACGACGATGCTAGGATTAATCGTTTACTGATGCAAATGCCCGACTTTTTCTGCGAGCTTGACGTGCGCTTCGGCCAGATGGTCGAACGAATGGCGGTAAGACCCGAGCCCCGAAGTATCGGAACGCAATTGCAGGATCAAATCATGCAATTCCGCCTCCGGCACCAAAGCCTGGACATCGTCCCAGCCCGGCCAACCGGGCCGCTCCGCATAGCCGAGGATTTGCCCGCGCCGGCCGCTCAATAGCCGCTGGACTCCGGCGGTAAATTGATTGGGGACGCTGACGGTCACATGATCGATCGGCTCGAGCAGGACGGGACCGGCCTTGGCGAGGCCCTCGGCGATGCCGATGCGCGTCGCCGTTCGAAACGCCATGTCTGAACTATCGACACTATGAAAACCGCCGTCGACCAGAGTCACGGCGACGTCGACGACGGGATAGCCGAAAGGACCTTTCTGCATGGCCTCTTCCGAGGCTTCGCGCACGGCCGGTATATATTGCCGCGGCACGGCGCCGCCCACGATCTTGTCGACAAACAGGAATCCTTCGCCGCGCCCGCGCGGCTCAATGTCCAATTTGATATCGGCGAATTGGCCGTGTCCGCCCGTCTGGCGCTTCAGTCGCGCATGTTCATGGCAGGCATGCCGGATAGTTTCCTTGAACGCGACGCGCGGCGTGCTCGTATTGATCTGCAAATTGTAATGGGATGCAAGGCGTTCGATCGCTATGTTGAGATGGATGTCGCCTTGACCGTGGAGCAACGTCTCGCCGATGGCCTGATCCTGCACGACGCTCAGCGATGGATCTTCTTCAACGAGCTTGCGCAAGGCGGCGGAGAGCTTGACGTCGTCTTTCCTGTCCTTCGCCGCGATCGCCAGGGAATAGACCGGCGGCGGCGGCGGCGGAAACGCGAGCTTCTCAGCTTCGCTTTCACCCCCTAAGACGGCCCCGGTTGCAACGCCTTCAAGGCGGCCGATGGCGACCACGTCTCCTGCTTCGGCGCTCGCCACGCGGCTCGGCTCTCCACCGACGAAGCGGTAGATGCCGCCAATCCGGCTCCCATTCAATGTGCTGCCATCCTGCAGCGTGCCGCGCCAGATCCGGCCGAAGGACAGTTTGCCCGTATAAGCGGCCTGCCCGGCGTTCGTTGTCTTGAAGATTTGCACAAGAGGCTGATCGGACTGCGCAATACCATGCCGCGCCGCAGTCGCTTCAACCTCCGCCACGTCGTGGCGAAGGGCTTTCCAGAGTCGCGTGATACCATACTTGCGGCCGCTTGCGCCCAGCAAAACCTGCACGATCGCGCCGGTTTCCTGGTCCTTGTGCAATTGCCGGAAGATTTCCTCGGAGGTGGGCGTGACGTCCTCGAGTATTTTTTCGAGGATTGCGTCGTCATGATCGGCGAGCACTTCGGCAAGACCGGCGAAGGCCTCTTTCTCTCGATCGCGCATCTCGACCGGTAGGGCGATGCGTTCGGACGGCTGGCCGGTCCGGAACTTGTAAGCGCGCTCGTTCACGACATCGACATAGCCGGTAATGGCATCGCCTTCGCGAATGGGGATCTGGCGCAAGATGATCGGAAACTTGGAATAGGTTTGCATCGCCGCAATCGATTCGCGCACAAGTTCGGTCATCGTGTCGACTTTGTTGATGAAGACGAGATGCGGGATCTGCCGCTCTTCGAGCGTGCGCAGCAACAGTGTCAAGCTCGACATGCGCTCAGGCGAGGGTTCGCAGACGACGACGGCGCAATCGACGATCGTCAGCGCCGCGAGAGTCTCGTACGCGAATTCGATCGAGCCGGGGCAATCGAGGATCGACCAATCATCGCCGAGATAGGTGCAATGACCGAGCCTGATTTCCGTGCTCATCGTTCGATTGCGGGGATCGGTCGGGCGTTTGAGCGGCGCGCCGGCAGAAGCGAGCAAGGCTTCGAATAGAGTTGATTTTCCACTACCATATGGGCCAACGAGGGCAACCGAGCGGTGCCGGGCCGTGTTGGCCCCCGGACTGGAACCAGTCATGATCGCGCGTCCTTCCTGCCGCTCCACCGATCGTCGAATCGCGGTGAGAACGGCTCATGCGGAGCGGCCGAATTCGCCCGTGGCGATTGCGGCCACTCAAGGCCTTATGCTGCGAGCAGATGAGCCTGACGTCAATGTCAAAGGTGCCGCACGCGCCCGGATTTCAGCCACTGGACAAGATCGGCAGCGCGTCTGGTCCAATCTCGTGGACAGCAAGGCGGATGTGTTGCTGCGATGCGGGAGGCGCCGGTCAAGATTGAGCGAAGATTCAAGCTTCCGTGAACGCATCTAGCCGGCAGAGCACCTATTTGCGTCGCGTCCCCGGATTGACTCCTCTGCGGTTCCGTCTAGTCTCCGGCGTCGAGACGGTCCCTCGTAAGAGGGGTAAATGGGAATGTGACGCGGCGCGACGCTCGTGGTCCGACCCTTACGCCCGGGTAACAAGCGTAAGTATTAAGTCGGCCCATGGGGTCAAAGAGCTTCTGTTGCGATTCAAGTAGCGGATGGGAGCCATCCGTCAACGTCGCAACGCCAGCCGCGCCGAGGTCACAGCTGCCCCCGCAACTGTCGGCGGGAAGCCTCGCTCCACTCGGCCACTGGGCGCAGCCTGGGAAGGCGGGGGCAGGCGTCGATCCGCCAGCCAGGAGACCTGCCGTTTCGTTGATTTTGGGCCGGGCGGGGCGATCCGGACTTTGTCGATGCCGAGTTCGACCTTGGCGAAGGGCGCGATCCTTTTTGCGCGCGCGACGAGCACCCCGTCAGGCCTGTCTCTCTCAGGAGGATCGGGTGCGAGCAAATCCCGGCTGTTTTGCAGATTATCGGCCGCGCTGTCGCAGCGGAGGAACGGCGTGTCATGTTCGCAGGGAGGCTCGCCTTTGATGCGCCTTGCGAAAATTCCTACAACCATCATCACCGGTTTTCTTGGCGCCGGCAAGACGACCTTGATCCGGCATCTCCTGAAGACCGCCGAGGGCCGCCGCCTCGCGCTGCTGATCAACGAATTCGGCGATGTCGGCATCGACGGGGATATTTTGCGAACCTGCGGCGCCGAGACCTGCAGTAAGGAACGAATCCTCGAACTCGCCAATGGCTGCATTTGCTGCACGGTCGCCGATGATTTTCTGCCGGCAATCGAGAGGCTCTTGGCCCTCGATCCCGTGCCCGAACACATTATCATCGAGACCTCCGGCCTGGCCTTACCGAAACCGCTCGTCAAGGCCTTCGACTGGCCGGGGCTGCGGGCGAAACTGACCGTCGACGGCGTGATCGCGGTGGTCGATGCAGCAGCCGTCGCGGCCGGCCGTTTTGCCACCGATCCCGCCAAGCTCGCGGCGCAGCGCGCGGCTGACCCGACGATCGAACATGACAATCCGCTCGAAGAAGTTTACCAAGATCAATTGCTTTGTGCCGATTTGATCATACTCAACAAATGCGATCTCATCACCGCTGGGAAATGCGCCGAAGTTGAAAATGAGATCGCCCGGCTCGTCCCCCGCGCCGTGAAGATTCTGCCGACGCAGGCGGCTCGGATCGATGCCTCGATTCTTCTCGGCCTTGCGGCTGCGGCGGAAGACGATCTCGCGGCGCGCCCATCGCATCATGATGCCGAAGAGGAACATGATCACGAGGACTTCGAAAACCTCGTGATCGACCTCGCACGCGTCGATGACATTGCGGCCCTGACCGCCAAACTCGCCGCGCTTGCTGCGGCGCATGACATCTTGCGCATGAAAGGTTTCGTTGAGCTTGCGGGCAAGCCCATGCGGCTCCTCGTGCAGGGTGTCGGAACGCGCTTCAGCCACCACTTCGATCGGCCTTGGGGTGCTGACGAACCGCGCCAAAGCCGCCTCGTTCTCATTGGCCGCAAAGGTCTCGATACGGCAGCCATCGCACAAAACCTGGCATCTTGAGGATTGGAGACGAGACGGACTCATGAACCTTCCTGCGCAGACGACCCGCCGCTTCACTTATGAAAAGGACGGCGCCGCAATCTATCGCCGCTCTTTTGCGACGATTCGTAGCGAAGCCGATCTCGCGCGCTTTTCGCCCGAGGAGGAAAAGATAGCGGTACGGATCATCCATGCTTGCGGCATGGTCGATATCGCCGATGCTCTGGTCTTTTCTGCGAACGTCGTGAAGGTGGCCCGGTGCGCGCTGCAGGAGGGTGCTTCGATTCTTTGCGATTCGAACATGGTCGCGCAGGGCATCACACGTGCGCGTCTGCCGCACCGAAACGAGGTGATCTGCACACTCAGTGAGCCGCACATTGTGCAGCTCGCAGCCGATCGCGCTACGACCCGCAGCGCGGCCGCGCTTGAACTCTGGCGCGATCGGCTCGCGGGTGCCGTGGTTGCGATCGGCAATGCGCCGACGGCACTGTTCCGGCTTTTGGAAATCCTCGATGAGGGCGAGACGCGGCCCGCGGCGATCATCGGCATGCCGGTCGGCTTTGTCGGCGCAGCCGAATCGAAAGAAGCGCTTATTGCCGATGGCCGCGTGCCTTTCATCACTTTACGAGGCCGCCGTGGCGGCAGCGCGATGACGGTTGCCGCAATCAATGCTCTGGCGAGCGAGGCCGAATGAACGCCGCGGGAAATGGTTCAGGACTTGGCCGGTTCTATGGAGTAGGGCTTGGTCCCGGCGATCCCGAGCTCGTCACCATCAAGGCTGCAAAGCTCCTGGCGTCAGGCCTCGTCGTTGCTTATTTCGCCAAGCAAGGCGGCCGCGGCCGTGCGCGCCGAATTCTCGAACCTTGGCTCAACCCGGCAAGCGAAGAATTGCCGCTCTCCTATCCGCTGACGACGGAAGTCGATTTCTGCGACCCCGCCTATGTCACCGCCCTGCGCAGCTTCTATGAAGCCGCCGCAGCGACCATCGCGGCGCATTTGCGCGCCGGCCGCGACGTTGCGCTCGTCTGCGAAGGCGACCCGCTCTTCTACGGCTCCTTCATGCATCTTTACGTGCGCCTGAAGCAGGATTTCGACGTTACGATCATTCCCGGCATCACCGGCATGTCGGGCTGCTGGGCGCGCGCCGCGACGCCGATGACTTGGGGCGACGATGTGCTCGCAATATTGCCCGGCACATTGCCGCAAGCCGATCTCGCCCGGCATCTTTGCCAAAGCGACGCTGCCGTCATCATCAAGGTCGGCGCAAATTTGAAGAAAATCCGCATTGCCATCGCCGCCGCCGGAAAGGCTGAGCGCGCCATCTATGTGGAATATGGCACGATGGACAATGAAAGGATCATGCCGCTCTGCGAAAAGCAGGACGACGCGGCACCCTATTTCTCTCTCGTCCTCATCCCCGGCGAAGGACGACGGCCATGACTGGCCCAAAAATGTTCAACGAAGAAGCCAAAGGGCGTCTCGATATCGTCGGCCTTGGTCCGGGGGATGCCCAATGGATCACGCCGGAAGCGAGCGAAGTGCTCGAAGCCGCGAGTGATCTCGTCGGCTATGCGCCTTATCTCGCGCGCATCCCTTTGCGGGAAGGCCAAGTGCGCCATCCAAGCGACAACCGCGTCGAATTGTCCCGCGCGCGTGTAGCGCTCGGGCTCGCCGAAGCAGCGAGACGAGTTGCAGTCGTCTCGGGCGGCGACCCCGGCGTCTTCGCCATGGCCGCGGCAGTCTTCGAAGCGGTCGACACCGGCAAGCCCGCATGGCGGGATCTCGAGATCGCGGTCTCTCCCGGCATTTCTGCGATGCAGGCCGCGGCCGCCCGCGTCGGCGCGCCTCTGGGGCATGATTTCTGCGCCATCTCGCTTTCCGACAATCGCAAGCCCTGGTCGCTCGTCGCGCGTCGCCTCGTCGCGGCGGCCGATGGTGATTTCGTCATCGCCCTCTATAACCCGGCATCGCTGGCAAGACCCGATCAGATCCACGCGGCCTTCGCGCTGTTGCGCGAGCACAAGGCAGCCGACACCCCGGTCGTCTTCGCGCAGGCGATCGGCCGCGCTGATGAAAACGTGGTGACGACGACGCTCGCGGCAGCCGACCCTTCGATCGCCGACATGCGCACTCTGATCATCGTCGGGTCGAGCCAGACGCGGGTGATCGCGCGCCCCGGCAAGGCGCCCTTCGTCTATACGCCGCGCAACGCGGTGGATTGAACCGCGATGACCGATCCTTCGCGTCCATGGCTCGCCTTGATCGGTATCGGCGAAGACGGCCGCGCCGGCCTCACGCCGTGCGCGCAACAGCTGCTCGACGAAGCAGCTTTTATCGTCGGCGGGGCGCGGCATCTTCAACTCGCGCAACCCTTGCATGCCGAAATAATGACATGGCCAGTGCCGCTCCAGGATGCTTTCCCCGCCATTCTCGCGCACCGGCCCAAGAAAGTCTGTGTTCTTGCGTCCGGCGATCCGTTCTTTTACGGCGTCGGTTCGCTCCTCAGTGCAGTCGTCGCGCCGGCCGAAATGATCTGCGTTCCCGGCCCATCGGCCTTCAGCCTCGCGGCGGCTCGGCTTGGCTGGGCTCTGCAATCCTGCCGGCTCGTGTCGCTGCATGGGCGCGATCTCTCCCGGATCATCCCCGACCTGCAGCCACGCGCAAAGATCCTGGCTCTGTCCTGGGACGGATCGACGCCAAAAAAGCTCGCCGATCTTCTCTGCGAACGCGGCCTTGGCGCCTCGTTCATCTTTGTCCTGCAGGCGATGGGCGGCCCGCGCGAAAAGATCACGCGGCAGGTCGCCGCGGAATTTCGCCAAGACGATATCGATCCCTTGAACCTCGTCGCCGTCGAAATCGTCGCGGACGAAAAGAGCCGCGTTCTGCCGCTCGGCAGCGGCCTTGCCGAGTCGTGGTTCGAAACGGACGGGCAAATCACCAAACGGCATGTGCGTGCGGTGACGCTTTCGGCCCTTGCGCCGCGGCGCGGCGACTTGCTTTGGGATATCGGCGCGGGCTCCGGCTCGATTGCGATCGAATGGCTGTTGCTCGATCCGCAAAACCGCGCGATCGCGATCGAGATCAATGAAGAGCGAGCGGCCCGCATCAAACGCAATGCCGTGAGCCTTGGCGTGCCGCATTTGGAGGTGGTGATCGGCCGTGCGCCTGAAGCACTTTCGGGCCTGCCCAAACCGCAGGCCATTTTCGTCGGCGGCGGCGCCATGGATGAGGGTGTGCTCGACATTGCCTATGCGGCACTGGAACCGGGCGGAAGGCTCGTCGTCAACGCGGTCACGCTCGAAACGCAGGCCGAACTCGTGCATCGCTTCAAAACGCAGGGCGGCGAATTGATTTCGATTGCCATCGGGCATGCGGAGCCATTGCGCGGCTTTCATGCATTCCGGCCGGCGCTGCCGATTACGCAGTGGGTGGTGAGGAAGCCTTGGTGATGTCAGGAAATTGCATCGGTGTATTGGCAACCTTGAAACGCGGGTCGCCTCGAGGTTCACGGTCTTCGCACCTCCTCAACCGTGGACGATTTTCAAAACGAGAATAGCGCCGACGAGAACGAGCGTGATGGCGTTGGCGATGATCACCGGCCAGCTGCCGATGAGCATGCCATAGACGAACCACAGCGTGATGCCACCGGCAAACGCAGCCTGCGTAGTCAGCGAAATAGCCTTCGTGTCGCGGGTGCGCAGGATGCGGATCGCCTGCGGCAGCCAGCACAAAGTCGTGAGCGTTGCGGCGGCCATTCCGATCATGTCAGCAAACAAAGGGGGCATGCGTTTCCGTCTGGTTTTATTGAAGCAACATGTTCCACGTGCTTGGCTTTCTATCGGATAATTGTTGCGGAAACATTGTTCGGTCCGTCCGAAGTTCCACCGCGCCTTGCGATTGAATGATCTCGATGCGCTTTTTCCGCCCCTTTTCGGGCAGGGGCTGCTCCCCGCCTTGCCTAGCCGCCCGCGGAATGCGAAGAGGCGGGTAGTCAAGTGAAGATTCGTCGAACGGAACGCAAAGATGGAATGGTCGCCGCAGCAGGAGGCAGGGCTCAAAGCAGTCGGCCTCTGGTTGAAGCGCGGCGAAGCGCAGGTTTTCCGCCTCTTCGGCTATGCCGGCACTGGCAAGACGACGCTCGCCCGGACGATCGCCGAGAACAGCGACGGCGACGTGCTGTTCGGCGCCTTTACAGGCAAGGCGGCACTCGTTTTGCGGTCGAAGGGTTGTAGCAACGCCCGGACGATCCATAGTCTCATCTACCGGGCGCGCGAGACGGATACGGAAGAGCCGACGTTCGAATTGAACGAGGATAGCCCGGCCGCCACCGCGGGCCTCATCATTATCGACGAATGTTCGATGGTCGATGCGGATCTCGGCCGAGATCTCTTGTCGTTTGGCAAGCCGGTGCTGGTTCTGGGCGACCCCGCGCAGCTGCCGCCGGTGAAGGGCGGCGGTTATTTCACAGAATGCGAACCGGACGTTATGCTGACCGAAGTCCACCGTCAGGCTGCTGATAATCCGATCATCCGGCTTTCTATGCTCATCCGGGAGGGCGGCAAGCTCAACCTGGGCACCTATGGCGAAACGCGGGTCATTTTGCGCGAATCAATCGATGCGGAGCAAGTGGAGCAGGCTGATCAGGTTCTTGTCGGGTTGAACCGGACCCGCCGCGCCTATAACAGGCGGCTGCGCGAATTGCTCGATCGCTCCGGGATTTTGCCGGAACGCGGTGACAAACTCGTCTGCCTGAGAAACGACCGCAAAAAGGGCCTGCTGAACGGCTCTCTGTGGATCGTCCAGACGACCGCGCCGATACGCAAGAAAAAACTGCGCCTGAGCGTCGTTCCCGAAGAAGAACCCGGCCGCAAGCCGGTTCGGATCGGCGTCCTGCCCGAATTCTTCACCGGCGACGAAGAAATCCCCTATGCGCTGCGGCGCGATTCCGATGAATTCGATTACGGCTATGCTTTGACCGTTCACAAAGCGCAAGGGTCACAATGGGACGAGGTCGTATTGTTCGACGAAAGCGGCGCCTTCCGCGAACATCGCAGCCGCTGGCTCTATACCGGCATTACGCGGGCTGCCAAACGCCTCACGGTGGTTTTATAACGCCGCGCCGCAGCCGGTGGATCGCTCCTTGCCCTTATAATCGGTGCGAAAATCGTGCATCATAGGCCGCCTACGGTAGATCGATACGCCAAGGGGACTGTCCATGAAATCGATTCTGATCCCGGTCGAAGATCACGCTGGGATGAATGCCGTCCTCGAAACCACCCAGCTCTTTGCCCAGAAATTCGGCAGCTACATGGAAGGGGCGGCGCTCGGTCCCGATCTTGCCGAAATGGTCGCCGCCGATTTCTCGCTCGGTGGCGTCATTTTCGACGACCGCACGCGGCGCGAGCTTCTCGACCATGCCTTCGTGACGTTCGAAAGCTTCATGCTCGCGCACGCCGTCAAACGTTACGACGAGACGTCGAACGCGGCGTCTTTCGGTTGGCTCGGCGACACGCTCATCTCGGATAACGGAATCGGCGAATATGGCCGCGTCTTCGACCTCATCGCGGTCGGCCAACCGGGCAGCGGATTGAACCACGCTCGCAAGGCGACCCTCGAAGCCGCACTCTTCGAAAGCGGCCGGCCGCTGCTCGTCGCTCCGCGGCGCGCCCCGGCGAAACTCGGCGAATGCATCGTGATTGCTTGGAATGGCAGTTCGGAAACGGCAAGGACCGTCGCCTTTGCAATGCCGCTGCTGATTGCCGCAAGTGATGTTCCGATCGTCATGATTCCCGGAATGCGATTTCCCGGTCCAAGCGACGAGCAATTGGCCAAAAGCCTGCGGCGGCACGGCATACGCGCCCGGACAGTTCCCGTCTCCGACCCGTCAAAGCCGCAAGGCACCGCCGTGCTCGAAACCGCGGCCGCGCTCGGCGCCGATCTCCTGATCAAAGGCGGATATACGCAGAGCCGTCTGCGGCAATTGATCTTCGGCAGCGCAACCGGACAAATCCTGGCCGAAGCCAATTTGCCGATTTTCATGGCGCATTGATCCGCGAGGGCCGATTGGTGTCGCCGCTAGAGCATTTTCAAGCGAAGTGGACACCGGTTCGCGTGAAGAAAATGCGTCGAAACAAAGACTTAGAGCCCTGTTCCGATTCTATCGGAACGGAAAAGGCTCTGGCCCGGATTTCTCACAGCTTCTGCGAAAGGCTGAGGAAAAAGCCGCGGCGCGGCCCGTATTGCGGCGCAAATACACCGATGCCGGCTCCGCTATGAAGCGCGTAAAGCGTGTCCAAGGCATTGACGATATCGAACCGCACCGTGAGAGGTTTTTGGTTTTGCCACACATCGAAGTCGTGCGAGATGCCGAGGTTGAATTGAGTATAAGGCTGTACAGTCTGCAGGTTGGCGAAGCCGGTCGGCAGCCCGGACCCAAAGATGCCGTCCAAACTTACCAGCGTCTTGTCCCAGCGGTAGGAGACGCCTGCCGAGGCGGTGAGCAACTGGGCATTGTCGGTGAGGTGATAATTATTGGCAATGTAGGCGAACTCGACGGGATCGGTGAAGAGATATTGGTTTGAGACCACATCCTTCGCCTCGGTCCGGTTGACAGCAAAATTCGCATAGGCCGCGAAGCTGTCTTTTTGATACTTGGCCTTGAGTTCCAGCCCTTCGCTATACCCTTGCGCATAATTGAACTGGGTCAAAACCACCGCCTGACCGAATTGCCCATCGTCAATTTGATCCGTCGCGATCTTGTAATAGGCATCGGCGCCTAGGGTGAAGCCGGTGAAGACCTTCTGGTCTATGCCGACATCGAAATAATGCGACCGCTCCGGCAACACGGGATCATTGCCGGGGACCGGCGACTGCTGCGTGGTATTGTTGAACAGAGCGATGTTCGACGGCGTCGCCTGCGCCTGCATCGGCGGCGTGAAATAGCGCGCATATCCGGCATGAAGCGTCGTGTCTTCGAAAGGTTTGTAGACGAGCGCGATACGCGGACTAAGCTGGTTTGCGCTGACGAACTGATACAATTGATCGAAGCGCAGGCCTGTGTTCAGAGTAAGCTTGCTGGTGAGTTTCCACTCGTCTTGGATATAGCCACCCAAGTTCCAGCCGAGCTTTGACGTCGCGTCGGTGATCGTCTCTGGAAAGGGCAGTGGGTTCCCGCTGGTGTCGAGCGGCAAGACGGTGGACGTATTATTGACATAGGTTTGCTCCGCGGTGATCCCGAAACCCGCCCGCAGCGTATGTACGTCGCTCAGCCGATAGCCTCCGTCGAACTGAACCCCGTTGAGAAGGCTTCTGCGTGTGACGTCCGACGCAACGTCGTTAAAGGCGATGTCGCCAGGGATGTCGGGAACGAAATGCACGTTCGTGTAGCGAGAGAAAATGGAAAGCTGCGTATCGAACTTTTCGCCCTTCGTCTGCAGCGCTAAGATATTGAACAGAAAACTATCATATTCCTTTTCGTTGAGATTCGCCGAATTGAAATTTGTGCCGCCGAAATTTCCCAGCGGCGGCATTCCCACGACGTTGGGAATTTGAAACTGGCTGACTGAAACGCCAGTCATATAGGTCAACCGGTTTGAATCGCCGAGCAAAGTCGATACGTAGCCGAAGAACTTCCCCTGGGTCGTATGATCATGGATCGGATCGGCGGTGGGCATCGAATTTTCGAGGCCTTCGTTGTTCTGCATATAGCGGCCTGTGACGAAATACTGTGTGTTGTCGATGCTGCCGCCGTAGCTGAAGCTGGGCGAAACGGTCCCTAAGCTGCCGCCATATAGGCTTATGGTCCCGCCCGGCGTGAACTCGCTGCGCGTTGTGATATCGACGACGCCGGCGGTGCGAAGCCCGTATTGGGCCGGCAGCGCGCCGGTGAGCAGATTCAAATTGCCGATAAAGCCGGTCTCCAAAACCGGACCCAGGCCGGAGACCCCTTCGGGAAGCAGAATGCCGTTGATCCTAAACTGGACATTGGCGTATTCGTTGCGGACGTGGAAATTGGGATTGGCCACCGCTGAATCGTAAGACACGCCGGGCGCCTGAAGCAGCACTTTGTCGATTGGCGTGTTCTCGCCTTGCGGGAGGGACTGAATCGCCTGGCGATCGATGCTGTAGGACGTGGCGCCAAGCTTCGGCAGCAGAGCATTGTCACGCGCCTGATCGAAACTATTGATCTTGTCCTGGAACACTTGCGCGGGATTGTCCGATTCGATCAAAACCTCGGGAAGGGCGACCTCTTGAGACGAGTCCTGAGCTCGCGCCACGTGTCCTGAAGTGAGGGCCATGCCCGCGAAGACCAACAACGCGCGGGCGCATGAATTCCTGCGCATGCAGCTATTGCAGCCCGACGATGCCAATGTTCCTGCCTGACGAAACGGCGCCCTGCACGGTTCTGCGCGTCCGATCCCTGATCTCCCGACCGTCGCAACGACGTCGCGACGGCAGGCCGTCGGCATCAGGCTCGCCGAACTTCTTGCGTATTTATAACTGGAATAATTCTTAACTAACGTAGTTTTGTGTTCAAGTTGAATATGATTTGGCATATCGTCGTGTATACTTCCACGCAAATTCATGTTTTAGATCCGTTCTGGATAAACTATATCTCTCCTCTTTTGTCTTTTGCCATCATAATTGCATTTTGGAAAGTACTACTTGGAGAATATCTAATTAGAATAATTACAAATACACTTTTCTTCTTGATCAACCTTGCGTACTGCGATCTATTAGGCGTCGAGTTTTTGGATCACGACTTCTGCGATCCAAAAGAGGACGACGGCGGCAAATTGAGCAGCAAACAGGTCATGGCAGGCGGAGCGTGAATCTGCCGGTGGCGACTGCCTGCTCCACCCGTCGCATAGTCTGTTCGAGGCCGTCCCGGTTGCTTCGACCGGCGGCAGATTCCCTCTGCCCGCACAGCAGTTTGTGCGGCCGAGAGACCGGCAAAAGAGGGAAGCGCAAGAAGAGATGCATGCGAAACCGCGCGGGAAATTGACAGATGCAGCGTTCCGCCTGCCGACAAGCTCGACCCAAATAAGCCGATATGTTATTACATAACGTTCGTAGAGGGTGCCGGATGGGAGGGGCTAGCTGTCCTGACACGCGGCGAGACCAAACACACGCGTCGCTTAAGGCGACTGCGGGCGGCAAAGGGCGAAGGTCTGAGCTTTCAACCCGATCGCTCAAATAAATTAGGAATGCGTACATGCGGTGTTCACTGCGTATCTGCGGTACAGGGCTTCTCACGATGCCTGTTTTGGCGCTGTTTTGGACCCTGTCCCTGCCCATGGCGCCCGTCGCCGCACAAGCGCCCGCACTGCAGCAGGCCGAGCCACCCGTCGCGACGCAGGTCCCAGCGCTCCCGCAATCGCCCGAGAGCCCGGTCAAGGCAGAGCCGAAGCCCGATTTGCCGGCCGCACCCGCGGTGCCGTCCAGATATTTGCCGCATGATCTCTCGCCTTGGGGCATGTTCCTGGCAGCCGACATCATCGTCAAAATCGTGATGGTCGGCCTCGCTTTTGCCTCCGTCGTGACCTGGACGGTTTGGCTCGCGAAAAGCATCGAGCTTTTCGCCGCCCGCGGCCGCGCGCAACGCCAGCTCGCCGTGCTTGCGCATGCAGAAAGCCTGAATGATACGGAGCGCGACCTCGAGGGCGCGAACGGCGCACTCGCGCGGATGCACGCTGCCGCACTGGGCGAATTGCAAAGATCCGCCGATCTCGCGCAGCCCGGCGTCGCAGAAAGTGCGAAGGAAGGCATCAAGGAGCGCGCGGCCGCTCTCGTTGCGCGGATCGAAGCCCGCGCCGGACGGCAAATGAACCGCGGCACGGGCCTGCTCGCGACGATCGGCGCGACGGCGCCTTTCGTCGGCCTCTTCGGCACCGTCTGGGGCATCATGAACAGTTTCATCGGCATTTCCAAGACCAACACGACTAATCTCGCGGTCGTCGCGCCCGGCATAGCCGAGGCCCTGCTTGCCACTGCAATCGGTCTTGTTGCCGCTATTCCCGCTGTCATGATTTATAATGTCTTCGCGCGGAGCATAGCATCCTATCGCGCCGTCCTCGGCGACGGCGCTGCCGAGATTCTGCGCCATCTCTCGCGCGATCTTGACCGTGTGGCCAACGCGCGCGTGGAGGACGATTGGCGCGTCGTTTCGATGCGCCGCTCGGCCGAGTGAAGCGAAGGGCGCAAAAAAAAATGGCGATCAAATTCAGCACGAACGATGCCGAGCTCGACGAAACTCACGACATCAACGTCACCCCGTTCATCGACGTGATCCTCGTGCTGCTGATTATCTTCATGGTCGCAGCCCCTCTATCGACCGTCGATATCAATGTCGATTTGCCGACCTCGACGGCTGAGCCGGCGCCACGCCCCGACAAGCCACTCTTCCTGACGATCAAAGCGGATCGCTCGCTCGACTTGGGCGAACAGCCGGTGACGCGCGCCACTCTCGCGAGCGCGCTCCAGGCAGTCAGCGCCGGCGACAAGAGCCAGCGCATTTTCGTGCGCGGCGACAAGAGCATCACCTACGGCGACGTCATGGAAGCGATGAACCTCTTGCGCGCTGCGGGTTATCTCAAGATCGCTCTGGTCGGCCTCGACGCCGGTCCGGCCGCTTCGGCCGAGGTGGTGGTGCAGCCACCGAGCGGCCCAAGCGCGCCCCCCGCAAATCCATGAGCCTGGTCGCCGACACGATCCTGCCGCGAGACAAGGACCGGAGCCTGGCGCTTTGGGGGTCTGCCGCCGCGCTCATCCTGGCGGCGCATGTCGCGCTTGGCCTGTTCATCCTGTTCAAACGCGAACCGGAGCCGATCGGCAATAACACGCCCGATGCCATCATGATCGATCTCACGCCGATCGCCGCGCCGCCCGTCGAAGAAAAAATGGAAGCGCCGCAACCCGAGGCGGACATGGCGCCTGTGCCCGAGCCTGTACCCGAGCAACAGCCGCTCGAAACCAAACCCATCCTGCAGACGCCGGAATTGCCGCAAGTGCTGAAATCCGAAGTGACGTTGGCGGTGCCGACGAAACCGGAAGAGCCGAAACCGATTCCCATAAAGGAAGTACCGAAAAAACCGAGCGTGAAAAAGCCGGAAGCGAAAGCTGCGAAGCGGCCGGAACAGCCCGAGCGGGCGCAGGCGCAAGCCCCGGTCGCCGCGAGCCCCAATTCAGCGAACTGGAAGAGCGAACTCTATGCGCGGCTCAAGCAGTTTCAGCATTATCCGGAGGCCGCTCGCAGCCGCGGCGAAACCGGCACCGCCTCAGTTTCGTTTACGATCGATCGCAGCGGCCATGTCGTTGCCGCGCGTCTCGTCGCGAGCTCGGGATCTTCGATCCTCGACCAAGAGGCGCTCGCCACCGTGCACAGGGCGAGCCCCATGCCCGCCCCGCCGAACGGCGCCTCGGTGACGATCAGCGTGCCGATGCGCTATACGCTGCGGTGAGCGGGCAGGTGACGGTGCAGCTGGGGGGCGGCTATTGCCCGACGACTGCACGGCGGTTAATTGCGACAAAGGGGGAGCAATGGCGGGGAGAGCAGACGCGATGTTGAATGGGCGTGCCACATCGGTCCTCATAGCCCGCTATGTTGCAGGCCTCACCCCAGAGACCGCAGTGAATCGCGCGGCAGACTCCTCCCGGAACCGCCCGGACTCCTAAAAGATCGGTATTATGGCGCAAATTTGCCCCCCGATCTGCGCCAAGACCCCAAGCCGATTAACAGCGCTCGACCCGACTTGCCGCTGGTTACGGTCAAAGAAATCGAAGGCATTGGCAGATTTTGAGCCAACCACGGTCTCCCCAAAAATTCAAAATGTTCCGATCACAGCGATGGGCGCCGCACGTCCCAAAGGCGCCGGTTCGTTTCCGTCTCATAGGCCTTGCCGTGCGGAAAACTCACCAGCTCGCATTGCATGCCCCAAGGTGTGAGAAAGTACACCCAGGTCTGGCCGCCGCTCGGGCCGCTTTCGCGCACGACGGGCTTTCCCAAAATTCGAACATTATGAAGCCGGAGATGCTCCAGAGCTGCATGCATGTCGTCTACATAGAACGCGAGATGGTGGCCACCGACGTCGCTATTCTTGGGCTGGATTCGTCTTTGATCAGGGGCCTCGTATTCAAAGATCTCGAAGTTTGACCCGTGACCGCAACGAAGGAATTTGAGACGACGCATGATGGTGTCGGGATGGACGTTGAGTTGATCCGCCATCCACTGGTCGTCAGACCGAAACGGGCCGAGCTCGTAAAACGGCTCGCATCCCAAAACATCGACGAAGAAGGCTATCGCCTCCTGCAGATTAGGGACAGTGAACCCGATATGATCGAGCCCTCGCAGGCCCGGCAGGCCTCCGGCAACCCTTGCCGCGCTCACCGGGGAAACATTGTCCTGGCTCAACCCGTTCCTCCCATATCATGTTTCGGCGCACGTCTCCCGCAAGCCAATGTCACAGTAGGGATGTATCCATTGGAACGATATGTCAACGAAAATTGGCCGTAAATTGCATAACAGGCGTACTTTTGGATACGAAATAGAATATCGATGCCCCAGCGCCTACAGCAGAGAGTTGGCGTTCCGCAAGACTTGAGCGAGCAAACCGAGAGTCGATTCGAACGAATTGTGGATCGTATCCTACGAGCCTATCGCGCTCATCGCGGCGTCAACAGCGAATGGATAAGACACGCGCGTCGAGGCGAAGCTGCTGAAATAGTTATGTCGCAGCTTAAAAGGTCCACACTTCAGGGAATGAGTGCTGGGGCGACTTCGCGGCTTTCCAAGGCGATGATTTTCGGTCGCCGCCGCGCGGGGAGTTCAAGCTTCGACCGGCGAAGCAGGAGCAATTGGTCGTTCTCCGCTTTGGTATACCGAGACACGACAACCGTGCGGCCGTCCGTCGTCGGCAATTCGACGTCGATCGTCTGCACCGCGGTGATTTTTCCAGCGAAGCGGAACGTTTGCGTGGTGACCCGCTGATCCTTTGTGGATGCGTGAATGGCTAAAGGTTCATAGGCCGAACTCGCCTCTTTCTCGACCGTCCCTGTTCTCGCGAACAAACGTGATCCAGATCCTGTTCGTAGTTGTGCGCCCCACTTGCGTTTGTCCCGTTCGTTGCCCGTGCGAGATCGGTCGTTGTGACAATCAAATGATCAAAGGTTGCGAGGCTGGCAAGGCTCGTTCCTCGCTGGTTCACCCGCGATTACAAATGACCCGCTCCTCGAGCCCCGCAACGTTTTCGAGATGGCCTGCCGCAAAGTTCTCCGCCTCCGGCATGCTCTTGCTGGTATTGCCGCGAAAATTAGCGTCGCCGGATTTCTTGGCGTCGGCGGCTGCTTTCAGGAATTCCGATGAGGCCTCGACGTCGACAGCCGCCGGTCTATGCCGTCGAAAGAGCCGTTCATGCGCGTCGCCGCGGTCGGCGCCAGATCGTCTATCTATCGGCGCGGCAAGCCGCGGGCTCAAGGAGGTGTGAGTACTATATTGGCGACGAATGTATCCCATGTTCTATATTTAGTCGTATAGTCGCCTCTTAAGCGTGTAAAAAGGGAAGAAATTTTTCTGATTGGATACGATCTGTTGACAATCGGATATTTCGTGCGTAGCTTCCGGCCTTAAGGGCGACCCAACTGGGTCGTCTCAAGAAACATCCGGCGACCGTTGGATTAGTAAAAACGGAATTTGGGGGTGGAATGGCCAAAGGACAAACGAGCCGGCAATCCGCTAAGCCAAGTCAAGCTGCTGCGGTTTTTGCGATTGGCCTGGCGCTGGCCGCTGTCTTCAGCCTGACGCTGAACGGATTTGCGACGTCCGGCAATCTCTTCGCGCTCGTTCGCAGCATATCGGTCCTCGGCATCCTCGGCTTGGGGATGGCCATCGTCGTCATCGGTCGAGGGCTAGATTTGTCGCAGGTCGCCACCTTCGCCTCAGCGACGGCAATCGCCATCATCCTTATGAACGGAGGCCAACCAACCATCGTCGCGATTCTGGTCGGGTTGGGACTGGCAATCGCGATCGGCGTCGCGAACGGCTTCCTGATTTCTGTGGTCGATATGCCGGCGCTGTTCACGACGCTGGCCTCCAGTCTCGTGATCCTCGGAATCACGCGCACATTCGCGGTGAAACATTACGTTGTCTATTTATCTGGCGGCCACACCGATTTCTTAAGCATCGGCGGCACGATCTTCGGCGGAGTGCCGGTGCCGATGCTCATCTATGCCGTCTGCGCGGTGCTTGTTCATTTATTCCTATCGCGGACAGCGCCTGGGCGGTTCGTCTACGCCCACGGAGACAACGCGGAGGCTGCGCGCCTGACCGGCATTGCGGTGCGACCTTTGACGATGCTCGAATACGCATTATCGGCTGCGGTCGGCTATGTCGGCGGCGTCGTCATGATCGCCGAGACTTCCCTGATGCATCTTCAGGTCGCCGAATCCACTCTGATCTTTGACGTCATCATGGTTGTGGTTCTGGGCGGCGTCAGCTTGGTCGGCGGCCGCGGCAACGTGCCGGGCGTAATCGCGGGCACGCTTCTAATTGGCATATTGCTAAACGGGATGACGATCATGGATCTCGGCATCGAGACCCAGAACATCATCAAGGGCATCGTTTTACTCGGTGCGATCTTCCTCGACTCTTACGTGCATCCAAGGGACGAGGAGACCTCGAAACAGGGCGACTGAAATGCCCTATGCAACAACGGCCAAAAGGTTTGCGTCGTTGAACGGGAGCTTACTCTAAGGAGGTTGAAAATGAATTGCTTGAAATTGAAGAAAAATGCCGTGCGATGGGGGGTGACTGCGATTGCTGCGAGTGTGTTCGCTGCAGGCATGATTGGTACCGGCGTTGCAGCGGAGCAGCGTGAACTGCTGCGAACGCAGTTCGACGCTGCTCTGAAGGGCAAAACCGTCGCCTGGGTCCCGGTATGGCTCGGCGTGCTGGAGTCGGAGTGGACTCAAGTCATGAAGGCCCATTTTGACGATTACGGCATGAAGTTCGAGGTCCGCGATCCCAACTTCAAATCCGATGTCCAACTGCAGCAGGTCGGTGCCCTTATAAACCAACACCCTGACGTTCTGATTGTTCAGAATGCCAACGCCACCCTATTGGCGAAGGAACTCAAGAGGGCGATGGAAGCCGGCATTTACGTGGTCCAGGTCAATATGGCGTCGAACCAGCTCAGCGACGCTTATGTTGGTGTCGACGCACATGATATGGGCCGTCGCATCGGCACCGAAATGGTCAAAGACTG
>JBKQHN010000145.1:0-89549 GCA_052148755.1 Beijerinckiaceae bacterium | reverse complement strand
CTACGGTCTATGCGGGGAGAGGGCCGGCAGACGTCGTAGCAAAATGATTCATCGAGCAGTGCGGGATGTTTGTGCGAGTTGACCGCAAGCGCCTCTTTATTTTCGAACGTGGGCACTCACCATGACTGACGCGGACGGAATGGACCTGCCGTCCCTCGGCCTTCTCGAGCTACCCGCCAGCGCCCCGCCGCCTGCGGCGTCGGCGCCTTACCGCGTCCTGGCGCGCAAATATCGCCCCTCCAGCTTCGATGATCTCATCGGCCAGGAGGCGATGGTCAAAACCCTGTCGAATGCCTTCGATCTCGAGCGCATCCATCAGGCCTATATCCTGACCGGCGTGCGCGGGGTCGGCAAAACAACGACTGCGCGCATTCTCGCCCGCGCCTTCAATTATGAATTACCAGCCGGCGAAGGACGTCCGGCAGTCCGACGGCCGACGATCCACATGCCGGAAATCGGCCTGCACTGCCAGGCGATCATCGAGTCGCGCCATGTCGACGTGATCGAGATGGATGCCGCATCCCACACCGGCATAGACGATGTTCGCGAAATCATCGAGAACGCCCGCTACAGCCCGGTGCTGGCGCGCACCAAGGTCTACATCATAGATGAAGTGCACATGCTGTCGAAGCCGGCCTTCAACGGTCTTTTGAAGACGCTCGAAGAGCCGCCGGATCATGTCAAGTTCATCTTCGCCACGACCGAGATCGAAAAAGTGCCGGTCACGGTCAGATCGCGCTGCCAAAGGTTTGATCTTCGCCGGATCGAACCCGAAGTCCTCATCGCGCATCTGACACGGATCTGTGCGAAGGAGGCGGTGGCCATCGAGCCTGCGGCACTGGCGCTGATAGCGCGCGCCGCAGAAGGCTCTGTCCGCGACGCCTTGTCTCTCCTCGATCAGGCCATTGCCTATGGCACGGGGGCGGCCGGCATCGAGATCGCCGCCGTCGACGTGCGGCTCATGCTCGGCCTCGCCGATCGTTCCGCCATCCTCGATCTCTTCGCAATGTTGATGGGAGGGGACATAGCAGCAGCGCTTACGCAGTTGAAATCGCTCTATGATGGCGGCGGCGATCCAGGTCAGATCCTGGTGGAACTCAGCGAATTCGTGCATTTCGTCACACGCCTGAAGCTCTTGCCGGATGCCGGCAAAGACCCGACGATCGCTCCGGAAGAGCGCAAACGCGGCGCGGAATTTTCGCAAAAGCTTTCGATGGCCGTTCTGACGCGCGCCTGGCAAACGCTTTTGAAAGGCGTGCAAGAGGTGAAGGAATCGCCGCGGCCGCTGGCGGCAGCCGACATGGTGCTCGTCCGTCTCGCCTATGCGGCGGATCTGCCTTCGCCCGACGAAGTGATTCGCCGCCTCGCAAACGCGCCGGCCGGATCGGCCGCGACCGTCTCGGCTGCGCCTGCAGATCGTCCGGCAGGCAGTAGCCGCTCCGGCAACCTTGGACTTGCGGCCCAAGCCCGCTCTGCGCCGTCGCAAGAGGTCCGTTCGGCGCCCCGGCTGCGGCTTGCCTCCTTCGAAGCCTTGGTCGCACTCGCTGCCCAAAATCGCGACGTGCAGCTGAAATTGTCGCTCGAGCGCGATGTCCGTCTGGTTCGGTTCGAAGAAAGTTCGATAGAGTTCTCGCTCGTCCCCGGCGCTTCGCCGCAAATCGCGCAGACGCTGATGCGGCGGCTGCAGGAGTGGACCGGAACACGCTGGATGGTTGCCATTTCGACTGCGGCCGGTGCGCCGAGCCTCAGGGAAAAGGCTCTGGCGGCAGCAGAGGCTGCTGCTGTCGGCGTGCGTGCCGATCCTTTGGTCCGGCGTGTGCTCGAATATTTTCCCGGCGCCGAAATCGTCGCAGTCCGCGCGCCGGAAGCCGCCGCAACACAAAATTCCGCAATTCCCGCCGATACCGACGCCGAGATTGCCTATAATGATTCGATCTATACCGAGGATGATTTGTAATTCCGGCCGTCGTCCACCGATGATCATCCGTGCGAGAGGGAGCAAGGCGCCATGCCCGATCTGATGGGAATGATGAAGCAGGCGCAGGCCATGCAGGCAAAGATGGAGGAATTACAGGCCGAACTCGACCGGATCGAAGTCGAGGGTCGCGCCGGCGGCGGCCTGGTCAGCATAACCTTGACTGCGAAGGGGCAGATGAAAGGACTGACGATCGATGCTTCTCTGATGAAGGCCGACGAAATGGAAATCCTCGAAGATCTTATCGTCACCGCGCATGAGGACGCCCGCAAAAAGGCCGCGCTGCTCATGGAGGACAAGATGAAAGCGCTCACCGCCGGCCTGCCCCTGCCGCCCGGTCTCAAACTGTTTTGACGGCTCGGCCTTGTCGGCTCTCGAACCCGAAACTGCCCTTGCGCGGGCAGCCTCTCCGCGTGGAAACGTTGTGATGGCGGAGCGCGTCGCGGGGCCGGAAATCGAACGGCTCATCCAATTGCTGGCGCGCTTGCCGGGGCTGGGCCCGCGTTCGGCCCGACGTGCCGCTCTTCACCTCATTCGCAAACGCGAAGAACTCCTCGCCCCGCTGAGCGATGCGCTCGCGGTGGCCCGCGATCGCATCAGCGTCTGTTCGGTTTGCGGCAACATCGATAGCTGCGATCCGTGCACGATTTGCCGCGACGCCCGGCGCGACCCGAAACTGCTGGTCGTCGTCGAGAGCGTCGCCGACCTTTGGGCGCTCGAGCGTGCCGGTGTCCTGCGCGCCCGCTATCACGTGCTCGGCGGCACCTTGTCGCCGCTCGACGGCATCGGCCCGAAAGACCTCAACTTGTCCAATCTCCTCGAGCGCGTCAGCAAGGATTGCATCGAGGAAGTGATTTTGGCGGTCAACGCAACCGTGGATGGGCAGACGACGGCCCACTATGTCACGGACCTCCTCGGCCCTCTGCATATCAAAACGACACGTCTTGCGCACGGTGTGCCCGTCGGCGGGGAGCTCGACTATCTCGACGAGGGAACGCTCGCGGCGGCAATCCGCAGCCGCACCAGTTTTTAGAGCGTTTTTCTCGATCCACTTTCCCGGAATTCTCTTTCTGGACGCGGTCCGCATGGCCCAATCCGGACAGCAATGCCCGTGAGTTCAGGGGCTGCTTGGGAGAAATTTCTGCGACTTGCCCGAAAAATTCAGGCGCCTTGGCGCGTATTCCGATCGGGTGGAATCACCCGATCGGTCAAGAATACGCGCCAATTCAAAAAGTTGAAGCATGTCCTTGTCGGAAAAGTGGGCCCACTTTTCCGGGACATGCTCCAATGCGCCGTTGACGCTTAATTCATTCAAATGACGGTAAATTCCTTAACGCATTTGGGCCAGACAATTTCTCCGGACTCGAGCCGCGACCGCATCGTGCCACACCACGACACGGATTTTGTTGGGTTTGCGGGGTGAATCGGCGCCGCCGCCTTACGCACGTTCTTTTAACTCTTCTCATTCAAAATCATAGGGATCAGCTTGCCGGACGACTCACGCTAACGGTCCAGGCCAGGTTCGGGGGACGAAGTGCCAACCAAAGTGACGATTGAACGCAATATCACGACCGCGTTCCAATCGGTGGTCGTCTTGTCCGCCATTGCGGGCCTGTGTCTGCAAGCGATCCTGGGAATTCTCCAGGAGCCCGCCGCTTCAGCCCTGCGACCCGCACCGATTGCCGGCAGCCTGTTCATTGCCGCGCTTCTATTGTGCCGAACCGCCCTTGTGCATGGGTCCAATTTCGACGGCCGAAAAGCGCAAAGGCGTGCGACGTCGCCGATGCGCGTAGCGACTGGCGCCAGATTGTTTGAGTTGGCCAGGGCGGGGGACGCCTCCAAATCTCGCTCACGGCACAATCGCCACGGCAGGCTGCCTGCCTCGTCTTTGAGTTTGCGAATCCGTGTTTGGCGTTTTTCAACGGCATCGAACTCCTCGGAGTTCGCATAACGCCTTCTTCGATAGGGAACCTTCTCAATGAGCAAAACCATATTGACCGTCGATGATTCGCGCACCATGCGCGACATGCTCTTGTTGGCGTTATCGGACGCGGGGTTCCGTGTCATACAAGCAGAAGACGGCATGCACGGGCTGGAAATTTTGCGGATCGAGGATCCGGACGTCATCGTAACGGACATAAACATGCCGCGAATGGATGGCTTCGGCTTCATCGAAGGGGTCCGACGTGACGCCAAGCACCGAGCGGTGCCGATCCTTGTCCTGACCACGGAAAGCGATGCGGAGAAGAAGGATCGCGCCCGGCGGGCAGGAGCCACAGGCTGGATCGTCAAGCCTTTCGATCCGAACAAGCTCGTCGCCGCCATCCGCCGCGTCGCGGCCTGACAGTTCAGAGGAGAAGCGCCCGTGGATCCGATGGCAGCGATCAAACAGACCTTCTTCCAGGAATGCGAGGAACAGCTTGCCGAATTGGAGACAGGCCTTCTTGCGATCGAAAGGGGCGACAGCGATCCCGAGACGGTGAACGCCGTGTTTAGGGCCGTACATTCGGTCAAGGGCGGCGCCGGAGCCTTCAGCCTCGACGACCTCGTGCGCTTCGCGCATGTCTTCGAGACCGCCATGGATCACGTGCGAGCCGGCAAGCTTGCAGCAACTCCGGACGTGCTGAAAGTCTTGTTGCGCGCCGCCGACGTGCTCGCCGATCTTGTGCGCGCCGCCCGCGACGGCGGCGACGTCGATGAAGTGCGCAGCAGCGCCTTGGCCGATGAGTTGCGCAGCCTCGACCCGAACGCGGAGGCGGACGCCGACGCCGAGGATGACCTTGCCGGCTTGAACTTCCAGCCGATCCAGGTTTCCTTCGATTCTCTGGAGGAAGAGCCGTCGGAGACCGCGCTTCCCAAAAAGAAATTTACAATCAAATTCAGACCACGGCCGAATCTTTATGCGAAGGCCAACGAGACGGCGATCCTGCTGCGCGAGCTCGGCAGCCTCGGCCGAGTGGACGTGATCTGCGACACGTCGGAAGTGCCGCTATTGAGCGAACTCGATCCGGAAGGTGCCTATCTCACCTGGACAATCGAACTCGACACTGAAAAGGACGAATCGGCCGTCCGCGACATCTTCGAATTCGTCGAATACGATTGCGATCTCGAGATCCATTCGGAGTCAGCGCGACCGGCAGAAAACCTCGACGACGACTTCGCTGCGCTCTTGGCGCGCGTGAAAGCGTCAAACACAGTCGCCGGAGGCCAACCCGAAGCGGCGCCGGCTGAGCCGAGCCCGGGCGCCGGCGCCCTGCACGCCCCGGCACGCGCAACGCGCGCGCAAACTGCCGGTGCCGTCACGAAGGCGAATTCAGAGCGAACCGACGGGGAGTTCGGAAAATCCCCGCAAGCCACGATTCGGGTGGATCTCGAGCGCGTCGATCGGCTGATTAATCTCGTCGGCGAACTCGTGATCAACCAAGCCATGCTTTCGCAACGCGTGTTTGAGGCGGGGTTGGCGCGCGCTTCGACGGTCGCCATGGGCCTCGACGAACTCGAACAACTCACCCGGGAAATTCAAGACAGCGTCATGGCGATACGGGCGCAGCCGGTGAAATCGGTATTTCAGCGGATGCCGCGCCTCGTCCGCGAGATCAGCGCCTCGACTGGCAAGACGGTGCGCCTCGTCACCGAAGGCGAAGGAACCGAAGTCGACAAGACCGTGATCGAGAAATTGACAGATCCGCTGACGCACATGATCCGCAACGCGATTGATCACGGGGTGGAGAAGCCGGACGTGCGTGCCGCGGCGGGTAAACTGGAAGAAGGACTGGTGCGGCTTTCAGCGCTGCACAGGTCCGGCCGGATCGTCATCGAAGTCTCCGATGACGGTGCCGGCATCGACCGACCGAAGGTCAAGGCACTCGCCGCCAAAAAGGGTCTCATTCCACCCGACGCGCAACTCACCGACGAAGAAATCGACAATCTGATCTTCCTGCCCGGCTTCAGCACCGCAACCACTGTCTCCGACATTTCCGGACGCGGCGTCGGAATGGATGTCGTGCGGCGTTCGATCCAAGCCCTAGGCGGACGTATTTCGATCGCGTCGCGGCCGGGCCTCGGCTCGACGTTTACGATGAGTTTGCCGCTGACCTTGGCGGTGCTCGACGGAATGGTCGTCACGGTTGCCGATCAAACGCTCGTCGTGCCGCTCACCGCCATCGTGGAGACGTTGCAGCCGAAGGCTGCTGAAGTCCATGGCATGGGCGGTACGGCGCGCGTCATCTCGATCCGCAACAAATTTACGCCGCTTATCGATGTCGGTCGTGAGCTCGGTTATCGCGATGAGCCGGCTGATCCGTTTTCGAGCGTCGCCCTTCTCGTCGAAAAAGAAGGCGGCGGCCGCAGCGCATTGCTTGTCGATGCGATCCAAGGCCAGCGGCAAGTCGTGATCAAGAGCTTGGAGGCGAATTATCAACATGTGCCCGGTATCGCCGCCGCGACGATCCTCGGCGACGGCCGCGTTGCCCTGATTCTCGACGTCGACGGCGTGGTCGCAAGCTCGCGCAGCGATGCAGCATTTAGTGAACCGATCCTCGCAGCAGTAGGTTGACAGGCATGAGCGAGTCTAAAAACGATACGAGCAGGGGGCGCGAATTGATCGCCTTCCGAATCGGACGACAGGAATTCTGCGTCGACATCATGTCGGTGCGCGAAATCAGAGGCTGGACGCCGGCAACTCCCTTGCCGCAGTCGCCCAGCTATGTACGGGGCGTCATCAACCTGCGCGGCGCTGTTCTGCCGATCGTCGATCTTTCGGCGCGGCTCGGCTATCCGCCTGCCGAGGCGACAGCACGCCATGTGATCATGGTCGTGCAAGTCGGCCGTCAGAGCCACAGCCAGGTCGTCGGGCTGCTTGTCGACGCCGTCTCCGACATTTTGACCGTGACCGACGACGTCGTTCAGCCGACGCCTGATGTCGCCTCCGACATGGCGAAGATGTTCGTGCGCGGCGTCCTCGCCATCGAAGGGCGGATGATCAGCCTCATCGCCCTCGACGCGGTGCTGCCGGCGCTCGACAGCGAGGCTGCATGAGCGTGTTGCGCAGGACGGAAATAGAGGGCGATCAGGCGCGCGGCGTCGTAGCCGGCGAATTCCGCATAACCAATGCGGACTTTCGTCAGATCGCCGCGATGCTGCACGCCGATGCCGGCATCTATCTGCCGGAATCCAAGGCGACGCTCGTCTATTCACGTCTTGCAAAGCGGCTGCGGGCCCTCGGCTTACAAAGCTTCCGAGACTATTGTGCTCTCGTCTCGCAAGGCGACAGCGCGGGCGTTGACGAGCGACAGAGGATGCTCGCTGCATTGACGACGAACGTCACGCGTTTCTTTCGCGAACCGCATCACTTCGAGCATCTGCGAAAGGCCGTTCTGCTGCCCCTGGTCGATGTTGCGCGGCGCGGCGGCCGGGTGCGGTTCTGGTCGGCTGCCTGTTCAAACGGTGCCGAGCCTTATTCGATCGCGCTCTCCATCCTGGCGGAGTTTCCCAACGCGGCTTCCTACGACGTCAAAGTCCTGGCGACCGACATAGATCCCTACATGATCGCGGAAGGCGCGGTGGGAGTCTATAGCGATGCGATCATGGCTCCGGTACCCGCCGATCTACGTCGCAATTGGTTCACGGCGAGCCGCGCACAAGCCGACAAGGTCTGGACCGCGAATGAGACATTGCGCTCGCTTGTCGTGTTTCGCGAACTCAACCTCATCGGCCAATGGCCGATGCGTGGCCAGTTCAATGCAATCTTCTGCCGTAACGTCGTGATTTATTTCGAGGAGGAGACTCAAGCGCAGCTTTGGAGCCGTTTCATTCCTTTGCTCGCGCCGGGCGGGCTTCTCTATATCGGCCATTCAGAACGTCTGAGTGGCCCAGCTGCGGCCTCATTCGATAACGAAGGCATTACCACCTACCGCTTAAAAGGGGGCTCACGCAAAAAATGACGAATGTTCGAGTCCTCGTTGTCGACGATTCGTCGACCATGCGCAGCTTGATCTGCAACGCGCTGAGCCGCGATAGCGAGATCGAAGTTGTGGGAATGGCGCGCGATCCTCTGGAAGCGCGCGAAGCCATGAAGGCACTCAACCCCGACGTCGTGACGCTCGACGTCGAAATGCCGAACATGAATGGCCTTGATTTTCTCGAGAAGATCATGCGGCTGCGTCCAACTCCGGTCATCATGGTCTCGAACCTGACGAGTTACGGGACTGAAGAAACAATCAAAGCGTTGGAAATCGGTGCTTTCGACTGCGTCGCCAAACCCTCGCCTGGCGAAGCCTTGATGTTTGCAGATCTTCCCGCCAAAGTGAAAGCCGCGGCTGCAGCCCGTGTGCATCTTGCAGAAGGAAGATCGCGGCGCACCAGTGGCGTCGAGAAGCACACCGACGCTCATATCGACTACAAGCCCGACGGAAAAATCGTGGCGATCGGGGCCTCCACGGGAGGTGTCGAAGCCTTGATCGCCGTCGTTTCGCAGTTCCCGGAAAACTGCCCGCCCACGGTGATCACCCAGCATATGCCGGGCACTTTTACGAAGAGTTTTGCCCAAAGGCTCAATCGCGCCTGTGCCGCGCGCGTTTGCGAAGCGAGCGAAGGGGCGCCTTTGGTGGTGGGGCAAATCTACCTCGCACCGGGCGGCGTTGTCCATCTCGAGGTCGGAACAGGCAAACAAATGACGTGTCGATTCAATACCATGCCTGCCGTCAACGGGCATCGGCCTTCGGTCGATGTCTTGTTCGATTCGGTCGCGGCGGCGGCAAAGGGTCGCGCGGTCGGCGTGATCCTGACCGGCATGGGCCGCGACGGCGCAGAGGGGCTCGTTGCGATGCGCAAAGCCGGCGCCAGGACGCTCGGACAGGACGAGGCGACAAGCCTGGTCTATGGCATGCCGAAGGTCGCGTTCGAGCGCGGTGGTGTTGAAAAGCAGGTGCCGCTCGACAAAATCGGCGGCGAAATATTGCGTTTGACCAACCGAATTGAAGAAGGGACTCGGCAATGCCACTCGCGAATTCCATAAGAGCGCTCATCGTCGATGATCAGCTCACCAGTCGCGCTCTCATTCGGGACGGGCTGCAGCAGCTCGGTATTGAAGAGATCGAAATGGCGACCGACGGGGAGCAGGGCATGAAGTCCCTGATGCAGAAGCCTGCGCATCTCGTCATCTCCGACCTCAACATGCCGAAACTCGATGGAATCGGTTTCTTGCAGGCCGTGCGGGCGCATCCGCCGACGCGAGCCACTGCATTCATCATGTTGACGGGGCGCGGAGATCGCGAACTGATCGAGAAGGCCGCAAAATGCGGCGTCAACAATTACCTGGTGAAGCCCTTCACGATGCCGGCGCTCAGGGGTGCGATCGAGGCGGTTCTGGGAAAATTGAAATGAGCTCGCTTCCACCGAAGCTCTTTGGTGGCGCTGTTTCTATCGCAGGTGAACGCGACAGCAGAGTCCATGTCATTCAGGGCCAGTTCTATGTGAGCGATGATCCGTACGTGGTTATCTCGACGCTCCTTGGGTCTTGCGTGGCAGCCTGCATCCGCGATCCTGTGGCCTGCGTCGGCGGTATGAATCATTTTCTCCTGCCGGGCTTCGACGAGAATTCGCGCGGCCAGGAGGCCGAACGTTACGGCGTGCACTTGATGGAGCTTCTGGTGAATGGTCTTTTGCAGAAAGGTGCGCGGCGCGATCGGCTCGAAGCAAAGCTTTTCGGCGGCGCCAGGACTGTCGAAGGCCTGTCCGACATCGGCGCACGCAATGCCAGTTTCGCCGAGATATTTCTCAAAAATGAAGGCATCAATTACATCGGCGGGAGCCTGGGCGGCGACGCCGGCCGGCGTCTCCAGTTTTGGCCGGTGTCTGGGCGAGCGCGTCAGGCAGTGATTGCCGCCAGCAAGATCCTGCCGCTGGAGACTCCCTCCATTCCACTCAAGCCGTCCGGTACCGACGAAGCGGAATTCTTCTGACCCGGAACTCATATTCAAGGCAATCTATGCGACCGTCCCGCAGCGAAGCTTCCGACACTTCAATCGTCACGATGGGCGATGTCGCAGAGCGTCTCGGCGTGGAACTCGCGTCGCTCGCGCAAGCCGTGCACCATCTGCAAGGCTTGATCAGCCCTTTGATCCTCGAAGCCGCCGCCCGCAATCCCTCTCATCTCCATGATTTGCAGGAATTCGATCACATTGTGCAGAAGCTCGGCAACCTCGGCATCTTCCTCACCACCCTCTCGACGCATGTCCCTGCCGAATGGCGCGTCGATCCGACCACGGCTTCGCAAGTCGTGACGTTGTCGCGGCTTTCCTCGCACCTCGGTTTCGCGAATGATTCCAAGACGGCCGCAAACCACGCTTCGGGCGACTTCGAGCTCTTTTGAGCGTTGGCATGAGGCGGATTTCAGGGCGATGCGGCCGGCGTCTCTCTGCTCCGGGTCGTGGCGCCAAGACAAGCGGCGCCGGGACAAGCTGCGGTGCAAGTGTTGCAGGGTCCTCGATTGCCGCTTGCGCCGTGCCGGGCGAGCCGATATATGGGCTCCCATCCGGCGAGCCGGGCGCGTAGCTCAGCGGGAGAGCACTACGTTGACATCGTAGGGGTCACAGGTTCGATCCCTGTCGCGCCCACCATTCTGCTGCGAATCTTGGCACTGTGTTTTGCTCAGATATAGCGCCGTTTGATGCTACGAGGTTCGTCCTTGACGCATTTGCCCCGCAAGTCCTGGTTTCCGAAGCATCTAACACGCGTTGTCGCACTTCGTTGAACCTCTTTTTTCTAAGGGCAAAGAAGATGCGCTCGAGGATCAGGCAATTCCGTCTAGTTTTCATCGCAATGGCAATGTGGTTGCCGCCTTCGCTGCTGGCCCAGACAAAATCTGAGGGGCCAATTCAAAAGGCGCCTATTGTTCGTGTTCCATTTGTAGGATGCAGGTCGGACGGTCAGGTTGGCCCGATGGCAGCGCCAAAGGGTACTGAAAAGGTAGTGCAAATAGATGTGAGCGCCTCCCGAAGGCTTGCGTATTACAAAGGTAATTATACTTCCGGTGTGCTTGCCCCGCGCGGCTGGCATTGTTTTGAAACGTACGGCTCGAACGGCTCTACTTTATTCGTGACACCTCAACCTATAAAAGAAAGCAATTTGTTTTCTACAGCTGGGGGCGGGTTTACCGGTCCTGCCGTTCAAGTCAGTGCAATAATTGGAGGCACATCAGGACGATTTGAGGTTGCACGCATTATCGCGCGGGTCTTTCCGGCACAAATGGCATTTGTCCAGAGCGTAATTGATGAGGGAATTGAGCCGGCAAGCGAATTTCCGTCCGGGCCTTACCCGAACGATAAGTTGCTCTTCCAGGATGCCCGGATCGTCGAATATCAGACACCACCGCGTTCGGAGGGGCTCGGCACGGTAAGCCGATTGCAAAAGACTGACGATCCGATTGACGGTGCTGCGATCCTTCAGGGGGAAACACCTGACCTGCTGCTTTTGGCTGTACGCCTGCCGCCTGACATAGATGACCTGAAATCAATTATAATCCGTCAGGTTGAGCGAGACAGCGCAGCAAGCTTGCCGAAGCAGTAAACAGGTTGCCGAAGATTGGGACGCCCTCGGGTTTCCTCAGTTTCGAGCTTCATCTCGCGGCGGCGCCCGTTTGCATCACCTTTGGTCTGCCTTTGCCTCGTGATTGATCGGGCAGCGTGGTAAATTCGGCGTGCCCGACTTATTTTCCCCGACAGCGCCTTCGAAAGGCGCCGGACTTCTCACCAAGCGGGCAAAAGCCCAACGCACGAAAGGCGAAGCCTCAGTCCGTCCATGCAGAGATACGCCCGTTTCCTCCCCGATCCGTTCACCATAGCGCTGGTCGGCACAGTCGTTTTGGCGGCCTTGCTGCCGGCTGAAGGGCAGGCTGCGACGTTCGTCAACGATCTCGGCATTTTCGCCATTGCGCTGTTGTTTTTTCTGCATGGAGCACGCCTGCCGCGTGAGGCGATCATCGCCGGCATCGTGCACTGGCGCCTGCAATTGATGATCCTCGGCAGCACGTTCGTCCTGTTTCCGATTCTCGGTTGGATTTTGCCGCATCTGTTGCCCGGCGCCTTGACGAGTGAAGAATGGCTGGGCGTGATGTTCGTCTGCACCCTGCCGTCCACCGTGCAGAGTTCCATCGCTTTTACGTCCATTGCGCGCGGCAATGTCGCTGCCGCCATTTGCGCGGCCACCGCGTCCAACATGGTCGGCATAGTGGCAACGCCTGTCCTGGTGGCGCTTGTCCTGCGTATCCATGGCGCCGAGATTTCGCTCGCGCAGGCGTGGAAGATTTTGCTGCAACTGGTCGTGCCGTTCGCCGCTGGCAATATTTTGCGACCCTGGCTTGCCGGCTGGGCGCAGCGAAACAGAAAATTACTGGCTGTAACCGACCGCGGGTCGATCCTGCTGATCGTTTATGCGGCGTTCAGCGAAGCCGTCGTGGGGGGCATCTGGCATAAATTTCCGCCCACGAGCCTCGTCGTTCTCGTGTTGGTGAATGGTCTGCTCCTCGCTATCGTTCTTTTGGTAACTGCCTTCGGGAGCCGCGCCCTGGGCTTCTGCAAGGAAGACGAAATTGCCATCGTCTTTTGTGGATCAAAGAAATCTTTGATGGCAGGAATTCCCATGGCGAACGTGCTTTTCGCCGGCATGACGGCGGGCGTGATCGTGCTGCCGCTCATGCTGTTTCACCAGATGCAGCTGATTGCCTGCGCGGTCTTGGCGCGCCGCTACGCCGCGCGGCAGGGTGGCGAGGCGGCGAATTTGCCGGCCGTTGCGGAATAGATGGCCGGCGCCGATCGCGCACCCGCGGATGTGCTACACTCGTGAGCCGGCCGCTCGTCCAGGGCAGAAACCTTCTATGACACTTGCAACCGTTTGGAGTTTCGTTCGCGCGCGGCTTGGCGAACACAAAGCGCAATTGCGCTACTGCCTGCGGCTGACGCTCGCCGGCCTGTTGGCCTTCGGCCTTGTGCAGTTCTGGCATTTTCCGTTGCACGGACTTTGGGCCGTGTTGACAGCTATCGTCGTGACCCAGATGAGCATCGGCGGATCGCTGCTGGCGACCGCCGAATATGTGGTCGGCACGCTCTGCGGGGCGATCTATGCGAGCGCGATCGACGTGCTCGTGCCGCATACGACGATGCCGGCGCTCACCGCGGCTCTGGCGCTCAGCATCGCGCCACTCGCCCTGTTGGCGGCGCTCAATTCGAAATTTCGTGTCGCGCCCTTCACCGCCGTGATCGTGCTCTTCGTATCGAGCGAGTTTCGCCAGAGCCCTTTCGAATCGGCCATCTATCGCGTGCTCGAAGTCATGCTCGGAGGGGGGAGCGCCATTGTCGTGTCGGTCTTGATCTTGCCGGAGAGGGCGCACGCCCGCGCGCTCGAAGCCGCTGCGCGAATACTCGAACGTTTGGCGGAAGTCCTGCCGGCGCTTTTGGCGGGTTTTACGCGCAGCCTCGATGCCGATACGATCGCCCGGCCGCAGAATGAGCTTGGCGCCGCCATCACCGCTTTTCAGGCGATTGCGGCCGAGATCAAAAGTGAACGACTGACCTCGTTTGTCACCGAGTCGGATCATGGGCCCTTGTCGCGGACGCTGCTGCGGCTGCGGCACGATCTCGTGATCATCGGCCGCGCCGCTGCAGCACCGCTGCCCGATCCTTTCGCAAAGCGCCTTGCGCCGTTGCTCACGCGCATAGGCGAGAGCATAGGCGACGATCTGCGCGCCAGCGCCGCCGCGCTTTCGGCGCGCCGCCCGCCGCCGTCGTTGCAGGCGGTGGACGCGGCATGCGCGGCCTATGGCCAAGCGTTCGCCGCGCTGCGCCAAGAGGATTTTACGCGCACGCTCGATGCGCAAGAAGTCGAGCGCGTCTTCGCGCTCGGCTTCGCGCTGGAGCAGCTGCGTCAAAATTTGGCGGACCTGCACCGCTGCGTCAGCGAGTCCGCCGGTGCCGAAGGGCAAGGGGACGCAGAAGGGTGAAGGATGGTCGCGGCTGAAATGGTCCAGGCGACAAAAGAAAATATGCGCCCAGAGCGGGATGAGGAAAAGTGGGACGCTGCGCGGCTTTTCCGGCGCAATCAAGTTCACGCAGATTGCGTAAACTTATCTGCTCATCCCGCTCTATTCTGTTGGAATCGATCACGTTCATGATTTTGGATTGATTCAATCCAAAATCATCGTGATCTTGAATCGCCGCGCCTTCTCATCTCGCCCGCGGATGTGCCGCACGATAGGCAGCAAGGAGCCGCGTGCCGTCGATCGCCGTATAGATCTGGGTCGACGAGAGCGAAGCGTGGCCCAAGAGTTCTTGGATCGTGCGCAGATCGCCGCCGCGGCCCAACAGATGCGTCGCGAAAGAATGACGCAAAGCATGCGGCGTGGCAGTTTGCGGCAATCCCAAAGCGCCGCGGAGATTTGCGACGGTGAGTTGAATGATGCGCGGCGACAGCGGCCCTCCCTTGGCGCCAACGAACAAGGGTCCGTCAGCTCGCAGATCGAAGGGGCATAGTGCGAGATAGGTCTCGATTGCCTTCTGCACCGCGCTAATGACAGGGACGCTGCGCAGCTTGCCGCCTTTGCCCATGACGGTAACGCTATCGAGGCGCCCGATCGGGGCTTCGCTGCGCTTGATCGCCAGAGCTTCCGAGATGCGCAAACCGGCGCCATAGAGCAAGCCGAGAACGGCGGCGTCACGCGCCAAAATCCAGCTCGGCCGCGCCTCGCCGGCACGTGCGTCGGTGGCAACCAATTCGCAGGCCATCCGCGCCGTCAGCGCCTTGGGCAGGCTGCGTCCGAGCTTGGGACTGCGGATCGCATTGAAATTGGCAATTTTGCCGAGACCGTTTCGTTCGAGATGACGCGCAAAAGAGCGCAGCCCCGAAAGCTGCCGCAGCAGCGATCGGCTGCCAGCCCCCCGACTGCGGCGGGCAGCCAGGAACGCCCGAAGGTCCGCCGCTGCAAGGTCTGCAAATGTTGCGAGACTTGGCGCTTCGCCAAAATGGCCGGCAAGGAAAGCCAGGAACTGGCAAAGGTCGCGGCGATAGGCCTCAAGCGTATGCGCGGCAACCCGCTTTTCGCTTTCGAGGCAGGTCATCCAGGCCTGCGCGGCGGCAGCAAGGCCATTGTCGGCCGGATGAAAGGCGAGCGAATTTAGCTGAGTTTGCGCCATGACCGCAGCATGGCGCAGCCCTTCTAAGATAGTGTTACGGCAAGCCGGGGTGTTGGCGAGGCCAAGCGGCCAAAGCGGCCCCCTCGGGCCTCACCGGCGATTGCGGCTCCGGACACGCAAAATTCCCGAAAGCCAGGCGAAATCGGCCTTTCGTCAAGTCCTTGGAACAAGGACTTGGATTAAGTATTCGGATGCTTTGTTTCGCCGCCGCCGGCAATGATTTCTTTTGCGGCTTGGACCAGCAATTCGTCCATGTGCCGGCGGATCTGATGATCCGATTGGGTGACGCCGGCCTTGTCGAAATCGGCCCGAATCAGTTGGAATACGCTTTCATCGCCATTTTCTTTGATCTCGATTGAGACAAGGGCCGCCGCATAGGCCTCGGCATCCGCCCCGGTCTTGCCCAATTTTTCGGCTGCCCAGAGCCCGAGCGCCTTGTTGCGCCGGACGGTCGCCTTGAATTTGAGCTCTTCGTCGTGAGCGAGCTTTGCCTCATAGGCGTGTTCACGCTGGTCGAAAGTGGTCATGAAATCCTCGATTGGGAGGTATGGACGGTCCGACAGGGAAACCCGGACCGACACGGATGGCAAGCGCCCGATTGAACCCGCAGAGGGTGAAGCGATGTCGACACCGCGGACAATACTATATTAGAAAAAAGGCTCAACTCCGCCTCAAGCCGATGCTGATCGCGCGAATAGCGGCCGTCCATTGATTCGGCGCATATCCAGCAGAGAGAAGCGCTTCTGTCGGCCGCTTTGGTCCGCCGGCGCCGCGTGTCTCGTTCCCTTCTCGAATTTCCACCTTTTCAAAGCGATAGCGAATATTCGAGAGCGCTCCAACGGTCTTTTCTCGTGACCGTTGGTATTAAACATGACTCTCTGAGCCGCATTGCGGCGTGTTGGGAGTTCCGATAGGCCACACAGGGTTGCTTTCCCAAGTCCGGCACGGGCTAAAGATTCCCGCAGCGGGAGCAGAGCCTTTCCAGCCAGGCGCCGCAGGAAATACCAAATTGCCTGTGCCGAGCCGCCGGCGCTCTGACAATCGGCGTAAAAACAAGCAGTTGGCGATAGATTCCGGACATGGCCCAGGTACGTACGGGGAAATGCAGGCCTCGAGGCCTTGGATCGGAACTTGTATCGCCGACCGGAAAAAGCTAGGACCGTTACGGAACCGCGGTGCCAAATTGCGTAGACCTCGCCTGCCTGGACCTCTCGCGTTCGTCATCAACGAGACCCAAGGACACCCGAAGGAGCCACGGCCACCCATGGATCATCTCAAGCCAGGGTTAATCCCAATGAATCCCCGCCGCCGGCGCATTTATGAAGGCAAGGCCAAGGTCCTCTATGAGGGGCCTGAACCGGGCACGCTCATTCAACATTTCAAGGACGACGCAACGGCGTTCAACGCCAAGAAACATGAGGTGATCGACGGAAAAGGCGTTCTCAACAACCGCATTTCCGAATTCATCTTTCAGAATCTGAACGACATAGGCGTGCCGACTCACTTCATCCGCAGGCTCAATATGCGTGAGCAATTGATCCGCGAAGTGGAGATCGTGCCGCTCGAGGTCGTCGTCCGCAATGTCGCGGCGGGTTCGCTCTCGACCCGCCTCGGCCTCGAAGAAGGCACGCAACTGCCGCGTTCGATCATCGAATTCTACTATAAAAACGATGAATTGAATGATCCGATGGTGTCGGAGGAACATATCACGGCGTTCGGCTGGGCGAGCCCGCAGGAGATCGACGACATCATGGCGCTTGCCATAAGGGTCAATGATTTCCTCACCGGTCTCTTTCTCGGCGTCGGCATTCGTCTGGTCGATTTCAAGATGGAATGCGGCCGGCTTTGGGAAGGCGACATGATGCGCATCGTCGTCGCCGACGAGATTTCGCCCGATTCGTGCCGGCTCTGGGACATCAAGTCGAACGATAAGCTCGACAAGGACCGGTTCCGCCGCGACATGGGCGGCCTGGTCGAAGCCTATACCGAAGTCGCGCGGCGTCTCGGCATTCTGCAGGAAAACGAGCAGCCGCGGACTCTTGGGCCGAAACTGGTTCAGTCCTGAGCCAACGTTGCGGCCGCTGCTGACGATCTCAAACCCGCCCATCTGGGCGGGTTTTTGCTTGAAATGCCGGCTTTTGCTATATGTTTCGTCGAATGGAGACGAGCATGGGCGTTCCCTCCCGCAATCCTTATCCGATGACGGCGGAAGAATTTTTCGCCTTCACGGAAACGCGCCCAAATAATGAAAAATGGGAGCTCATCGAAGGAGAGCCGGTCTTGGAAGCTCCGGTGACCTTTCTGCACCAGCACATCCTTTCGCGTGTCTTAGTGGCCGCTATGAGCGTCGCGCGAGAGCGGGAAGTGGAATGGGAAGTCCTTCCCAACTTCGGTGTCAGGGTGTCGGCACATGACGTCTGTGTGCCCGATGTTCTCATCCGTCCTTTCGACGATCTCGTCGGCCCCGTATGCGACGACATGATCGTCGGCTTCGAGATCCTGTCACCATCGACAGCGGACCGCGATCTGCGCTGGAAGCGCAAGGCCTACGCCGGACTCGCGAGCCTGCAGCACTACGTCGTCATCGCCCAGGGCGCGGTCGAAGTCGTCGCCTACGACCGCGCGAGCGGCTTTGCCGAGCGGCGATTGGAACACATCGGCGCAAGCCTCGATCTCCCCGCGCTCTCCATCTCAGTTCCGCTCGCCGAAATCTATCTCGATACCGGTCTCGATAAGGTTTGATGCTCGCCGTTCGTGACAAACTGCCGTCCATGAAAGTGTTCCATGAAAGCCAACATCATCGTCACTTTGAAGACAGGAATATTGGATCCGCAGGGCAAGGCGATCGAAGGTGCCCTGAAGTCGCTCGATTTTTCCGGCATTGAAAGCGTCCGGCAGGGCAAGATCTTCGAGATCGAACTGGCGACCGATGATCGCGCCGAGGCCGAAGACCTGTTGAAGCAGGCTTGCGAGAAACTGCTCGCCAACATGATCGTCGAAAATTACCGCGTCGAGTTCACTGCCTGATGCGCGCCGCCGTCATTGTTTTCCCCGGCTCCAATCGCGATGGCGATGTTTGCCGCGCTTTGGCCGCAACGACCGGCGTGAAGCCCGCGATCGTCTGGCATGCGGAGCATCAACTCCCGGCCGGCACCGACCTCGTGGTCCTGCCCGGCGGCTTTTCTTATGGCGATTATCTGCGCTGCGGCGCCATCGCCGGGCGTGCCCCGGTCATGCAGGCGGTGCGCGCGCATGCGGCCAAAGGCGGGCTCGTGCTGGGCATCTGCAACGGCTTTCAGATTCTTTGCGAAAGCGGGCTCTTGCCGGGCGTTTTGATGCGCAACGCCGATTTGCATTTCATCTGCCGGATGCAGCATTTGCGGGTGGAGCGCACCGACACGATCTTCACGCGGCACTACCGGCCGCATCAGGCGATCAAGGTCGCGATCGCCCATGGCGAAGGCAATTTCCGCGCAGATACGGAGACGCTCGCAAGACTCGAAGGCGAGGGGCGCGTCGCCTTCCGCTATTGCGACGCGCAGGGCGTCGTCGGCGGCACTGCCAATCCGAATGGCTCGATCAACGACATTGCCGGCATCTATTCGGAAAAATTCAACGTGCTAGGGCTGATGCCGCATCCCGAAAATCTGATCGATCCGCTCGTCGGCGGCATCGATGGGCGCGGCCTGTTCGAGAGTCTCACGGCGGTCGCATAGCGCGCGTTCCTTCTCCCGCTCGCGGGAGAAGGTGGCCGGCGGAGCCGGCCGGATGAGGGATACTTGCAATAGGGCTCATCTTTGCGATCATGTGTCCATGATCCAGCGCCGCACAGATCGCCAACTCACCCTTGCTCGCCGATTGCGTCGAGATATGACGACGGCAGAGACCTTGCTTTGGCAAAGTTTACGCAGCCGCGGTTTTGGATGGAAATTCCGGCGACAGGTGCCAATTGATCCTTATGTCGCCGATTTCGTTTGCATTGCCGCCAAACTCATCGTCGAGTTGGACGGGCCACCCCATGAGAAACCCGAGCAGCAACTCCATGACCGCCAACGGGACGCTTGGCTTCGCGCGCATGGCTGGAAGGTTCTGAGGTTTTCGAATGATATAGTGATCGGTGGCGGCAACATTGTTTTGGAAAAGATTGAAACCGCAATTAAGACGGAAACGATGCGGTCATAGAATGAAAGCTACGATGGTTCGGCGCCAATCTTCTCCCGCTTGCGGGAGAAGATGTCATGCGGAGGATGACAGATGAGGGATGCTTGCAAGCGGCACCACCCCTCATCCGCCTCGCTCCGCTCGGCACCTTCTCCCGCAAGCGGGAGAAGGGATGCGACTAGCGCGGTGTAACGATCCAGACTCTCATATCCCCCGCGCTTGCAGCGCTTTCTCGATCTCGTCGAGCACGTTCGGATCTTCGATCGTCGCCGGCATGTTCCAGCTTTCGTGATCGGCGATCTTCTTCATCGTGCCGCGCAGGATCTTGCCGGAACGCGTCTTCGGCAGGCGGTCGACGGTGATCGCCAGTTTGAAGGCCGCCACCGGACCGATCTTGTCGCGCACGGATTCGACGATTTCCTTTTCGATTTCTGCGTGGGGCCGCCGTACGCCGGCTTTCAGCACGACGAAGCCGCAGGGACATTCGCCCTTGACCTCGTCCTTGACGCCGATCACGGCGCATTCGGCGACGTCGGGATGCGCCGACAGGACTTCTTCCATGCCGCCGGTCGAAAGGCGATGGCCGGCGACATTGATGATATCATCGGTGCGGCCCATGATGAAGAGATAGCCGTCTTCATCGACATATCCCGCGTCCGAGGTTTTGTAATAGCCGGGGAATTCGGCAAGATAGCTTTGCTTCATCAAGTCGTCGTGTTGCCACAGGGTCGGCAAGGCGCCGGGCGGCAAAGGCAGTTTGATGACGATCGAGCCCATATGTCCGGTCGGCACCGGTTTTGTCGCTTCATCGACGATCGCCACTCCGTAGCCCGGCATGGCAACGGTCGGCGAGCCATATTTCACCGGCAGCCGCTCGACGCCGGCCGGATTGCCGGCGATGCACCAGCCGGTCTCCGTCTGCCACCAATGATCGAGCACCGGGACGTTGAGCAGTTTTTCCGCCCACACGAGGGTGTCGGGATCAGCGCGCTCGCCGGCGAGGAACAGCGCGCGGAATTTCGCCAGGTCGTATTGCGCCAAAAACCCGCCCTGCGGATCCTCCTTCTTGATGGCGCGGAACGCCGTCGGAGCCGTGAACATGACGGCGCAGCCATGCTCGGCGATCACGCGCCAGAATGCGCCGGCGTTGGGCGTGCCGACCGGCTTGCCCTCGTACAGGATCGTCGTGCAGCCGTGGAACAGCGGCGCGTAGACGATGTAGCTGTGGCCGACCACCCAGCCGACGTCGGAGGCGGCCCAGTACACTTCACCCGGCTCGACGCCGTAGAGGTTCTTCATCGACCATTTGAGTGCGACCATGTGGCCGCCGTTGTCGCGCACGACGCCTTTCGGAACGCCGGTCGTTCCTGACGTGTAGAGAATATAGAGCGGATCGGTGGCGGCGACTTCGACGCAGGGCGCGCCGCGACGCTCAGCCTTGGCCTTTGCGACCGCCTCCGCCCAATCTTCGTCGCGCCCGGATTGGAGCTTCGCCTCAGCTTGCGGACGCTGCCATATGAGACAAGTACCGGGCTTGGACTTTGCCAGTTCGATCGCGTGGTCGAGCAACGGCTTATATTCGACGACGCGGCTCACTTCGATTCCGCAAGACGCAGTCAAAACCAGTTTCGGCTGCGCGTCGTCGAGCCGTGTTGCGAGTTCCTTCGCGGCAAAGCCGCCGAACACGACGGAATGAATGGCGCCGAGGCGGGCGCAGGCGAGCATGGCGAAGATCGCTTGCGGGATCATCGGCATGTAGATGACGACGCGATCGCCTTTGCCGACGCCGTGATCCTGCAGCACCGCCGCGAGCAGCGAGACTTCCTCGCGCAGTTCGGCATAGCTGAACTTGCGCTGTGTGGCGGTGACGGGGCTGTCGTAGATGATCGCCGTTTGCGTCCCGCGGCCGGCCTCGACATGCCGGTCGACGGCGTTCCAGCAGGTATTGCAGGTCGCGTCGGGAAACCAGCGGCCGTAAACGCCGGCCGCCGGATCAAAAATGACGCGCGGCTTGGCGATCCAATCGATCTCCTGAGCCGCCTCGCCCCAAAAGCCCGTGGGGTCCTCTAGCGAGCGCCGATAGGTTTCGAGATATTTGCCGGCCATTGGATGCTCCCAGGACTTTTGTTGCTCTGTCTTATTGCTTGATGGCTTCAGCGGATTCCTTCTCCCGCAAGCGGGAGAAGGTTTAGCGCCACCGGATAAAAACCTGCATGGTGCTGCAATATAGCGCCGCAGAGAGTCTTTGACGATCGATTCGGAGCCTAAAACGCTGCGACCTTTGTCTTATGGCGTCGGAGGGATGCGACAGCACACATAAGTTGGGCTGATCTCTTGCAACGCTTGGATATTCGAAATGGCCATTGCGCCCTCCGTTCCGAGGTACTCAATCGGGCATTCAAAGCGGGCAGTGAAACCGTAACGTCTGATTCCGGCGCTCGTGAAAACCATCGCGAACTGCCGGCAGCGATGCCAGGCTTTCTCGGCCGTCTCCATTCGTTGAAAAGCGCGCAACTTTGGCTCTCATCGCTCCTCCACATCGAGGTCGTGCGCGGCCTCCTCGGCGCTCTCGAAAATATGCGGTGCGAGGCCGCGCCGCTCGAAGGCTTCGCCGAGCTTCATCTTCAGGAAGCCGCTCGTCGTATAGCGCGATACATGCGAATAGAAGCGATCGACGAGCGAGCGCACCATGGCCGAATAATCGTCGAGCAATTCGGGAAGAATCGAGAAATTGTCGTAATTGACGATTGCGTGGACCTTATGCCCGAGCGGCGTCAGCAAGTTCTCCACGGCTCTCTGGATTATTTGAATATCGCTCTTGTCGTGCAGTGAGAAACGTTCGAGATTGACGAAAAAAACGTTGCGCTCCGCGTCATAAGTGAAGCGCTCTTCGATCGGCAGAGCCAGAATGAGATCGCGCAGGCCCATCGGCTCTGTCGTGAAAATCCGCGCATTCATCAATGCTGGTTCGCGCCGTATCAGCGGCTTGAAATCCATGCGTGCCAGTATGTCGCGCTCGATGTCGATCCCCGGCGCGACCTCGATGAGTTCGAGACCTTCGGGGCCAAGCTTGAGTACGCAGCGCTCAGTAACGTAGAGGACCGGCTGGCCGCGGGCGGCGGCATAGGCACCCGAGAAGGTCACATGCTCGACGTCGGACACGAACTTGCGAACCTCGCCGTCGCGGAGAATATGCAAACGGCCGTTGTCGATCGCAAGTTCGAGATTGCCGGTGTTGAAGGTGCCGACGAAAACGACTTCCTTGGCGTTTTGACTGATGTTGATGAAGCCACCGGCGCCGGCGAGCTTCGGCCCGAATTTGCTGACATTCAGATTGCCATGGCGATCGGTTTGGGCAAGCCCGAGAAATGCGGCGTCGAGACCGCCGCCGTCGTAGAAGTCGAATTGATAGGGCTGATCGATCACGGCTTGCGTATTGATCGCGGCACCGAAATTCAGGCCACTCGCGGGGATGCCGCCGATGACGCCGGGCTCGGCGGTCAAGGTGATGAGGTCGATGATCTTTTCTTCATTGGCGACGGACGCTATGCCTTCCGGCATGCCGATGCCGAGATTGACGACGCTGTTGGGTTTGAGTTCGAAGGCGGCGCGGCGCGCAATAATCTTTCGCGGGCTCATCTCCATCAGCGGCAATGAACCCGTGCGTATCCGGATTTCGCCGCTGAAGGCCGGGTTGTAGGGTGTCGCGAAAGTCTGCCAATGATTCTCCGGCCGGGCGATGACGACGCAGTCGACGAGAATGCCCGGCACCTTGACCTGGCGCGGATTGAGGCTGCCATTTTCAGCAACGCGTTCGACCTGTGCAATGACGATCCCGCCGCTGTTGCGGACCGCCATGGCGATCGCCAGGACTTCGAGCGTCAGAGCCTCTTTTTCCATGGTGAGATTGCCGTCCGCATCGCCCGTCGTCGCCCGGATGATCCCGACATTGATCGGAAATGCGCGGTAGAACAGGTAGTCGCTGCCGTCGATCGCGAGAAGCTCGACAATATTTTCCGTCGTGCGGGCGTTGAGTTTGCCGCCCCCGTTGCGGGGATCGACGAACGTGCCGAGACCGACACGCGTCAGATGACCGGGACGGTGCGCGGCAATGTCGCGAAACAGATGCGAGATCACGCCTTGCGGCAGATTATAGGCCTCGATTTCATTGGCGATTGCGAGCGCTTGCAATTTGGGAACAAGGCCCCAATGGCCGCCGATAATGCGTTTGATCAAGCCTTGATGGCCGAGATGGTTGAGGCCGCGATCTTTGCCGTCGCCTTGCCCGGCGGCATAGACGAGGGTGAGATCGCGCGGCGATCCGCCTGCAAAGGGCGCATCGCCTTCGCTCGCAATGAATCGCTCCTCCAGCGCAACGGCGATTTCCTCGGCGAAACCGATCCCGACGAAACCGCCTGTCGCGATCGTGTCGCCGTCGTGGATCAGCCGAACCGCCTCTTCCGCGGACACGACCTTTCCCTTTTCCGCCGATCGCAGGAAGGGCAATGCAGGATGCGTTGGCATGGCGAACCTTCCTCCCGCGAAACAAGGACCGCCGTTTGCCGGCGTGCCTGCAGGCAATGCTATGTGATGCCGTCAAATAGTAGACACCCATGACGGCACGGCAAGCGTTTTGAGAAGGTTACGGCAAAATATCGGCGTGCGATCGGCGCTTTGTCAGGCCGCGGATCGGCAGGTAGGGGCTAGCGGCGCCGCCGTGGCGCTCGACCATTGCTCGTTGACATCGACGCTGACTACGCGGTTACGGCCGGTACGCTTCACGTCATAAAGCGCGATGTCCGCCCGCCGCATCAGCGCGGAGAGCGAGGCCTGGGAGCCCCGGCTCGCTGCAACTCCGATACTGACGGAGAGACTCGCGCCGATCGTATCGCCGTCGAAAGCCGTTCTCGCGCAGGCAATGCGGATGCTTTCGGCGATGGCTGCCGCTTCGGTCAAATAGACGCCGGGCAGCATCATCACGAATTCGTCGCCGCCCTGCCTGCCGACGATGAAACTGCGGCTCTGGGCGAAGCTAAGAAGAATCTCCGCGACATGCTTGAGAGTTTGGTCGCCGAAGCTATGGCCAAAGCTGTCGTTCAACTGCTTGAAATGATCAATGTCGCAAACCAGCACCGCGACAGGACGGTCAGGGAGCAGCGCCGTCTCGAGCGCCGTATCGGCAGTTGCGTCAAAGCCGCGCCGGTTCAATAGACCCGTCAATTGGTCCGTCTGCGCGAGGATTTCGAGTTGATCGCGGGCGATTTGCAATTCTTGAATAAGTCTCGACAACCGATAGGTAACAACAGGGCAGAGCAGCATCGGCACAAAAATCGAAATGAATAATCCGAGCGTCCAAAAATCGCCCACCGTTATTGTCATATCTGGGTTGGAGCCGAACACAGCGCGCGCAATCAACATGAATATAGTTGTCGAGCCGGCGACAGATATTGCCGTCAGCGCAAGTATCCGCCAGAATACTTTGGCCTTTCTCTTCTCTTTGCGTTTCACGAAAATACTCCCGACACGAGCAATTCGGTATTTTGCATGCTCAACTCTAAGCAATAATTAATTCGCGTAGTGCAAGCAGCAAGCAGGCGCCGAATCCGCGGGGGATCGTTTTGTCCTGACGCAAGGGCGCGGCAGAGCCCATGTGGATCGCAGGATCGAGAAGCGATGATTTCACCGCCGCAGGAGGAAAAGCCGGCGATGAGGATTTTATCGGCGCGCAAATAAGGCGTCGAAGCGACGCAAGGCTGTCTCGCCGGGCGCTGCTATATTCCGAAACGCATGCTCATAATGAGCGACCCTCAGACTACAGTAGATGCTTCATCGCACTGAACCTGAAAGGTGGCTGGGCGCTGGTTCGCTTCGAGGGTCGCTTTTCCTGGCCAAGTTCTAACCCCGCGTACCGGTCGCGAGTCCGAAATAGCGCGCGATGAGATGGTCGAGCGACAGAACACCCGGGCCACGCGCGATGACGACCAGAAAACAGGTCGCCCACACACCGTGGAGCGGCCAAGCATCGGGATAGACAAAGATCTCGATGACGGCGGTCATAAACAAGAGGGAGAACGCCGCAAACCGGCTCGCCAACCCCAAAACAAGCAGCAGCGGAAAGAAATGTTCCGCAAAGGAGGCGAGATGCGCGGCAATGACCGGATCTATCAACGGCAGCGCATATTCGTCGCGGAAAAGCGTAAGGGTACTATCCTTGACGTGCCAGCCGTCGACTTTCGTTTCTCCCGATATCCAGAACACCGCCGCTGGAAAAATCCGTGCCGCGAGTGCGATCACCGAATAGGGAATCGAGTCCAAAGCCGCCAAGAGTTTTTCGGCGGCCTGCAACGGCCATGAGCGTGTGGCGGAACGTGGCGTCGAGTGCGACATTTGCATGAGTCAATGACCTTCTTGCGGTTCAAACCATATGCGGGTGACAAGGCCGAAATTGAACAGTCCGGCGAGATTGAAGCCGAGATCGAAATCGCGATGCACGGTCACAGCCGCGCTCGCCGCTTCGCTGAGGTTTTTGTCGTCCGAAAGGGCGGCCAGGAAGGCAGCGCCACCGGGCTGCAGGGGGCGGACGTCGACCTCACGCCGCGGCCTTGCGATCACGACATCTTCGGCGTGCCAGTCGGTAATCGGCGCGACGGGCAATGCGCCGGAATTCATCGCCCAGATCGTGGCGATCGGATGTATCGATGACATGATACCGATCGAGGGATGCAGGGTGACGTGCATGCGCGCCAGAGATTCGGGCGTCAGTTGCGCCAGCGTCTCGCCGGGTAAAGGTTCTGCTTCGGCAGAATAGGCGGCTCTGGTGCGGCATGCTTCGAGCTCGGCGAGGTCGGGCAAGTATCGAATGTCCGCGACCGGAGGAAAACGCCGCAGGAACTCGGGCAGTTCGTCGCCGTAGAAGGCCAGCATTGGCAGCAACGGCGGATGTTCGCTGAAGAAAGCGCGCGCTGTTGCGGCAAAGAACGGCTCGCCGACGGCTTCGCGCACTGCCGGAAAGCGCGCCTCGAGAGCCTCAATATGACGCATCGCAATATTGTTGCGATAGACGGCGAAGCGGTGGGCGCTCGCCGCCGTGAGGACGTCCGGCTCCGGCAGCTTGGAGTCCTTGAGAGCAGCCGCAAAATCGGCTTCGTACGCACTATCGTCTGTGCACATCCGGCTCACCCTCATGCAGCGCTGGCGGATTTCTGGGCCAGGACAGACCAAGACGCGCAGAGCAAATTCACCGCTCTTTGCAACTCGGTGTCGAGCTCAGCCCATTCCGGCACATTGTTGTCGCGTTCGATCAGCGTCGGCAGCGGACCTGTTGCCGCCAAAACCTCGCCATAGAGGGCAAAGACCGCATCTATGATGGGTGCGCCATGCGAGTCGATAAGAAAGCCTGCGCCTTTTGCATCGATTGCCGCGTCGTGACCGGCGAGATGTATTTCTTCGACTGCGGCGAGAGGGAATTGAGCGAGATAGGCACGCGCGTCGAATCCATGATTGCAGGCGCTGACGTAGACGTTGTTGACGTCGAGCAGAAGTCCGCAGCCGGTGCGTCTGACAAGCTCGGCGAGGAATTCGGTCTCCGGTATGCAACTGCCGGCATAGGCGACATAAGTGGCCGGATTTTCGAGGAGGATGCGGCGGCCGAGAAACTCCTGCGTTTCGTCGATATGCGCGGCGACGCGTGCGAGCCTCGCCTCGGTATAGGGGATCGGCAGAAGATCGTTGAAGCAAATGCCGGCATAGGACGACCAGGCGAGATGTTCGGAAAAACTCTCCGGCTGATAGCGGTCGCACAAGATCTTGAGGCGCCGCAGATGATCGCGATCGAGGGCAGCCGTGCCGCCGAGCGACAGACCGACGCCGTGGATGGACAGAGCATGATCAAGGCGCAGGGCGTCGAGCTGCCAATGCGGCCAGCCGCCCTCCGTCATGTAATTTTCGGCGTGGATTTCGAGGAAGCCGGGCTTGTTCGGCGTGGCCGAGATGGCGTCGAAATGCTGCGGCTTGTAGCCCACGCCAACTGCCGCAGGCAGCGAAGTCTTGTGTCGCATTTGGGTAGGCTCCAGGCTCTGCGATCGCATGCGCCGCGGGTGACATTCGCCGTGTCTTCGATGGATGATTCGGGCGACGATCGCGAAGAGTGGGGACGCAGCATTGCCCGCGCCCCACGATGGCGCCCGGCCAATCGGCCGGGCTGCGGGCGCCGATCACATAGGCGCGAGAGTTCCGTGGCCTTTCGGTGTCGTGATGGTCTCGCACGTACCTTTGGCGACGAGTTTCCAGGCATCATGCTGGTAATCGGCTTTCGATGTGCCGGCGCAGCTCGTTCCGGCGCCCGCTTTGCAGTCGTTTTGGCCTTTGAGGGACACGCCGTAGCACTTTTCCATCGGCGCCTGTTCCGGCTTCGGTTGCGCCGACGCCGAAGCGGCGACGAGAGTCAAAGCGGCGGCGAGTGAAGTGGCGAGAGTGGCGGCGCTGATCGCACTTTTGGTCGTCATCGTTCAATTCCTGTAAGTTCACGCCAAGGCGCGGGCGATCGAACCCGTGATGGCGGCTCGACGCGACCAAAATTCGGTCGCACAACACTCATTCGACCTCACCGGCAGGCCCGTTACGATGCTCCGGCGATTTTTTTTGCGTCATACCGGTGACAAAATTTCCGTGAAGCGGCATGTAACGCAACGGCCGCCGCGCGCGAATAAACTAGATCGGGGATAGAAGTGGAGCAAGATAGGGAGAACGAATGGTCTTCATTGCTGCGCGCGGCGAATGGCGGAGATGCGGCCGCCTACCAGTCATTTTTGCGGCTGATGCTGCCCGTCCTACGCAAATCAGTCAGTCGTTCGCTCGCGCGGGCGGGGATGCCAGCCGTCGATTCGGAGGACATTGTGCAGGAAGTCTTGCTCGCCGTTCATCTCAAACGGCAGACATGGATCGAGACGGCGCCCGTCGCACCCTGGATATTCACGATCGCGCGTCACAAGACGATCGATGCGCTGCGCCGGCGCGGCCGGCGGATCGAACTCCCGGTCGACGACTTTGCCGAAACGCTCGCCGCCGCCTCGCCCGAGCCGAGCCTCGCCAGTGTCAATGTGGATCGTCATCTTGCGGATCTGCCGACGGGCCAACGCAAAGTCGTCCAAAGAATTGCCGTCGACGGTCAATCGATTGCCGAGACGGCCGCGGCACTTGCGATGACGCAAGGCGCTGTGCGGGTGGCGCTGCACCGTGGGCTCGCCCATCTCGCCGCCAAGCTTTCGGACAATCAATAATGGGCTCGAAGCCATGAACACCGAGGATCTCATTCGCGCTCTTGCGGCCGACGCCGAAGCCAAAGTCACGCCGCTTGGCCGGGCGCTCATTTTCGGCCTCTTGCCGGCGCTCGCCGTCTCCGGCCTGCTCTATTCATTGATGCTGGCGCCGCGGCCGCATCTTCTCGCCTTGATTGCGGAGCCGCGAGTCTTGTTCAAACTCGGCTTTCCGCTGGCACTCGCCGGCTGTGCCGGCGTGACGCTTTTGCGCCTGGTGCGCCCCTGCGGCGATCTGCGGCTCTGCCTCGCAATGCTTGCGGTTCTGGCACTGGCGCTCGCTGCTGCCGTCATCAGTGAGCTCGTCATGGTTCCGCAGAGTCTTTGGCAGGCTGCCGTCATGGGCCATTATGCGCTTGCCTGCTCCGTTTGCATCCCCTTGCTCTCGGCAGCGCCTTTGGTGGCGGCCTTCATCGTCATGCGGCAAGGCGCGCCGACCCACCCGGCGCTCGCCGGCGCAGGCGTGGGATTCCTGGCGTCGGCCATCGGTGCCGCGATCTATGCGACCCATTGCCCGGACGATTCGCCGCTCTTCGTGGCGACTTGGTATGTTTTGGCAATCGCTTGCGTGACGGCGCTCGGCGCCATCGTCGGCAGGCGAGTCCTGCGCTGGTGAGGTGCTGGCGGCGGCGGCGCTTCCCTCACACCCCGCTCTCGGCGAGCGCCAGGGTTACATCAGCCGATCCGCCCGAAAACAAGCATTGCCGGGCCGTACCAATTTTGATACACCGCTGTGCGAATAATTGCCCGGCTTTAAGCCCGTTCCCTTGCTGTTTTGGAAATCCGCTACCGGTCACGAGCCGGTGCGGGAATGGTTGAACGATTTGCCGCGCGAGGATCAACGCACGATCGGCCACGACATAGCCAAGGTTCAATTCGGCTGGCCGATTGGATTGCCCGTCTGTCGTCCTATGGGCAAAGGCCTATGGGAAGTGCGCTCCTCCCTGCCGAGCAAACGTGAAGCCCGCCTGTTGTTCGGCTTTCACGACGGGATGCTGATTGCGCTCACGGCTTTCGTCAAGAAGACGCAGGCGACACCCGCAGGCGAGCTGGCCCTTGCGCAGCAACGATGGAAGGAGGTGGCTTCATGACCAAGAAGAAAAATCCGCATCTCGGCTCGACCTTCGAGAGCTGGCTTGATGAAAAGGGCATCCGCGAAGAAGCGACTGCAGCGGCCATCAAGAGCGTGCTCGCCGAGCAGATCGCTGCCGCGATGAAGGAACAAGGACTCACCAAGTCGCGCATGGCCGAGCTCATGCACACGAGCCGCGCCCAGCTCGACCGCTTGCTTGACCCTGCCAACAACAGCGCTACGCTCGAAACCCTCATGCGCGCTGCTAAAGTCGTGGGGCGTGAGCTTCGTCTCGAGCTTGTCTAAGATCGAGACTTGCGCACGATGATTTACGGCTATGTGCAGGTATCGACGGTTGGCCAGTGCGTCGACACGCAAGTGAAGCAGTTGCGCGCCGCCAGCGCCCAGAGGGTGTTTCGGGAAAAAGTCACCGGAGCGGAGACTAACCGCGCGGTTTCGCAATCGACAATTTCGAGATTTGGTGCCTGAGAGGCCGCCCATGACCAGTGAAGCAGAACGCAAATTCTATCTGAATGAACACCTCCGATACGAAATGTTCATGCTGCGCTACACCGCGCAAACGCTGCCTCTGCGTGCACAACTCGACTGGAATGTATGTGTTGAATCGCTCACCGTTCACGCGCGAAATCTTTATTTGTTTCTGACCAACGACAAGGACGCGAAAAATTTCAAAGCTCGTGACTTCGTAGAGAAGTTCAATGTACGGAAGGATGACACGAAAGGCATATTCGAAAGGATAAATCGTCAAGTGCTGCATCTGGGAAAGGCACGGAGAAGCGATGTGGCTGGCAAGATCAGCCCGGATGACGTTGTGACGGTAAGCCACTGGCTCGAGAAGCACTTTATGGAGTTCGTGGGCGAACTGAAAGAGCCATATTGCTGGAACGAAGTGGCCGCAACGCCCCCCAAGGTCGTCCTGTTAGACACGTGCGCCGGAGCGGACGCGCCATCCGCGACGAACCATATCGGAGTTGTCCGTTTACAGGCTACCGAGCCGCTGCATAAAATGGCCAGCGCTTACAATGTGAGCCATTCGACGACTGCGGAGATTTATTCTAGCGGGGAAGTCTAGTATTTGCGAGGTGGAGCGCGCCAACTAAACCGTCAGCAACGCGGTGACGAGCTCGACGAAGCGCGCGGCGTCGTTGATCGCTTTCACGGCTTCCTCGTAAGATACAGCCGTGCGCTGGCCGACAGCGTAGTCGCCGACTTCCTTGTAGACATAGGCTTGCCCCAAAAATTTGAGCAATTCCTTTTCAATGTTTGGCGTGTCTTTCAGCAGCCGCGAGAACTCGGTGCGGACGCCTGAATGCGTCTTCGCGACTTTGCCGGTGTGTTCGATGATAAAGGCTTCGGCCGCATGAAACGCGGCATAATAGGCCGAGCGCGCCGAGATCCTGGGAAGGGGAACGGCGGCGATGATTTTTCGGGCGTCGTCCAGATCCTCGCGCGCTCTGTCGAGATAATCTTTAGTTTCCGGCTTCACAGGTCGAGGCCGTCGTGCCGCAGTTCCTGCATAAATCCGGTGCGGTCGTGATAAGAGCCAGCCTGTAAAGGCAGCGCGTTGATGACCGCGCCCGTGTCGATCAGGATATCGGCTCCAATCCCGGCGATCGTCCCGGCTTCCTTGCCGAAACTGTCGAGGTCTTTGAGAAACACGGCCACGTCGTAATCGGAATCCGGGCGCGCGTCGCCGCGCGCGCGGGAACCATACAGCACCACGCGCTCGATCCGCTCGCCATAGACTTCATCAAGCGCGGCGCGGAACCGGCTCAAGATGGGGTCAACGATCGTCGCCATAAGTTCACTATAGCATAATCAGGACGTTGCTTGCCACAGTGCCGCCCGCCGCGCGACCTTCACACAATATCTTTCAGCACCGCTTTGAACGCAGGAGCGAGATCGGGATTGGCCAGAGCAAAGACGACATTCGCCGTCAGAAAGCCGAGTGGCGAACCGCAGTCGAAAGTCTTGCCGTCGAACAGCACGCCGTGGAAACTCTGGGTCTGCGCTAAGGTCCGCATGCCATCGGTCAATTGGATTTCGCCGCCGGCACCTTTTTCTCCCTTTTCCAGAATATCGAAAATTTCCGGGGAGAGAATATAGCGGCCCGAGATGATCAGGTTGGAGGGCGCCGCGCCTTTCGCCGGCTTTTCGACCATACCCTTGATTTCGAAGGTTGAATCGAACTTTTTGCCGACCGAGACGACGCCGTATTTATGCGTTTCATCCGGTGCGACTTCCTCGACCGCAATGATATTGCCGCCGTGTTCCTCGTAGGCCTCGATACATTGCGTGAGGCAGCGGCCTTTTTTTGCGCCGGAAAGAGTGATCATGTCGGGCAGCAGCACGGCGAAGGGTTCATCGCCGATGATATCGCGGGCGCACCAGACGGCGTGGCCGAGACCGAGAGGCGATTGCTGCCGCGTAAAACTCATCGAGCCGGCTTCGGGCAGCTCGGCCATCAAAGCCTCCCACTCTTTTTTCTTGCCGCGCTTCAGCAGAATATCCTCGAGTTCATAGGCCATGTCGAAATAATCTTCGATCACCGCCTTGTTGCGGCCGGTGACGAAGATGCAATGTTCGATTCCGGCCTCGCGCGCCTCATCGACGACGTGCTGGAGGATCGGCCGATCGACGACCGTCAGCATTTCCTTGGGTACCGACTTCGTCGCCGGCAGAAAACGTGTGCCGAGACCGGCGACGGGAAAAACGGCCTTGCGTATCTTTTTGCTCATAAGGGGTCCTGGGAAGTCCAGATAAAAGGGTAAAGACATCCACTAGGATGCTCGCCCGGTTGGCGTCAACTCGGCCGGACAGGCAAAGTTTCCGCCCGCTGGCGCAGAATCGTGGGGGAACGGTGGTTGAAACGGAAGGATCGGGCCGGTCGGACCGCGTGCAGCGGAAGAATTCCGGGTCAAAGCCAGCCGGCCAGTTCCCGCGCGAGGATATCGCGAATAACCTGCATTCCCTCCAGGCTGTCGTTCAGGCAGGGCACGATGGCAAAGTTCTTGCCGCCGTTTTCGAGGAAAAGGCGACGGTTTTCGATGCCGTTCTCTTCCAGCGTCTCGAGGCAATCGGCGGCAAAACCCGGTGTCACGACCACCAGGTTTTCAACCTTCTCTCGAGCGAGACGTTTGAGGGTCTCGTCCGTATAGGGTTGCAACCACTGCGCCGGGCCGAAGCGTGACTGATAGGTCAAGCGCAATTTGGTCCCGGTTTCGCCAAGCGCGGCACGCAGCAGCTGGAACGTCGCCTCGCAGTGCGTTGGATAGGGATCGCCCTGGTCCGCATAGGCTTGCGGCATGCCGTGGAAAGAAACGAGGATCGCATCGGGGGCGAAGGCCAGTTGGCTGAGAAAGCGCCGAAGCGATTGGGCTATGGCCTCGATATAGGCCGGTTGGCCGTAGTATGGAGCCGCCATGCGCAGGGCCGGCTGCGCGCGCCGGCGCGCCAGGACGGCAAACACCGCGTCGGCGACGGTGGCGGTCGTGGCCGCGGCATATTGCGGATAGAGCGGCACGATGAGCAGCCGCGTGCAGCCTCGCCCCTCGAGGTTCGCAATGGCGGCCTCGATCTTGGGCATGCCATAGCGCATGGCCCAATCGACATGCAGCTTCGACCCGGCCGGCCCCAAACCGCCCTCCGCGATCCACGCGGCGAGCGCATCGGTTTGGGCACGCGTGATCGTTTTCAATGGGCCCTCATTGCGTGCTTCGTTCCAAATCGCCGCATAGGCTTTGCCGCGGCGCGCCGGACGGGTCGTCAGGATGACGAAATTGAGGATCGGCCACCACAGCCAACGCGGCGTTTCGATGACTCGCCGGTCGGAGAGAAATTCCTTCAAATAACGGCGCATCGACCAATAGTCGGTTCGCTCAGGCGTTCCGAGGTTGACGAGCAGGATGCCGATGTCCTGACCCTTTGCGGCGGGCAGGTTCGGTGCGGTCTCAGACATCGGCACGAAATGCTTTGCGGCCGCTGGTCAAGGCCGCATCGAGTAAACCGATTCTGTCCTGACCCCAGAAGATTTCCCCATCCAAGACATAGCTCGGCGCACCGAAGACTCCGCTCCCCAGCGCCTCCTTCAGGTTGGCCGCGTGCGTCGCAGCAACGGCGTCGCTCTTGGCTTGCTGCAGGATTGCGGTGGCAACGAAGCCCGATTCAGCGAGCAGAGCGGCCAGAACGTTTTCGTCGCCGAGATCTTGATCATTCTCGAAAATGGCTGCAAACGCGCGGGGCAGGAAGTATTCGACGGGTTGTGCCCAGGCCGCCAAAGCAATGACGACGCGATCCCCGAGTGCCGGGTCGAAGGGCCAGAATTTCGGGTGAAGCTGCATCGGCAGCTGTCGCTTCTCCCGCCAGCGCTGCAATTCCAGCATTCGATAATTTTGTCGCGAGGGATGGCGTTTTGCGAGCGGCAAGCCGCCCGACTGCGGAAATAGATCCGGCAGCGGCACGGGCTTGTAGTTTACCACGAGGTCATGTTTGCGCGCGACAGCAATGAATTCACTGTGGCCGAGATAGGACCAGGGGCTGACCAGGCTGAAATAATAGTCGATGTGATGGGACATTTTTATATTTGTTCACACTTGGGGCGGATTTGCTGCGTCCCAAGTCTTAGTCCGCCTTTGCGCCGTGTGAAAGCCCCCATCGGCGAGCTCCCGGACCGCCTCATAAGGGTCGGATTTTGCGTCTACGCGGCTCATCCATCGGCGCCAACAACAAACAACTTTCGTTGCTTTCCTCGCGGGGCGGAACCGCGGATGTGCGGCCAACTCGGCCTACGAGCGGTCGCAGATGCAAACCGGGATTTTTTGTTCGCGCCCAAGAAAATCAAGCAGCTGTGCAATGCGCATTCTCCATTGCGCGCTCATGTGCATGTCGCAACTCGACGAGAGCGGCATCGAGGTCGGCCCGCTGGCGCTCCAGGTGGCGGATCTGCGCGGCGATCTGGTCGGGATGCAAGCTGAGTTCGAGATCCGCCCCCTCGATCGGGCTGCCGCGCGAGACGAGAATGTCTTGGATTTCCGTCAGCGTGAAGCCCAGCTGCTTGCCTTTGAGAATCATCCGCAGATGCAAGCGGTCACGGCCACAGTAGAGGCGCGCCGTGCCGCGTCGAAGCGGATGCAGGAGGCCGCGGTCCTCGTAGAAACGAAGCGCCCGCAAGCTCACGCCGAATTCGCGCGCCATATCGCCGATCGTGAACAGTAGTTCGGTCGGACCCGGCGCATCGCAGCCGGCGTGCTTTTTATTGTCCTGAGCTTGCGAAAGCCCGCCCCCTTGGCGGGCTTCAGCGTGACGATTGCCTGCAATGTTTTGACCCGGATTTGGCTCCATTGTCCCCCTGCTCCTCGCCGCACGAATTGATATTGCGCCGTTTACCCAGATTCGGCGGATTCTGCAACTATAAAGTGTGCAACTTATTAAAGCAATCACAGATTGGTACATTTGGCCCAATATCGGCCGGGGTTAACCCGGTATTTACCGCGACTCCCGAAATTCGTGGACAGCGGCGGAATCCGGCAGCGCGATAGTGATTCGACGCTTGCCGCCGCCTGTCACGAATTTTGGTTCAAACCGGGGACCAAGACTCCCGTCGGAGAGAACATGAGCAAAGCGGTCCCCTGGAGCGTAAAGGGCGTGGGCTTCGATGTGCGCGCAGCGGCACAGGAGGCTGCCCGCCGCGAGGGCATGACGCTGAGCGAATGGCTCAGCGAGACAATTTCCAATCGCGCCGCGCAAGCCGGAATCGAACTCGATGACCTCGGCGCCGCCGAACGTCTCGACGCAATTGCCGTCCGCCTGCATGAACTCGATGCGCACCATCATGACGCGCCCACGCAGCGCGGCTATCGCGGCCGCGGGCAGCGCGAGTCACCCGGCGGCCGGGATCAGACGCGTATTCATTCGCGTTGGCGCGAGCCGATCGAGAGCGCCGAACCACATCGCGAACCGTTGTCCGCCTTGGACGCCGAGGCCCTGCTCGAAAGCGCAGTGGAACTGTTCGAGAAGCGGACCGCGAAAAGCCAACGGCAGACCGCAGATGCGCTCGCCTCGGTTGCACGTATCGTAGAGGCCAATGACAACGGCGCCAAAGCCCTCAAGTCGGCGTTGAGCCGCCTTGAAATGCGCCTCGACACGATAGCACGACGCGCCGAGTCGGAGCCCCAGAAAGGACCCTTCACCGCTGCCACCGGAAGTCCGACCCGGCTCGACAATGAGCGAATGAGCCGGCTTGAATCGAAACTGAATTCCATACTTGCGGCGGTAAAATCGGATCCTTTAGCGCAGACTGGCGCCGAGCTCCGAAACACCTCTTCGCGGCGCTCGCTCGGCGAGGCGATCGCTCAGATCGCCCGCCGGCAGCGCGATCTCGAGGCACCGGCAAGCGATGCTGCGGCCTGGACGGAAGCGCGCGCCGACACCGCGCCGTCAGGCCTCGTCGGCCGGCCGGCCTCGCAAGGCGATATCGTCGCGCTCGCCGGCAAAATCGACGACGTACGCCGCGAAGTCCTCGAACGTCGGGTGGCGCCCGCACCCGCCTGCGACCTCGACAAGCTGCATGCGGAAATCGCGCATATGTCGACGGCTCTGCACGATCTCGCGACGCAAGGGTCGGTCGCTTCGCTCGAAAACTCAATTCGCATGCTCGCGCAAGAGATCGAGGTATCGCGCAGAGAAGGAGCCAACGAGACGGATCTGCGGCCGCTCGAGCGCCTCGTCGCCGAATTGCGGCACGGCCTGGCTGAAATCGATCCACGCACCACGATCGCTGGCCTCGAAAGTGAAATCAAGGCTTTGGGCTCGCGGCTCGATGATTTTGGCCGCCCCGAGGTCGACAAAGGCGCTTTCTTGCAAATGCTGCAGCAGACGCAGGAAATCCGCGATCTATTGACGGCCGCGGCGTCGCGGCAGGCGCCTGTGGAAAAGATCGAGCAACAGGTTGCGCAGCTGGCGCGCGCACTCGACCGGCAGCAGCAAAACGCAGCTTTGCCCAACAACGGCTATGCGGCGGGCGCGGTCACCGACGAGCTGCGGACATTTTTCAACGACTCGGCGCAGTCCACAGCGCTTGAAAAAATCGAGGAGCGGCTCAAGGCCCTCGCTGCCCAAATCGAAGAGGCGGCTCTCGTCGCGCGCGACGGCCATCGTTATTCCGCTCTCGAGGATCACATCGACAGGGTCCGCGAGGAGCTTTCTGCGCGCATAGCCGAAAATACGAATGCGCAGGCCGGTACACGTCCGCTGGAAGATCTCGTGCGCGGCCTCGCCGAAAAATTCGAGGCGGCGCGCGCTCCCAACTCCGATGCACGGGCCTTCGAAGCCTTGGAGCGGCAGATCGGCGAACTCGCGGCGCGGCTCGACCGTTCGAGCACGGGCCTGTCGTCCCTGCCCCACCTCGAGCAGGTCATCGGCGATCTCTTTGCGAAACTCGAGACGATGCGGCAGGCGGCGCTCGAAGCCGCCGAAACGGCGGCACGCAACACGACCCGGGAGTCACTGCGCGAAGCCTTGGCACAAGGTGCTTTCGAGAACCGCCAGACTGCCGCAGCCCCCGGCGGCAACCATGCGGAGGTCACGCGCGAACTCGCCGAACTGCGCGACCTCCAAGACGCAGCCGACCGGCGCACCCATACAACCTTGAATGCCGTCCACGAAACATTGGAAAAGGTCGTGGACCGTCTTGCCATGCTCGAGGACGAGCTGGGTGACGCCCGCTTAGACCCAGGCCAGTCGACCTTGGCGTCGGGTCCGGCGCCATCCTTTGCCAGGCCGATGCGCGGCGAACCTCATGTCGAGCCTGCATTGCCGGACGCACGCGGGACGGCCGCTGCGGAGAAACCGCGCCTCGAAGCGCATGAGCCAAAGCGGCGCCGCGAAGACCACGAGGATTTTCTCATCGAACCGGGCCGTGGCTTTCCTGGCCGCGGAGACAAGGAGCCCGCAAGCCCAACCGACAAGAAGCGCAAGTCCGATCGGCCCGCCGGCGCGGTGGATTCAGCGGTCACGGGCCGCGCCGATTTCATTGCGGCGGCGCGCCGCGCCGCGCAAGCCGCGCAAGCCGAATCCGCCGCGGCGGCCGTGCAAGTGCGGGCCGCCTCCTTGTCCGAAGACAAAGGCGCGCCGCGCGCCAATCTCGTCGAGCAGGCCCGTCACTTCATCGCCCAGCACAGGCGGCCGGTGGTGTTGAGCGTGGCTGCATTGTTTCTTGTCGTCGGCGCCTATGCGGTCGTGAAGAGCCTGAGTCATTCGCCGGGCGATGTTTCTTACGATGCGCCAAAGCAGCAGCCGCAAGATCATACGCGGCGCGAGGTGCCGGCCCACGCGAATGTCGCGGCTCTGCCGGGGGCAATGCTTGCGCAAACTCAACTCCCCGCGGCAACGGCGAAAGACCCGCAGAAGCAGCAAACCATCTCCGGCAGCGATCCACTCGTTGTGGGGAGCATCCCCTCAAAGCCGCAAGACGCGGCATTACCGGGAACCGAATCGACACACGATCTGCCGCAAACTGCGCTGCAAAGCCAAGCCGATACCGGCAATGCGAAAGCCGAATTTGAATTGGCGAGTCGCTACGCCGAAGGGCGCGGCCTGGCGCGGGATCTTAAAGCTGCCGCGCAATGGTACGAAAAAGCCGCTGCACAGGGACTAGCCTCCGCGCAGTACCGCGTCGGCTCGCTCTACGAAAAAGGTCTTGGTGTGACGCGCGATTTTGCCCAGGCCAAGGCCTGGTATCAAAAAGCCGCCGAGCAGGGCAACGTGAGGGCCATGCATAATCTGGCCGTCTTGATGGCCGAGGGCGGCGAGACCGGCAAGCCCGATTATGTAGGCGCGGCGCAATGGTTCCGCAAAGCCGCCGAATATGGCGTGCGCGACAGCCAGTATAATTACGCGATCCTGCTCGCGCGCGGACTCGGCGTCGGGCAAAATCTCAACTCATCCTACATGTGGTTCGCCATAGCCGCAGCGCAAGGCGACACTGATGCGGGCAAGAAATGCGAGGACGTCGCTGCCCGTCTCAACGCCAGTGACCTTGCAGCGGCAAAAGCCGCGGCGGAGGGCTTCCACGCAAAGACGCCAGACCCGGCCGCCAATGACGTGCAATGGCCGAACTCCGCGGCAATGAAGCCGCCCGCGACAAAGGCACAAAGGCCGAAAATCTCGCAAATGTGAGAAGGCCTGGACGGCCCCTTCGCCGCGTGAGCCAAAGTGCAACAGCGGGAGAACCGGCAGGCCAGATTGGCTCGTTCCCCAGACCCGTGCTAAACGTTTCTGAGCTGTGGGGCGCCTGCGACAAGCCGCCCACAGATCAGACCAACATTCGGGAGCAACACAATGATCCGGGTCATCGCCATCATCACCGCCAAGCCCGGACGCCGGGAAGAAGTCCTCAGTGCGTTTCGCGAGAACATCCCGGCAGTGCGTGCCGAGAAAGGCTGCATCGAATATGGGCCCGCCATCGACGCCGAAGGTTTCGGGTCTTTCCAGGCGAAATTGGGGCCCGACACATTTGTCGTCCTCGAGACCTGGGAAGATAAAGAGGCTTTGAAAGCCCACTCGGCCACCCCGCACATGGCCGCTTATGCCGCGAAGACGAAAGACCTGACCGCCAGCCGCACCATTCATATTTTGTCACCGGCGTGAATTCGGGCGCAGCACGCTGTTGCCGACGCTAATCGAAAGTTCGGCGTCCTGTCTTGAAGTAGAGTTCTGCGCTAGATTTCTGCTCAAAGAAATCATCGTCTTTTTGATGAATTTAATTTTGCGGCAGAGTGGCCGCGAAACGTCCCCACTTTGCCCAAAAAGACCCTTGGGCGACCTTCGCGATGAACGTCTCGCCATGAGGGCTCATCAGTGAGACTCGATAGTAAATCGGGATAAACTAGCGCGAGAACCACGCGGTCATCTCGCGTTCGCCGTCCAATGAGAAGCGAACCACACGTGTGGCTTTCTCGCGGATCGCCCAGCCGCGTTCGAGAACGCGTTCGAAGATAGCGGCGCCGAGCGTGCCGGAGAGATGGCTGCGCCGTTCACTCCAGTCCAGGCAGGGTCGACATAACGGACGACGAGTGCAATCGAGTTCGGCGAGATCGAATCCTTCCCCGGCAAAGAATTGTTGCCCGGCGCGGGTCAGCTGAACTTTATCGCCTTGTCGCGTAAGAAACCGGCGCCCGATAAACCGGTCGAACATTTTCACTGCAAGATCGCCCGCCAAGTGATCATAGCATGACCGCGCCTTGCGCAATTCTGCGTCGCGCGGCCCGGTGCGGGTGCGCAGATGACCGGCGCGCTCGGCAAGCGGCATCAGGCCTTCCAACGCGATCGCGACAGTGTGATCGGCCAGACGATAATATCGGTGACGGCCTTGGCGTTCGATCGCCACCAAGCCGGCCTCATAGAGCTTGGCCAAGTGACCGCTGGTGGTGGGAAGCCCTATGCCGGCTTCATTGGCGAGCTCAGTCGCGGTCAACGCCGGACCCGGCATCAGGGCCATCAGCATGTTGGCGCTGGCAGGATTTCCGATCAGCGCAGCGATGCGGGAAATATCGGGGCCTTCCTTCATAGTTCGATTATTTCCGAACTATTCTTGCACGTCAACGTGTCATGTTGCAGACCCTCATCGCCGATCGCGGAGCGCATCATGACCAACAAGATCCAAAAAACCTGGGTCGCGCGGCAAAGCTCGGCGTGCAGCAACGCTGTCGACAGTCCCGCTCAAAACGCTCTCGTGAAACGGCACACCCATCATTGTTCCGCCGCCACAAATCTACCGCGAAGGAGGCAATCGTGAGCATTAACTCAGCGCTTTCGAGGTCTCGTATATTTTATGGTTGGTTTGTGGTCGCCGGCGCATTTTCTGTTAGTTTTGTGGGTTTCGGCAGCGCTTATACGTTCAGCGCCTTTGTCGAATCGCTGCAGAGAGACTTCGCCGCGTCGCGCGGTTCGGTTTCTCTCGTGTTCTCGCTCGCCGGCTTTCTCTACTTCGGCCTCGGGATCGTGAGCGGTCCTCTCGCCGACCGATGGGGCTCCCGCCGCCTGGCCGTCGTCGGCATGATTCTGACCGGACTGGGCCTCGCTATCGCAAGCACGGCTCGCAGCTTGGCGGCAGTCTACGCAGCATATGGGCTTGGCGTCGGGCTTGGCGTCGGCTGTTCCTACGTTCCTGTCTTGGGCGCGGTGCAGCGATGGTTCGTCAGACATCGCGGCTTAGCGTCTGGACTTGCCGTCAGCGGGATTGGTGTTGGTACGCTCGTCATGCCGTCTCTGGCATCATTCTTCATCGAGACTCTGGGGTGGCGCAACGCCTACCTCATCCTCGGCTGTCTTGCCGCCTTGGTGGGCGCCGGTATGGCTCTTCTGATCGAGAACGATCCGCGCGATCGCGGGCTCGGTCCCGACGGCGATCCCCCGCAGCCGGGGGGCCACTTAGTAAGGCCGCAAGGCTTTTCTGTGCGGCACGCCATAACGTCCCGGCGGTTTGTCAGTCTCTATGCCGCTTGTTTGATCTGCTCCTTCGGGGTCTTTGTGCCGTTCGTTCACCTCGTCCCCTACGCGCTGGACCATGGCATTCCGCAGTCTTCAGCCGTCATTCTTTTGGGTGTGATCGGCGTCGGGAGTACGGCTGGACGCTTCTTTCTCGGCGGCCTCGCCGACCGTATGGGTCGCCGTCTTGCCCTTCTGGTGATGTTTGTAGGCATGGCGTTCGCATTGGCCGTATGGGCATTCTCAGCGGAGATTTGGTCGCTTGCCGCCTTTGCGTTTGCCTACGGCATATTCTACGGCGGATGGGTCGCGGTTCTTCCGGCTGTCGTCATGGACTATTTCGGCGGGCGCAATGTCAGCGCCATCATCGGCGCTCTTTACACGAGCGTGGCATTCGGCACACTGATCGGCCCCAGCGCCGCCGGATTCGTTTTCGACATCAGCCATAGCTACACGCTGCCGATTCTGGCCAGTGTCTGCGGGAACGTCATCGCCGCCGGCATCATGCTGGCCATGTCGAAAGTGCCCGTACAAATAAGTGACGTGGTGGAACCAACATGAAGGCCGGCATGACGCAGCGCTTGCCATCGCTGATGAAACAGCGCTGTGTGCAAGCGCCCACGCCGCCGCCCCGCATATGGCCGCTTATGCCGCGAAGACGAAAGACCTGCTCGCCAGCCGCACCATTCATATTTTGTCACCGGCGTGAAGCAGAGCGCTGCAGGCTTTTGGCCATTTGCATCGCTGATTGAAACAGAGGCCTTGCGAACGATCAGTTCGCCGCGTTTTTCGAGCTGGGCACGGACACGGCCATGGACCGATCCCGTCTCCGGCGGAAGTGCGGCGGACTCATAGCCCTTCGCGCTTCTGCGGCGGCGTATCATCGCGATCGGGTGTGTCCTTCTCCCGCAAGCGGGAGAAGGAGCGCGCCCAACCATGGAGCGCTCATTATTGGGCGCTGCCTTTGTATACACGCTCTGTATACACGACTTCCTTCAATCCGCCGCAAGTGCGGACCGGAGGTCCGCGGTCCGGATCGCGGACCTCCGGTCCGCAATGCACGCGTTACCTAAGTCGCTCCGGCGCAGTCCCGTAGCCACAGAGCAGCGGCGCCAGCGCGTCTTGTCCGCGCCACGAAAGCCGGCGCCGCGCCCGAATGATTGTTCGAGAAAAAGCCCATCGCCGAAAACATCACGAACGCGGCACATGAGGTGTGCGATTTTGCACCAGATTTACGCAACAAAAAGCGATTATGGATCAATGGCGCTTTCAACCGTCATATGTCTCGAGTTTTGCACCGCTCGACACTCGCGGCGCGGCGACCTTTTGAGAAGCAGGAATCGAGAATGAGTTTTAAGAGGCGATTTGCAGCATTTCCATATTGTCTCTGGTTTTGTGTGCGGCCCCCTCAAAAAGGCTCGCTATTGAGAGGGTGGCTTCCATGGAACGCCAGCTTCGGGCGGGGAACGGACCTTCGGCGAAAGCGTCGGAGCCAACAAAAGCGGCCGCCTCTTGGCGAACTGGCGCGACGCGCCGTCTTGCCAAGTTCCGGCCCGCAATCAATTGTTGCGCCAAACCGGCGAGGATGACATCACTGCCGGCGGAGCCAGACGTCGTCCGGCGCAGGCGAGACGCCGGCGCGACCAGCGAGTCGCAAACGGGGAGCGATCGCCATGCTGCGGGAATTGGCGCTGATCATGTTATTTTCGGTTGCGCTCGACGCGACCGCGGCGCTCGCCGATGCGAGGCAAGACTGCGAAAAGTTGCGCGGAGACGCGGCAATCCAGGCTTGCGACCAGGCGATCCTTCAGGACCCGCGCGACGCGGCGCCCTACACCAGGCGCGGAGCCGAATATCACAGGAAAGGCGACCTCGACCGTGCCATCGCCGACTATACGAAGGCGATCGAGATCGATCCAAACCTCGCCAAGGCCCGCTACAACCGCGGCGTCGCTTACAAAACCAAGGGCGACCTCGACCGTGCCATCGCCGACTATACGAAGGCGATCGAGATCGATCCGAAACACGCCGCCGCCTATAACAACCGCGGCATCGCCTACAGAGCCAAGGGCGATCTCGACAACGCCATCGCCGACGAGACGAAGGCGATCGAGATCGATCCGAAACACGCCGCCGCCTACAACAACCGCGGCAACGCCTATGTAGCCGCGGGCGATCTCGACCGCGCCATCGCCGACTTCACGAAGGCGATCGAGATCGATCCGAATGCGGCCGCCGCCTACAACAACCGCGGCATCGCCTACAAGTCCAAGGGCGATTTCGACCGCGCCATCGCCGACTACACGCGCGCGATCGAGATCGATCCGAAAGCCGCCGCCGCCTATGACAACCGCGGTTCCGCCTACAGCGCCAAGGGCGATTTCGACCGCGCCATCGCCGACTGCTCGCGCGCGATCGAGATCGATCCGAAAGCCGCCGCCGCCTATGGCAATCGCGGCAACGCCTACGCAGCCAAGGGCGACGCCGACAGCGCCATCGCCGACTACACGAGGGCGATCAAGATTGATCCGAAAGACGCCAAAGGCTTCTACAACCGCGGCAACGCCTATAAAACCAAGGGCGATCTCGACCGCGCCATCGCCGACTACACGCAGGCGATCGAGCTCAAGGCAAAAGACGCCAAAGGCTTCTACAACCGCGGCAACGCGTATATGGCCAAGGGTGAATTCGACCGAGCCATCGCCGACTTCACGAAGACGATCGAGATCGATCCGAAATATGCCGCCGCCTACGGCAGCCGCGGCAGCGCCTACGAAGCCAAGGGCGATTTCGATGGCGCTATCGCCGACCACACGAGCGCGATCGAGATCGATCCGAAAGGCGCCCTCTCCTATATCTACCGCTGCTGGCTGCGCGCCGCCCGCAAACGCGATCTGCCGCTCGCCCTCGCGGATTGCGACGCCGGCGTCCGACTGGCCCCGAACGACGCCAACAGTCTCGACAGCCGAGGCTTCGTCTATCTGCGGCTCGACCGCCTCGACGAGGCCATCGCCGATTACGACGCGGCGTTGAAGATCAATCCCAGGCTGGCGGGCGCTCTCTATGGGCGCGGCCTTGCCAAGCGGAAGAAAGGCGATCAGGCCGGCGCCGACGCCGACATCGCCGCCGCCAGAGCCATCAAGGCCGACATCGCCGACGAATACGCGAAATATGGAGCGAGCTGACGCGCGCTGGCGTTTCGCCAGACGATGGCTCGAATAGCGTGGCCATGAAGGGAACGACCGCTTCGGGTCGATTCCGGCCAACCGACGATCTCTCAAAAGCTGCCGAGTTCTTGGCTCGAATCGCGTGGTGCAGAAAACTCAGATGCCGTTGAAAAACTCGCCATCACATAGATTTTTCGTCCACTTCGATCGTCGACGTTGGTTGGCTTGAGGGGTTTTGGCCTTTTTGATCCCTCCCGACTTGCGTCCGGGAGGGTGTTCTTGAACTCCTCTCACGCTTACGCGGCACATGAGGCGCGCGGTTTGGCACCGGATTTGTGCAACAAAAAAGCGATTATGGATCAAGGGTGCGGGCGACCGCCATATGTCTTGAATTCTGCACCAAACCTATATCACCGTTCGATCCAAACCTTTGGAAGAGCATCAGACAAACTTGGCAAATCACTCAGGGGCGGGGACATCCCCGAAGTACATGTCACGGCTTGCACGCGCCGTAAGAAAGGCGTTTAGGCCGGGATAAGGCGGCACGGCCGCGCGTGCAGCTTCATCGTATTCGACTACGGCCTCTTTCCAGCTCAAATCCGCATGCGGCCCCGAGATGATGGAAAGTCGGCCTTCATTCAAACGATACGACGAGAGAAGGTGCGTTCGTACATTGTCGCAGACCAGATTGGCGGCGCGCGTGAGTTCTAGGAGAAGGTCCTGCACCAAATCGACGTGATGCTCATACCGTTGAGCTAACACACTGTACAGCTCTGGGTTCCAATCATCGATCCGGTAGAACTTCTTTGTCCAAATTTCATCAGCATTCGCCCATGGCTTTTCTGCATGCTTATTGAAGACCCGGAGGAAATCCTGGAGGACGTAAGCAAAGTTACGCATGGCCGATTCGAGCCCACTGTACCGGCCTGGCCAGATACGCTTCATCATCCAACGGCACAGTTGCTCCAAGTCTTTGTTCATCGCCACGTCAAGGCTTGGCTGGCCCTCTGAAAAGATGGAGCTTGTCCACTCCGTCCAGTGTTCAAGGTGGCAGCGCCTGCTCCACTCATCGATGCATCCGACGTAGGTCTCGTCGTCTTTCTGTTTCAGAGTGTCGAAGCCATGGAGGGATAGCCTCACCCATGTTTCATGGTCAGCCTTGATCTGCTGAAGGCGGCCAACAGGCCAGGTTTCCGGCTGGCGATCTATTTCGCCGTGGTGGTTCCTGCAGAGCAGAAGCAGATTGTCATAGAGGTCGCGCTGTTCAGGTGTCATCGGAGATATGCCGCGCGGGCCGTCATCCTTCTCCGCAACCATGTGAGCCATTTCACCGATCAGGGCAGGATCATCCGTTTCGGTGTCATCCAGAACCAGCGAAATCCGGCAGTCAGGCATCGAGCATCTTGCAGCTGCGCGCCCCCAGAGCATCTTGGACGTTCTCGCGGAGATCGTCATGGAAAGGCCACCTCGTCAGCCGCCATCTTGTCCAGCGCCACCACAACATCGATGCTAGTGATGAACGGCGTTCGTTTTCCGCCCGTCTCTCAAAGCGCCTCGATTTCCAGCGTGAAATCGCAATTCCAAAATATCTGCACAGCCCTTCGCCGAAACTTGTCACGCGGGTTCGGTCGCGCCATACTCGCCAGGACTTAGGGGAGCCTCATGTCTGACAATAATACCCGTGAGTTGACCGCCGAAGAAATCGCCGCGATCATAAGAGCGTTGGCCGCGGTTGTCGTCCAGACCAAAAACAAATCGAGCATGATCGACAGTGCAACTAATGAACCGTCGACACTTGATGAATTCCACAAGCTAAATGCAGCAGAGCGAACAACTGCCGAGGAGTTGATCGATCTGCTAGACCAAGCGACCAGTGTCACACTCGAGCTAGCCGAGTGAGTCACGCAGTGCCGCTAAATTAAACATTTAGCAGCGACACCACGCGCCTTTTCTCACGACATCGGAGAAAGAAAATGGACGAAGAGAGTCACGAGAAAATGTATGCCACAATCGCCGAACTCAATAAGCATGTGTCAATACAAGGAGATTTTATCGTTATAAACGTACACTATGAATATATTATCGAACTTACAAGATGCGATTCATATGAGAAAATATTGGGTTGGGTTCACCATCTGTGCGAAAAAACGTGGATGACAACTTCATTAATTGAAAAATTCATTGAAGTCGCCGTAAAAGCCAACAACTTGGATATTAGGCAACCTTAAGATAAAAAAGCCAGCATCCTGAATTCGCTGATCGGTATAGGGGCTAGGCTACGCGCAACAGCGCGATGTCCGCGCTGTTGCGCGAAGTCGCATAAAGCCCATTATGGAACCGCGGCAACAGGCTCACCGGCCCGCTCGCTCCTGTGCACCCACTCAATAATCCACCAGACAACGCGCGGCTGAGACCTTGCAGACTCGCTCGCGGTCCATCCCATGCGCAAACTTCTCGTCTTCGGCAAAAAGACCAGCAGAGGCTCGGTCATCTATCACTCTGAAATCATGGGCACCCTTGATTCTTCACGCCATGATGCTAGTTTGCAGAACATGAAGTCATCGACACCATCCGACAGTCTCGTTCCCTCTGGCCTCGTTGCCGAAATACGGGCGGCGGCCGAGGAAGAGCATCGCTTGCCGAGCGAGCTCGTCGGTGAGGCGGTGGAGCGGTACTTGTCCGAGCGGCGCTGGTTTCGCAAGGATGATGTTCATACGAAGATCGCCCAGGCCCTCGAATCGCTGCGGCAAGGCAAAGGTCTCGATGGCGAGACCGTCATGTCCGGGTTGCTCGCGGAACTCGATGCGCCGGAGCGTGCGCGCTGAGTGGCGAACTACGTTTTATCGCCGGAAGCCAAGCAAGACCTCGGCGAAATCCGCGACTACCTCGTAAGCCAAGGCGGCAGACGCCTCGCCCGATATGTCTTGCAGGAATTTGCCGAAGCCTTCCGGTTGCTGGCTACGCAGCCGGAGGCCGGACATTTTCGTCGGGACCTGACGCCTTTGCCGGTCAAATTCTGGCCGGTGTTTTCCTACCTGATTGTCTATGATCCTACCGCCAAGCCGCTTGCCATCGTTCGGACGCTCGATGGAAGGCGAGATGTAGCGGCCGTCCTTGGCCGAATGGCGCGGTAAGACCGCATCAATCGCTAAAGGCCCGGCGCCCTTCTTGCTCTTGCCTGCCTCAATCCGCCAGACACCGCTGGGATGAGATCTTGCAGACCCGCTCGCGGCCCATCCCATGCGCGAACTTCTCGCCTTCCGCAAAAAGCCCTGCAAAGGCCGGATCGCGCCGGTTGAGCCCGCATGCATAAGCGCCGAAGGCCGGCAGGATGCAGCGCTTGCCGCCGCCGACGAAACAGCGCCGCCTGGCAGCGCCCGCGGCGCCGAACACGTGTGCCGTCGGATGCAAATGGCCGGCGATTTCGTTTTCCACACCTACGCGCTCGGCTTCGCCGCCGCGCGTCACGTCTGCCCGCATCGCTTTGCTCGCGGGGCCAGGGGCGGCAAGCGTCCTTGCAAAGCGATCACTGCACGCTCTGTCGCGTCGGCAGGCGCTTGATCGTAGCGCCGACCTGTCGTTCGGCGACGCGCAGGTCGTAGGAGGATTGCAGGTTGAGCCAAAACTGCGCGCTCGTCTTGAACCAATGGCCGAGGCGCAAGGCGGTGTCTCCGGTGATCGAGCGCTGGCCCTTGATGATCTGCGTGACGCGGTTAGGCGGCACGGCAATCTGGCGCGACAACTCGGTCGGCGTGACACCAAGCTCTCGCAATTCGTCGGCAAGGATTTCGCCGGGGTGTATCGCAGGACGGGCCATCCGATGTTCCTTTCCTAGTGGTAGTCCAAGATCTCGACATTGGACGGCCCCGCAGCGCCTTGCGTCCATTCGAAGCAAATCCGCCATTGCTGGTTAATGCGGATCGAAAATTGACCGGCCCTGTCGCCCTTAAGGGCTTCCAGCCGGTTGCTCGGGAGGCCGGCTAAATCGGCCAGGCTTGCGGCGGCATCAAGGATCTCGAGCCGCTTCCAGCCTTGCCGGTCAAAGCTCTGGAACGCCCGCACGAAGTCTCCGTTGGCGAAGGATTCGGTTCGTTTGTCCCTGAAGCTCAAGATCATTCGTGCCAGAATAATTGTCTTTGATGATTTACGTCAATCATAAATCCTTTATCGCATTCCTCGAAAGGAATCAGCTGGTCCGAAGCGGCGGCATCCGCCGCTTCGGCGCATTCGCTTGCCTCCGCATCGCGCACATAGCTCACCGCGCCCATGGCGCCGAACTTGCATAAGATCATATGCAGATGGTCGGCAATTTGGTTTTCCACACATCCCGGCTTCGCTGCCGCGTTTTTGACCTGAAGGGGCGATTTGTCGCTTTCCGGCCATTCTACCGGCTTGCCGTGCCAAGCGCTGCAGGCAGGTCGCGTCGACTATGAGAACCGCTTTGTTTCGGCGTCTCTTTCTGGAGCGCTGTTAGCGTGTCACAAGGGCGCCATCGCTCGCCGCTACACTCAACGCCTTGGCGGGCGGGGGCATCGAGACCAAGACGAAGCGCAGCGCGACGTTTTTGCCTCGCCGGCGTCACAATAGGGCCTCTTTCCATCTAGAGACGTAAGCTATAGCCCGTTTAGTCCGAATTGAGTTCTGCGCCTGCGAGCGCATCGGCCTCTATTGAAAGACTATAAAGGAGATTCAATGCTCTCTATTATCCTCAGAAACACGCTTTCACGCCCGATGAGCGCCGCAGCACTCGCCGTTATAGCCGTTGCAGCTTCCCTAGTTTCATTACCTGCTCGCGCAGTAAGCTGCGAAGACGTGCGCAGACTAAGCAAAGCCGAACAGGACTATTGGTCGAAGCAGCTCAACCTCTCGGCCGAGCAGCGCCATCAAATATGGGTGGCCTGTTACCAAGGCTACAAGCAGCCAAAGGCCGAAGAAATCGCGCATAGATGATGCGCCGAGGAAAGCCCGGCACCTCTCCCCAATGAAAACTAGCATCGCAAGTCGGCTGTCGCCGACTTGCGCATCTTGAGTCCGAACTTGGCCAGATCCGCCTTCTGCGGAGACAGGCGATATCGCCGCGTCGATCCAAAAGCCGCCTCAAGCCTTTGTCGTGATGCCTCGCCATTGCCAATTGACGAGCACGATGCCGGCCGCGACGAGACATAAAGCCAATAGAAAGCTAAGGCTCAGAGCTTCACCCAGCCAGAGCCAGCCGGCGAAGACGCCGATGACCGGGGTCAAAAAGGTGAACGCCGAGAGTTCGCCCGCCCGATAGCGCCGCAGCAGCCAGAACCAGGTCAGAAACGACAGGCAGACGACCCAGAACGTCTGATAGCTCATGCTGGCAAGCGCCGCCGGCGAAACATTGTGCGGCCAGGGTTCGCCGTGCACAACCGCCGCCGCCGCGATCACCACGGTCGATACGCCAAGCTGATAGAGCAGGATCTTCAGCGCCGAGGCGAACCGCAGTTTCGTTGCTTTGACGCCGAGCGTCGTGGCCGCCCAGAGCGCTCCGGCCGCGAGACAAAAGAGATCGCCAACCAGAATTGTCCGATCCATCGCGGACGAGCCGTGCCAAGAAGCTCCCAACCAAGATGATCCGAGCGCACAGGCAACCCCGATGAACGCGAGGATCATGCCGCCCCATTGCGTGATGCGCAGCCGCTCCTCCGGAAAGAATATGAGAAGGCCGAGGGCGACAAAGAACGGCGCCGTGTAAAGGAAGAGCACCGCATGGCTGGCGCTCGTCCATTGCAGCCCGAGATAAAGGGCGATGAATTCGACAGCGAACAGCAGGCCAACGGCCAGGCCCGGCCAAAACGTCCCATCTCGCTTCAAGAAGCTGCGATCGCTCGCCAATGCGAAGCAGCCCAAGACGATCGTCGCGCCGCCCGAGCGAAGCGCCGCCTGCACGAGCGGCGCAATCTCGGGCAAGGCTATTTTCACCGTGACTTGGTTGACGCCGAGGCTCAGGCAAAAAGCCAGGATCAAAAGCGTGCCACGGCGGTCCAACGGGCGAAGCGGAAGAGTCACGGGAGCTTTTTCTGTCGGATGTGATGGATGATGCAGCCCTTATCCCATCCTCCGCCATCCGTCCAATGCGATGACGACGTTCGCATTACGCGCAAAGGTGGAGGGCAGCTTTTCGACCGATGTCCGGCCATTCATGTGGGTAGTCCCGTCTGACCGGGGTTCGGCTAAGCGGCTGCTTCAGCCTCTTGGGCTATCTCGGCTTCGCGCACGAAGGCGAGCGCAGCGCGCAGCACATGGGCGTCGGCGCAAGGCTTCACCGCTTCGGTTGCGAGATAGCGGCGCCAAGACCGCGCGCCTCTCAGGCCATTGAACAGCCCGAGGAGGTGGCGGGTCATCGCGGCAAGCGGCACGCCTTCGGCGAGCCTTGCTTCGATATAGGGAAGAAAAGTCTCGATGGCCGTGACGCGCGTCGCGACTTGCGGCCTGTCTCCAAAGAAATGCCGATCGACCGCCATGAGCAAGGCCGGCTCTTGATAGGCGGCGCGCCCGACCATGACGCCGTCGAGGCCTTCGCTCTCGGCATCCATTTGCGCCAGGCTCGCAAGACCGCCATTGAGCACGATCGGCACATGCGGATAGAACCTCTTCAAGTCCCGCACGAGCGCATAATCCAAAGGCGGCACGTCGCGGTTTTCTTTCGGCGAAAGCCCCTTCAGCCAGGCTTTGCGCGCATGCACGATGAGCGCATCGGCGCCGGCTCCGACGACTGCTTCGGCAAACTGGAACAACGCTTCGCGCGGCTCCTGATCATCGACGCCGATGCGGCATTTGACGGTGACGGGGCAGGACACCGCGGCTTTCATTGCCGCCACGCAAGCGGCGACGAGTGCAGGTTCGCGCATCAGGCAAGCGCCAAAGGTGCCGCTCTGCACGCGCTCCGAAGGGCAACCGATGTTGAGATTGATTTCGTCATAGCCGGAATCGGCACAGATCTGCGCCGCCGCGGCGAGTTCTTGCGGATCGGCACCACCCAATTGAACGGCGAGCGGATGTTCGCTGCGATCGAAGCCGAGGAGACGCTCGCGCCGCCCATGGATGACGGCGGCGGAGGTCAGCATTTCGGTATAGAGCCGCGCCCGGCGCGACAAGATGCGATGGAAGAACCGGCAATGCCGATCCGTCCAATCCATCATGGGCGCGACAGAAAATCTAAGATCCAGATTTGGCGACATTTTTTTTAGTCAATTGGCGCAGGGAAAGAGGCCTCAACCCGCCGCGCCGATAAAGCCGCCGGCCCGCGCCAGCCGGCGCAGATGGTGGTCGACATCGCCGAACAGGCTATTGATCATCGTGAGCCGCTTGAAATAGGCGCCGCCTTCATATTCCATCGTCATCCCGATGCCACCGTGAAGCTGGGTGGCTTCCTGGCCGACGAGCCGGGCAGATTTGCCGATCTGGACTTTGGCGGCTGCAATGGCCTTTTCGCGCTCGACAGGATTGTCTTCCTCAGCCATCATCGTCGCGAGAAAGGCCATGCTGCGCGCCTGTTCGATGGCAACCAGCATATCGACGGCGCGGTGCTGCAGGACCTGAAAGCTGCCGATCGTCACACCGAATTGCTTGCGGGTCTTCAAATATTCGACGGTGAGTTCATGCAAAACCGTCATGGCGCCGACCGCTTCGGCGCAGAGCGCCGCGATCGCTTCGTCCACCACCCGCGCAATGGCGGGAAAGGCGGCACCCGGAGTGCCAAGTACATCGGCTTTCGACACGCGCACATCGGCCAGCGAGATTTCCGCTGCACGCAATCCGTCCTGGGTCGGATAACCGCGCCGCGTCAGGCCGGGTGCTCCGGCACCGACAAGAAACAGCGCCAACCCGTCGCGGCTGCGATTCGTGCCCGCAACCCGTGCAGACACGATCAACGTGTCAGCCGTGTCGCCCTTGAGCACGAGGCTCTTTTCGCCGGAAATGATCCAGTCCTCGCCCTGTTGCCGCGCCTTGGTCGCAACGTCGGCAAGCTCATAGCGCGATTGGCGTTCGCTATGCGCGAAAGCCAAAGTTCTCTCGCCGGCGGCGATTTCTGGAACGAGTCTTGCGCGCTGCTCGGCATTGGCCGCACGACGCAAGAGGCCGCCACCGAGCACGATGGTTGCGAGATAAGGTTCGAGCACCAGTTTGCGACCGAGCGCTTCCATGACGATCATCGTCTCAACCGCACCACCGCCGAAGCCGCCGTCGCTCTCCGCGAAAGGCAGGCCCAGGAGACCAAGCTCGGCAAATTGCGCCCAGATCTCCTTGCTCCAGCCTTCTGCGCTTTTGCTATAAGCGGCGCGCTGCCGGAAATCGTAACGATCGTTCAGAAGGCGATCGACACTGTCTTTCAACAGATTTTGTTCTTCACTCAGATCGAAGTCCATGTGTCTCGAAGTCCCCGACTCATAGGTTCTGATTAATGGGTTTAGGCGAGTTGCTCCGAGCCGTCCCTCGGCTGCGCGATGGGCTCACACGCGAACGGCTGCACAAGCTTTTGCTTGCTCGGCGCGGCTTGTCTGGCCATTAGAAGCCCAATATTGCCTTGGCGATTATGTTCCTTTGAATTTCATTTGAGCCGCCATAAATTGAAATCTTGCGCCAATTGAAATAGGTGGGCGCGATCGTCGCAGCATAATCCGGTCCGATCGGCGGTTCGTTGCGGCTCTCATCGTGTTCCGGCTCGAACGGCAGAACATAGGGGCCGACGACCTCCATCATGAGTTCTGTTGTCGCTTGCTGAATTTCCGAACCTTTGATTTTGAGGATCGAAGAGGCAGGATCGGGCTTGTCGCTCTTGCCGCGCTTGCGTTCCGCCGCAACGACGCGCAGCTCGGTCATTTCGAGTGCTTTGAGCTCGACCTCCACTTGCGCGACTTTTTCCATGAAACGCTCGTCGTCGATGAGCCGGCTTTCGCCGTCCTTCTCCAGGGCGGCAAGCTGTTTGATCCGCTGAATGCGCTGCTTGGAGACGCCGACGCGAGCAATCGATGAGCGTTCGTTGCCGAGCAGGAACTTGGCATAGTTCCAGCCCTTGTTTTCTTGACCGACGAGATTTTCGACGGGCACTTTTACCTCGTCGAAAAAGACCTCATTGACTTCATGGCCGCCGTCGATCAGCTCAATTGGCCGCACGACGATGCCCGGCGTCTTCATATCGATGAGCAGGAAAGAAATGCCTTCCTGCTTTTTCGCAGTCTGATCGGTCCGCACGAGGCAAAAGATCCAGTCGGCATATTGCGCCAAAGTGATCCAGGTCTTCTGGCCGTTGACAATGTAAAAGTCACCGTCGCGGCGGGCTGATGTTTTTAGCCCCGCAAGGTCGGAACCTGCGCCGGGTTCGGAAAAGCCCTGGCACCACCAATCATCGAGATTGGCGCAGCGCGGCAGAAACCGCCTTTTCTGCTCCTCACTGCCGAAAGTGGCGATCACCGGGCCGACCATGGCGACATTGAAAGGTAGTGTCGACGGCGCCGGTGCCCGTTGGATTTCTTCGGTGAAAATATAAGTCTGGATCGGCGTCCAATCCGTGCCGCCCCATTGCTTCGGCCAATGCGGCACCGCCCAGCCCTTGGCGTTCAAGGCGCGCTGCCAAGTGACCAATTCTTGCTTGGTGACATGCTCGCCCTGAATCATCTTGGCTTTGAGTTCGGGCGAGAGATTGTCGCGGATGAAGGCGCGTACCTCTTCGCGAAAGTGCGATTCCTCCGGCGTGAAACGCAGATCCATGGCTTTAATCCTCTATTCCTCGACCGAACCCCAATTTGCGGCTTGTCCTTGCTTATAACATGATTGCGGGATTGACGAATCTGCCATTCGCCTGCGCTTCCAGGCGCGCGGTCCGGGCTGGACGAGCGCGGTCGGCGGCATTACGCCGCCCCCCTCTCCCCGTCATCCAAAATATCTAAGACTTGCAAAATAACTAAGACTCGGATCTGTCGACGGTTTTTTAAGGCTGATTTTCCGGTTCCCATTTGCCGCCTGGGCTTGGCGCGGATCTCACGCGGTGGTTGCCAGCGGTCGGGCACGCTCGATGCGCGCGCGTTCGCGCGGCGAGTGCATCGCCTCCCACAGATCGCTGCGCCGCTGCACGTTCAGCCAGAAATCGGGGCTGTTGCCGAACACGCGGGCGAGGATGAGAGCTGTCGCCGCAGTCACGTTGCGACGGCCGTTGCACAGTTCGTTGACGTGCTTGCGCTGCACGCCCATCGCTTTGGCCAACGCACCTTGTGTCAGGCCCAACGGCTGCATGAATTCTTCGATCAGAATTTCGGGGATATTCGCCGGCTTGCGCTTTGTGATTAACATGGCACATCTCACCGATAACTATGGTCGTCCAGATAGACGCCTATCGCTTCACCTCGGCCGCCATCCCATTGGAAGATGAGCCGCCATTGTTTATTGACTCGGATTGAATTGAAGCCTTCCAGATTGCCGTGTAGTTTCTCGAAATGGTTGCTGGGGGGCACCCGCAAATCCTGATCCATTGTCGCATCGTCGATCATCTGGATTTTGCGGAACAGGCGGCTTTCCAAATCGGATGGGATTTTTTTTGATCGAACGTCCTCGACGAAGAAAGCGCGCAACCACTCGTCCCGGAAGCTGACGATCATACCCCAAATCCATTATGAGTAAGTGTACCACCCTATGGGACAATTGGCAAGTTCGATAGCCAAGCTGCCAGCGCCGCCGCACAAATGTTCACGTCGGCCGCACCGCACCCGGCCGCCCATAGCCCATCGCTTGCGACGGACGTCCCTGCCACCCTCTTTCGGGAGAGGGATTTGCAGCTTCGGGACCGAGCGTTTATTTCCACATATCGCCCAAAAGACGGATCTAGGCCGGCGAACCTGCGCCGGTGGCACCACGAACCGAGGGACCAGCATGGATCATAGGCCGTTCCGTCCAATAGCCAGGTGCGCCTTGGCTGCGCTCACCGCGGCCCTTCTGCTGGCGTCGCCCGCCGGGGCAATCGCCGCGCCCCGGCGGCTCGACTGCAGCCTGACTGTCCTTGAAACGAAGGCTGGATCGAAACAAGACGTTGGCACCGAGAACCGGTCGATCGTCATCGTGTTCGACGACGAAGCAAAGGCGATCACCGTGACCCAGGATGGCAGTTCGCAAGTTCTGAATCACGTCACGATGACGCAAATGACTATGAATGGCTACGCCGCCGACATGAGCCTGGGCATCGACCTGTCGTCCTGGAAAATCGTGTTCCAGACCTACAAGCCGGATCCCGATTCGATGCGCGTCGAATACGGAGTTTGCAGCTTGAGCCCGAAGCCGCCGCCATGAAGCATGTCGCGCGCCTCAGTTCAACGCACAGTCGCCTCAGACCCATTCCACCTGCACGGCGAGTATGTAGCCGGCGCCATAGACCGTCTTGAGAATGCGGCACTCGTTCGCCCCGTCGGCGAGACGCTTGCGCAACCGCGAAATGCGCGCGTCGATGGTGCGATCAATCGGCGGATCGGCGCTGTCGGGCAGTAATTGCTCGCGGGCCAGAATACGGTTCGGACTACGCAGCAAAATATGTAACAGGTCCGCTTCCGCCTTGCCGAGTTGCGTCGATCGACCATGCGGGTCTGTCAGGCTTTGGCTCGCATATTCGAATGTCCAGTCGGCAAAGCGGGCGATCGTCCTCGAGCGACCCTGCGAGTCCGGTTCCTGCAGCCTGCGCAAAATGCTGCGAACGCGCGCGACCAGTTCGCGCGGCTCGAACGGCTTGACGACGTAATCATCAGCTCCCAGTTCGAGGCCGGCCACCCGATCCGACAATTCGTTGCGGCCGGTAAGGATCATAATGGCGCAACCGTATGCCTCGCGAAGCTCGCGTACCACGTTGAGCCCATCGAGGTCGGGAAGGCCGAGATCCACGATGCACAAGCGCGCCGGCCGGCAGCGCTGCTTTTGCAAGAGTGTCCGGCCGTTGAAGACGTGCTCTGCTGCAAAGCCATATTCGCCAAGGGCACTGATGACGACCTGCGCGACATCGCGATCGTCCTCGAGCACATAGATGAGCGGACGCAGCTTTGGACTGGCGCCGGTCAGGGCTGCAGCCATATCACGCTCCTGGAGCGGGATGAGGAAAAGTGGGACGCTGCGCGGTTTTTCCGGCGCAATCAAGTTTACGCAGATTGCGTGAACTTATCTGCATATCCCCCTCTGAATTCTTGGAATCGATCACGTGCACGATTTTGGATTGATTCAATCCAGAATCATCGTGATCTGAGATGGCGCGGGCGAGATCCTGCGGCGAGAAAGGCTTGCCCAACGTCGGCCATATCGGCCGCTCGCTGTCGTTTTCGCTCGATCCGCCTGCATAGCCGGTCATCAGAACGATCCTCACGTCGGGGCGCCGCTCATGTGCCGCCTTCGCGAGGTCGATGCCGCTGAGACCTCCCGGCATGACGATGTCGCTGACGAGAACCGAGATTTCCGCAGATTGGACGAGCAGACCCAACGCCTCGTTGCCGTCGCTCGCTTCGAGGACGACATGACCAAGGCTCAATAATTGTAGGCGGACGACCTTGCGCACGTCCGGCTCATCCTCGACGAGAAGGACGAGATGGCGCGGCCCGGTCGCGGCATGTTCGGGTGCAAAGGTCTCGGGCTCTTTGTCGACCACCTCGCAGCTCTCCGGCAGATAGAGCGTGACCCGCGTGCCCTCACCGAGCACGCTCCGCAGCCGCACGGCGCCGCCCGACTGGCGCGCGAAGCCATAGACCATGGACAGGCCGAGCCCGCTCGCTCGGCCAAACTCCTTCCGGGTGAAGAAAGGCTCGAAAGCGCGGGCCAATGTTTCAGAATCCATTCCGACACCGGTGTCGATGAGGCTGACGCAAACGTAGTCGCCTGCGCCGCAGCCGATTGCGGAACTCTCGGCGGCGGAAACCTTGCGGCATTCGCATGTAATGGACAGCTTTCCACCGTTGGGCATTGCATCGCGCGCGTTGAGCGCGAGATTGAGAATGGCGCAGTCGAATTGGCTCGGATCGACACGCACCCAAGCGTCGGTCATCGCTTCCAGAGGTGCTTCGACCTCGATCGCCTCGGGCAGAGATTGGCGCAGAAGCGGCATCATGCCGGCGAGAGACTCGGGGACATGCACAACCTTCGGCTCGAGCGGCTGTTGGCGCGAAAAGGCCAGCAAGCGCCGGATGAGATCGGCACCGCGCCGCGCCGCCCCGAGCGCCGGCGCGATTTTGCCGGCAATATTTTGGCGGTCGCCGACATCGATCATGGCGAGATTGCCGATAATGATCGTCAGAAGATTACTGAAGTCGTGCGCGAGCCCGCCTGTCAAGCTGCCGACCGCCTCCATTTTCTGAGCTTGCGCGAGGGCGGCCCTGGCCCGCCGCTCCTGCTCCGACGCAAGCTTCAACTCGGCTAAAGCGGCTTCGAGCGCAGCGGTTCGCTCGTGCACGCGGGCATCGAGTATTTCATTCTGCTCGCGGATCAACCGTTCATAACGCCTCTGTTCGGTGACATCGGTGTAGATCGTGGCGAAGCCACCCTCCGGCAAAGGCTGGCCGCGAACCGATATGATCTGCCCGTTGGGGCGGGGGCGCTCCATTTGGTGAGGCTGGAAGGCACGGGCGGCCGCAACGCGCACCTCAACGAGTGTCTCGACATCGCCGTCGCCATATTCGCCGCGCAAGGCATTGTAGCGCATGAAGTCAGCGAAAGGCGTGCCCAGTTTCGCCATTTCGAACGGAAATTCCAGCAGTTCGAAGAACGTGCGGTTCCAGCCGACCAACCGGAGATCGGTGTCGAAAACAGTGAATCCCTGACTGATGTGATCGAGGCCGGCCTGCACGAGAGTAAAGCGGACACGATCGGTTCGCTCGGCCAATGTCGTTTCTGCCATGCGTATATGACCTCGATCGTCGATGTCCCTCATATGGCGCGAACGTAGCGCAAATTTTGGCGCAAGGAAAATCTTCGGCAGCCGCGTCACAATTGCGTACAATTGACGCAAATTCTCCTAACATTGCTGTGTCGATCTTGGCGCAACGAACACGCATGCCGCGCCAGGACAGGTTATCGCGGGAGCAACCGATGTCGGATACGGCCTCAAAAACAACTGGACCTTACGAAGCGGGCTTGGAGCGCAATCGCGGCAATTTCGAACCGCTTTCGCCATTAAGTCTCATCAAGCGGGCAGCCCGCGTCTATCCCGACTATCCGGCCATCGTCCACGGCGCCGTGCATCATACCTGGCGCGAGACCTATGACCGGTGCCGACGTTTTGCGAGCGCCCTTGTCCGTCGCGGAATCGGCCATCTCGACACGGTCTCGATCATGGCGTCGAACATTCCCGCACTTTACGAAGCCCATTTCGGCGTGCCCATGGCGGGTGCCGTCCTCAACACAATCAATACGCGGCTCGATGCGCCCGCCATTGCCTTTATCCTCGATCACGCCGAATGCAAAATTCTGCTGGTGTCCGAGGATTTCGAGGCCTCAGCGCGGCAGGCGGTCGAACTTGCGAAAGCCAAGCCACCCATTATCGTGATCGCCGAAGAGGGGGCACCACGCGAGAGCGGCTACGAGCAATTGCTGGCAGCTGGAGATCCCGACTTTGCCTGGCAAGGCCCCGCCGACGAATGGCAGGCAATCGCGCTTTCCTACACATCCGGCACGACCGGAAATCCGAAAGGCGTCGTAACGCATCACCGCGGCGCCTATCTCAACGCGCTGAGCAATGTGCTCGCCTGGAACATGGGACCGCATCCCCGCTATTTGTGGACTTTGCCCATGTTCCACTGCAACGGCTGGTGCTTCCCCTGGACGCTGGCAGCCGTAGCGGGCACGAGCGTGTGCCTGCGCAAAGTCAGTGCTGTCGGTATTTATCAGGCGATCGCCGAGGACAAGGTCGATCATCTGTGCGCCGCCCCGACCGTCCTCAGTTTCGTGGTCAACGCGCGCGACGATGAGCGCCGCTCGTTTAGCCATCTCGTCAAGGTTATGACAGCAGGCGCCGCACCGCCGGCCGCAGTGCTTGCGGCAATGGCCGAGCGCGGTTTCGATGTGACACATGTCTATGGATTGACGGAGGTCTATGGCCCCGTGGTGGTCTGCGCCTGGAAACAGGCGTGGAACGAATTGCCGATCGACGAGCAGGCCGGCATCAAGGCGCGCCAGGGCGTGCCCTATCCGGTGCTCGAAGACGTGCAGGTCCTCGATCCTGTTACGATGTTGCCGGTTCCGCCGGATGGCCAAACGATCGGCGAGGTCATGATCCGCGGCAATGTGGTCATGAAGGGATATTACAAGAATCCCAAGGCAACCGCGGAGGCCTTTGCCGACGGCTGGTTCCACACCGGCGATCTCGGCGTCATGCACCCGGACGGATATATCCAGCTTCGCGACCGATCGAAGGATATCATCATATCGGGGGGCGAAAACATTTCCTCGATCGAGATCGAAGAGGTTCTGTATCGCCATCCCGCCGTGCTGGAGGCTGCCGTCGTCGCGCGGCCCGACGACAAGTGGGGCGAGACGCCATCCGCCTTCGTCACATTGAAGCCGGGGCTCGAAGGCACGGTTACCGCCGACGAAATCATTGCATTCTGTCGCGCCCATCTCGCGCATTTCAAAGCGCCGCGAAGCGTCATTTTCGCCGACCTGCCCAAAACATCGACCGGCAAGATCCAAAAGTTTGAACTTCGCCGGCGCGTCCGCGACTTGCCGAGCGGTCCTTCCCCATGATGGGCTCGACCCTTGTTTTCCTGCCCATAGCATTGCCAACGGGCCAATATCCAGAAAGGGAGTGAAACGTGCGTCTCAAGATCATTTTAGCGGCATTGGCGGCCGTAAGCCTCGCAACTCCGGCGCTCGCACAGTCCAACGAAATCGCGGTCAAGATTGGCGTGCTGACCGACATGTCGGGACCGTACTCCGATATATCCGGCCAGGGCTCGGTATGGGCGGCAAAAAAAGCCGTCGAGGATTTCGGCGCTGCCGGCAAAGGCATGAAGGTCGAGGTTGTCGCCGCCGATCACCAAAACAAGCCGGACATCGGCACTAACGTCGCCCGCCAATGGTACGAAGTCGACAAGGTCGACGTCATCGTCGATGTGGTCACTTCTTCGGTGGCTCTCGCAGTTGCCGGCATCACCAAGGACAAGAACAAAGTCGCGCTCTTCTCCGGCCCCGCATCATCGGATCTGACCGGAAAGGCCTGCACACCGAACACCATTCATTGGACCTATGATACCTGGGCGCTCGCCAATGGCACGGGCACGGCCGTGGTGAAAACGGGCGGCGACACCTGGTTCTTCATCACTGCGGATTATGCTTTCGGACATGCTCTCGAGCGGGACACCGCGGCTGTGGTCGAGAAAAGCGGCGGCAAAGTTATCGGCCGGGTAAATCACCCGTTCCCGAACGTCGACTTTTCTTCCTTTCTCCTGCAAGCGCAGGCGTCGAAAGCCAAGATCATCGGCTTTGCCAATGCCGGTACGGACACGACGAATGCGATCAAGCAGGCCGCGGAATTCGGCATAGTCGAGGCGGGTCAAAACCTCGCAGGCCTACTTGTGTTCATTACGGACGTCCATGCGCTTGGACTCAAGACCGCGCATGGGCTGATGTTGACAGAAGCTTGGTATTGGGACGCCAACGATGCGAACCGCGCCTTCGCCAAGGAGTTCGCTGCAGGCAATGGCGGCAAATATCCGACTATGGTGCATGCCGGCGTCTATTCTTCGGTCATTCATTATCTCAAGACCGTGGAGGCATTGAAGAGCACTGCGGACGGCGCTGCCATCGTCGCGAAGATGAAGGCTGTCTCGACCGACGACAAACTGTTTGGCCATGGCATGGTCCGTGCTGATGGCCGCGAGATCCATGATATGTATCTATTCGAGGTCAAGAAACCCGAGGAGAGCAAGGCGCCTTGGGATTATTATAAACTGCGTGCCGTCATTCCCGCAGCGCAAGCTTTCCGCCCGATGGAAGAAGGCGGCTGTCCCCTCGTAAAGATGTGAGCCGAAGCTGCCGGGGCGGAGCGCCGCCCCGGCAGCTTTAATCTTTATAGGAAAGAATTACGCCCGCCCACGCAGGCTGCGTCCGGCAGAGGTCCCGAAAGCTCGCGTGGTCCAAGTCGAACCTTACGGCGAAAACATCATCCGCGGGAGGATCGATCCGGACGCTCCGGATAAGTCCGTTGTAACGCCAGATTCAAAAGCAACACATTCACCCGTGGCTCTCCGAAAACACCAAGACTGCGGCCACGAATGTGTTGCTCCAGCAACGCGGCAATCTCGGCAACCGGAATGCCGCGCGCCGCGGCCACGCGCTTCACCTGGAGTGCCGCATAGGCCGGGCTTATATCCGGATCTAAACCGGAGGCCGAACTCGTCAGCATGTCAGCCGGAAGAACTTGGTTCATGAGTTCCGGTTGGGATTCCTCCAGCGCCTTGCGATCGGCTGCAAGCCGCTCCTGCAAGGTTCGGTTGGTCGGCCCGAGGTTGGAGCCTGTGGAATTGGCGGCATTATAGGGTTTTGGTCCCGTTTTCGTTGGATCATTTGGATCGAAGTCGGTCGTCGCCGAAAGCCGGCCATGAAACCACTGCGGACCCGTCCAATCCTGCCCGATCAGGCGTGATCCCAGGATGGTTCCGTCGGCCGCTTTTTCAAGACTGCCATTCGCCTGAAAGGGCAGCAGCCATTGCGCCAACCCCGTTACTGCCAGAGGATAGATGAGGCCGCACAAGACGACCGTCACCAAGGAAGCGCGCAGCGCGCCCATCATGATGTCGAGCATGTCATGCCTCCCTCAAAGCAGGTGCGATATGGACATAGCGATCAGCTTGATGCCGATGAAAGGAGCAATCAGCCCGCCGACACCATAGATGAGGAGATTCCGATAAAACATGTCCTCGGCACTTCTCGGCTTGAACCGGACGCCGCGTAAGGCAAGCGGAATCAGCATAGGAATGATCAGCGCGTTGAAGATAAGGGCCGACAAAATGGCGGTTTGCGGCTTCACCAATTGCATGACATCCAATGCCGCGAGTCCAGGCAAGGCAACCACCAACATGCCCGGTAGAATGGCAAAATATTTGGCGACATCATTGGCAATGGAAAAAGTTGTCAAGGCGCCGCGGGTGATCAACATCTGCTTGCCGATCTCGACAACATCGAGAAGCTTGGTCGGATCGGATTCGAGGTCGATCAAATTCGCCGCCTCCTTGGCCGCCATCGTGCCGGAAAGCATAGCGAGACCCACATCGGCTTGGGCCAATGCCGGGGCATCATTGGTGCCATCCCCGGTCATCGCCACAAGCCGGCCTTGCGCCTGCTCGCGGCGGATGAATTGAAGCTTGTCCTCCGGCTTTGCCTCGGCGATGAAATCGTCCATACCGGCTTCCGCGGCGATCGCAGCGGCGGTCAGCGGATTGTCCCCGGTCACCATGATCGTCCGGATTCCCATACTGCGCAGCTGCGCGGTCCGCTCGCGAATATTGTGCTTCAGCACGTCGGATAATGCGACGATGCCGAGGATCTCGCCATCGACGGCAACGGCTATCGGCGTGGCGCCGTGGCTGGCGACATTGGCCATAACGGCTCCGAGACCGGCCGGCTCCTCTGTTCCAAACCTGTCCTGCACATGCCGGATCACCGCATTCACGGCACCTTTGCGGATTTTTTTCCCATTGGTGAGATCGGTTCCGCTCATGCTGGTCACGGCGGAAAAATCCATACCGCGGGCGCCCTCCAACATGGCTTTATCTCGGATCCCTTGCTGCTCGGCAAAGGTGACGATTGAACGTCCTTCCGGCGTAGTGTCGAAATATGAAGCGAGATAGGCCGCATGAGCCAGCGCGTCGGCGTCATATCCCTGCAAGGGAATGAATTGAGTGGCTTGACGATTGCCGATCGTAATGGTGCCGGTCTTATCCAGAATCAATGTATGCACGTCGCCTGCCGCTTCGACGGCCTTTCCAGACATTGCGAGGACGTTGAAACGCACCATGCGATCGATGCCGGCGATGCCGATGGCAGACAACAGCGCGCCGATCGTCGTCGGAACCAGACACACGAGCAGCGCAATCAGGTCGGCGATGTTGATCTTTGCCTGCAGATAAATTGCGACCGGCGCCATGGCAGCGACTACGATCACGAAAATCAAGGTCAAGACCGCAAGCAAGACGGTCAGCGCGATCTCATTGGGCGTCTTCTGCCGTTCGGCGCCTTCCACCAATCGGATCATTCGATCGAGGAAGCTCTCACCCGGATCGGCGGTCACCTTGACGAGCAGCCAATCCGAGATAATCTTCGTCCCCGCAGTCACGCTCGAGGATGTATCCGTGCCTGGCTCCTTGAGCACTGGCGCCGACTCGCCCGTGATCGCCGATTCATCGACGAATGCCACACCTTCGACAACCTCGCCATCTGCGGGCATAAGATCGTTGCGCTCGACCCGCACAAGATCTCCCTTGCGCAAAGCCGTGGCGGGCACCGCTTCGATCGGCAGGCCGGGGCGAATTCGTTTCGCGACGAGCTCGGTTTTGGTCCGGCGCAATGTGGCGGCCTTCGCTTTGCCGCGGCCCTCCGCCAGCGCCTCGGCAAAATTCGCGAACCAAACCGTCAAGACGAGCAAGAACGTGACGACGCCATTATAACCAACGCTGCCATTGGACGGCCCGAACAAGTCTGGATCAACGGTTAATGCGGCAGCGACCAAGGCGCCGATCCAAACGACGAACATCACCGGGTTGCGGATTTGCGATCGCGGATCAAATTTCTTGAGAGAGTCTTTGACGGCCACCCAAAGCAGCGTGAGATCATAGGCGTGTCCGAGCCGCGCCGTGCGCGCACCCATCGTTGTCCCACTCACCGGTTCTCGTTGTTGCGTGCTCATTTAAAACACAACTTGATTTTTCATGGCGAAGAATTCGGCAATTGGTCCCAGCACGAGCGCGGGTAAGAAAGTCAGCGCCCCGACAACGAGAATGACAGCAAACCAAAATATGCCGAACATCAGCGAATCCGTGCGCAAAGTGCCAAGCGTGAATGGCAGAGTCGGTTTGGCGGCCACAGATCCTGCAACCGCCATCATGAAGATGATTGGGGGATAGCGTCCGAGAAACAGGACGATACTTATTGTGCCATTGTACCATGGCGTATTGGCCTTGAGCCCGGCGAACGCCGATCCGTTATTGGCGGCTGCCGAGCTGAACGCATAGAGGACTTCGGAATAGCCATGCATCATTGCGTTGGGCAAAGAAGACACGCCGTAGGGCACGATCATCGACCAGCTCGAGGGTGTCAGGATCACCAGCGGATGGATCAATAACGCGAGCGAAACCAGGATAATCTCCGGCTTCTCGATCTTCTTGCCGAGAAATTCGGGGGTTCGGCCAACCATGAGCCCGGCCACGAAGACGGCGATCAATCCATAGACCAGGGCCGCCAGAAAGCCGACGCCTTTACCTCCGAACTCGCATTGCAACATCATCCCAATGAAAGCCACCATGCCGGCAAGCGGTGTCAGGCTGTCATGCATCGTGTTGACGCTGCCCGTCGTAAAGGCCGTGGTGACGTCAGCAAACAAGGCACTTTGCGCGATTCCGAATCGGACCTCCTTGCCCTCCATATTGCCCCCGGGCTGCGTGGCGCTCGGTTGCATCTCAATGCCCGCCTTCGCCAGCATCGGCGTCCCTGATTGTTCGGACACAAACATCAGCGGCAGGAACGTTATGAGGAGTGCGCCCATGATCCCGTAGAGGACCCAGCCTTGGCGTGGTTTGCCGATCATCTGCCCGAAGCACACCACGAGGGCGCTCGGCAGGATCATCATCAGCAGAACCAGGATCAGATTGGAGACCAGCGTCGGATTTTCGTAAGGATGTGCGGCATTCGCGTTGAAGAACCCGCCGCCATTGGTACCGAAGTGCTTGATGGTTTCCCAGGCCGCCACCGGGCCGATTGAAATCACCTGCTCGCCGCCTTGAATCGGATGCGCGGTCACGCTGGCGTCGAGCGTTTGCGGCGTTCCTTGCCACACCAAGAAAATTGCGATCACAAACAGTGGCGGGATCAGCACTCGAGTCAGGAAACGGATGAGATCGCGATAGAAATTTCCCAAGTTGGCGCCACCGTCGGTGACTATGAAGGCACGGATGAATGCCATCGCCGCGACAAAGCCGGTGGTAGCCGAAGTGAACATCGGAAACGTCAGCCCGACCATCTGGCTGAAGTTGGACATGGTGGTCTCGCCGCCATAACTCTGCCAGTCCGTATTGGTCATGAAGCTGATTGCCGTGGTGAAGGCCAGTAAAGGCTCGACACCGCCGAAATGCATGGGATTGAGCGGGAGGTGGTCTTGGAACACCAGGATCAAGAAAACGAGCACGGTCATGATCATGTTGGTCGCCAACATGTGAACCGTGTACATCTTCCAGTTCATCTCTTGGGTCGCGACCTTGCGACCAATCAGCCAATAGATGAAATTATCGATAGGGTCGAACAGAGGGTCGAGCAAAGTCTTTTGATCGGTGACGACTTTCGCGAGATACCGACCGACGGGAATGCTGATCAAGAATGCGACCAGCAAAGTCAGCGCGATTTGCAGCCAGCCAAGCCAAGCCATGCCAAATCCTCGATAGCGCTCAGAATTTATCTGGGTTTATGATAGCGTAGAAGAGGTAGATCACCAACGCGACGACCATGGCCAAGAGCATGTATGACGTCATGTCCTGTCCTCTTCGGTACTTGGGCCCTTTGGAGCAACCGTTTGGTTCGGCGGACGAATGACATTTTCGGCAAAAAGGATCAGACCCCAGCCCAATGCGAATAATCCGATCAGAGCAATGAGCAGCAGAAGCACAAGCAACATTCGACTTGCCTCTTTGTGCAGGCGTCGGCCTTCACACTATCAGGTTCCGCTCGTTTCGGTTGGCGCTCGACCGCATCATTTACGCTGTCGGAACAGGCGGCACAGTACACTAAAACAGCCTCCTCGATACGCTTTTGGGGCGCCATCATGCCGCAGACACATATAGTCGGACATATATAGAAAGTCCGTAGGAATCTTGGACGAAAAAATAGCGAACACGTAAGCGGAAAATCTTTCTGGATGCGGCAAAGCGTGAGACAGTTGCTTGTTCGTCTTGCCGGGAAGATCCTTGTTCGCATGGTCCTCAGATGACCGAAATCGAAGCCCTCATCCTTTCCGCTGCCATCGAGGCGCCGATCGCTTTTCTGGTCGCGCACAAAATGCGCTGGGCCTGCCGGGGCAGTCTGCACGTTGCCGCTGCTTCTGCCGCCGCCACTGCGATCACGCATCCGCAGCTTTGGGCGGCGGCGCTCTGGGCCTACCCACGCTTTCCCTACTGGCCGTCGATCATCGTGCTCGAGCTGGCGGTCGTTCTCGTCGAAGGTGGGCTGATCGCCTGGATGGCGGCACTGCGCATCGATCGGGCGATGCTGGTGTCGCTCGCGGCCAACGGCGGATCTTGTCTGTTCGGGCTCTGGTTTGCGGGCTGAATGGGGCCGGTCAGAGCGACAACCAAGACCGGGATTTCGAGCCAGGCGTGAACCGAGGCGGCGATCCCATAGAGTCCCCGCGCCTCGGCAAATCCGCAGAAAAACGCGCCGAGGCTCAGGGTCCCCGCAGCAACACAGAGTAGGACGAACAAGGCCGCGCGCGGCCACATGACGAGGCCTCGCGCCGTCGGATCGAGCCGGGCAAGAAGCAGCGGCAGAAGAACGAGCACGGCGGCATAATGCGCACCCTGAGCGACGACGGAAGCGGTGAAGAGATCGACTGCATGCGGTGTGTCAATGAAAAGCTTCGGCACATAGACGTAGAGCTGCGCGGCCAATGCCCCGGCATGCAGCGGATCGATCTCTCCCGCGGGACCGAGCAGCCATAGGAGCGCCGCGCGCGGCCAGCCCGTTGCTACCAACAAAGGCAAACCGACGAAGCCCGCAACCGCCCACGACATGGCCCAGCCGCGCTTCTTGCTCGGCACAATCTGCCACAAAAAGCCGAGAGGTGTGAGATTGTGCAGAATGGCGAGCGAAATGGCTGTGTCGTAGGGCGCCAGCGCGGTCGCCCCGCCGAGGCTACCGGCGACGACGAGCGCAACGGTCCGCCGCGTCCCCGACCCTTGCACGCAACAGAGCGCGAGCAAGGCGACACCGCAAAGTTCGGCTGTCACTCCCAGGGTGGGCGGAATCAAATGGAACACGGTTGCGGTACGAAACGCGACAATCGCCGGCAGCAGCACCGCGATCGGCAAAAGGAAGCGCCGCTCGAGCCGCCGCCCGAAGCGATGATCGACATAGCGCAGTTCGCTCAACACATGCGGCAAGCCAAAAACTGCGAGAGCCACCGTATAGGTCGCGAGCGGCGCAAGGAGGGCGAGCGCCGCGAATACCAACATCCCAAGAACGCCACAGCCGAACAGGCCGGAGCCAACTCCAAAAGGCTTGTCGTCCCGCAACCAGGGCGTCGAAAGGAGGCCTGTCCGCATTTTTTCTCTCGGCACATAGGCATTTGCAACTGCAGGCGCGCTCGCTCGCGACGGGGGCGTGCGATGGCCGCCCTTCTACCGAGGCGGCGGTTCAGATTGCGACGGCGGTTGGGGTGCATCCCCATGCCGCCGGGGCACATCTTGCTGGTTCCGTTTCCTTTGCCGCAACCGCCTCAACAACAGCAACGCAATGAGGAGCGGCAGCAGTAAAAGCAACAACAACAGTAATGGATGCGGTATGGCAGGCCCGGGCGGCACTATGTCGGCTTGAACAGCGCTCGCTCCACAAAACACAAGCGCTGCAGCCACAAACATGGGACGGGTCATGGTCTTCATCGTTCGCTACGCCTTTGCCGAAAATGGACGCCTGACGCAAGGCGCCGGGACGATCAGTGCCGAGCGGCTCGTTTGCTGGTGACGCAGGCCGGTTGCGGCTTGGATTGCAAATGTCGCCGCTAGAGCGGGATGAGGAAAAGTGGGAACCGGTTTTCCGCCCGCATCCCGCTCTAAATTGTTTGAATCGATCACGTTCATGATTTTGGATTGAATCAATCCAAAATCATCGTGATCTAGCGAGGTTGTGGCTGAGGTTGCGAATCATCCCGCTGCGGTTGGGGCGTGTCCTTGTCTTGCGGTTGCCAGGGGCGCGGCCTCGGGCCGGCACTCTTGCAAGCAGCCTCCGGGTGAGCCTCACACCATTCGCGAGGAGGCAGTACGTCGGCATGAACCGCCGTCGCTGCCATGAGCAGAAGGGCGGCGGCAACCCCCAAAATCCGGGTCTCAGTCTTCATTTCTCTATGCCTTCTTCAAGAATGGATATTTGGCGCAATGCAGCGAGACGAGCGACGTCGCACGATCATAGGCTTTTCGTCCGCAACGTCCAGATCGGCTGCAATTTGGCCTGCCGAATCGGCGAGCGGCCTCGAATAGAAAGGAAAAACGCCTGAGCAAGCCGATTGCAGAGAATTAGGTCGACACAACGTCGCCGCACCTCCACGAGGGGCAGAGTGGAAGGCGCCTCCTGAAACGTGACAGGGTTGGCCGGGGACTCAGAACAAGAAACGTGTATTGATGAATTTCGACTTTTGATTGAGGACGATCTCGTCGAGGAGCTTCTTGCTTTCCTCGGTCTGTTTGGCGGCGATCATGGAGCGGATCGAGAAGGAGCGCAGCGCGTCGGTTACGGAGAGCGTCCCTTCCGCCGAATCTTTGCGGCCGGTAAAGGGGAACACGTCGGGTCCGCGCTGGCATTGACAATTGATATTGACCCGGCAGACCTGATTGACGAGCGGGTCGACCAATGCCCCTATGAGATCGGGATTGGAACTGAAGATCGATACCTGCTGGCCATGTTCCGAGGTGATGACATAATCGAGCGCAGTCTCGATATTCTCGAACGACATGACCGGCACGACCGGGCCGAATTGCTCCTCGCGATAAAGTTTCATGCCTTCCTTCACCGGATAAACCACGGCGGGATTGAACAGCGTTTCGCAAAAAGTGCCGCCCCCTGCGTTGAGGACCTTGGCACCTTTCGCCTTCGCATCCTCAACGAGTTCGACCATGTAGCGGGTCTTGCTGATATCCGGCAGAGGCGTCACCGCCACGCCCTTGTCCCAAGGCATGCCAAGCGTCAGCTTGCCGAGCTCCTCAATGAAACGCCCGAGAAACGTATCCACGATCGATTTGTGGACGACCAGCATTTTCAAGGCCGTGCAACGCTGGCCATTGAACGACAATGCGCCAACGAGAGATTCCTTCACGGCAAGCTCGATATCTGCATCGGCCAGGACGATCGCTGCGTTTTTGGCATCCAGGCCAAGCACCGCGCGCAGCCGATTGACCTTGGGGTGCTGTTTCTTGAGCTCGTCGGCAACCTTGCTCGAGCCAATCAATGTCAGGACATTGATCTCGCCGGAATTGAGAAGGCTCGGAATGACGTCGCGGCCCTCGCCATAGACGAAATTGACGACGCCTTTAGGGAAGGCATTCCGGAAGGCTTCCACCAAAGGATGGAAGAGAAGTACGCCCCATTTCGGAGTCTTGAACACCACGGTATTTCCCATGATGAGCGCCGGGATCAAGGTCGCGAAAGTTTCGTTCAAGGGATAATTATAGGGTCCCATACACAAGACGATGCCGAGTGGAGTGCGGCGGATCTGCCCGATCGTTCCCTCGACGACGAGGAAGCGGGAATTGTCATTGTCGAGATCGCGCAGGGCATTGATCGTGGCTCGAATGTATTCGACCGTGCGATCGAATTCCCTTTCCGAATCGGCGAGACTCTTGCCGATTTCCCACATGATGAGCCGCACGACCTCGGTGCGTTGCGCGACCATTTGCTTGGTGAAATCCTGCATGCAAGCAATGCGTTCCGCGACGCTCATCGTCGGCCACAGCCCGCGTCCCTTGTCATAGGCAGCGACGGCTGCCGCGAGCGCCGCCTCACTCTCCGCCGCGGTCGCTTCGGGAAAGCTGCCGATTTCGACAGGAACGAGCTTGTCCTCTTCGCGGAAGAAGATCGGCGAGAAGACCTTATGCATCGGTCCATTCCAGGGGATCAGCTCACCCGCCATCAGGATTGACGTCTGATGAACAGATTCGGGGAGGAGATACGCGGACGGGATGTCGCCTTTTGCTGGAAAGAGCCTCTGCAAAGCGGTTGAATCCATGATCGACTTGCCTCAAGCTTTCGAAATTCGCCCACATTCAATTCAGACGCGGCCTTAGATCACGAAAAAATAGAGCGAGATTTGCGAGCAAGTCTACGCAATCTGCTTAAACTTGATTGCGCCGGAAAAGCCGCGCAGCGTCCCTCTTTTCCGCATCCCGCTCTAACCCGAGACAGGACTTGCCTTACCGGTCGCTATTCGCACTCGACAGAGTTAATTCTGCCTGTCTCCTGCAAACGTTTTGAAACACCCGAGCGCGGCAAAGCAGACCGATAAGAATCCATAACGCTGGCCGTATGAGCGATCGTTCGGCAGAACGAGACTCATGGATGACATGATTGCTCGGTTCCGACGTTTGCTCGCACAGAACCAAACACCATCGACAAGCAGCGGACATGGACCAGGCCCTTCACGGGGAGCGGCCGCGTCTTCAGTCTCGCGTTCAAGCCGCATGGGCTGCGGCGAGCCCGTCGCGCACGAACGCATCAATGGCCGAAATCTGATCCTGCGTCAGTCGCAGACCGAGCTTGGTTCGCCGCCAAACAACGTCATCGGCGCACTCAACCCATTCCTGCCGCATCAGATATTCGATCTCGGCCTCGGTCAGGGTCGCACCGAAGTCGCTACCGAGCGAGCTGAAGCCGGTAGCACCGCGCAGGATTTCGTGTGCTCGCGTGCCATAGAGTCGACAAAGGCGTCGAGCGTGCTCTACCGCGAGCCAAGGATAGGTTTTCTGCATCTCCGCCACCAGTGCCGCAAAATGCTGCGGGGCGAAGTCGCCGCCGGGTAAAGGCGTTTTCCCAGTCCACCCGCGCGCTTGCATCGCAGCGGCAGGCAAATAGGGCGCGAGCCTTTCAAGGGCATGTTCTGCGAGACGCCGATAAGTGGTGAGCTTGCCGCCAAAGATCGACAGCAACGGCGCGCCACCCTTGTCGTCGAGGACAAACTCATAGTCGCGTGTTGCAGCCTGAGCTTTGCTCGCTCCGTCATCGTAGAGCGGACGCACACCGGAATAAGTCCATACGACGTCGTCGCGCTCGACCGGTGTGCGGAAGTACTCGCTTGTCGCTTGGCAAAGATAATCGATCTCCTCCGGCGTCGCTGCGACGCAGGCAGGGTCACCGGTATAGTCACGATCCGTCGTGCCGATCAGCGTAAAATCCTGCTCGAAAGGAATCGCAAAGATGATGCGGTTATCGGCATTCTGGAAAATGTAACATCGATCATGGTCATAAAGCTTGCGTACCACGATATGCGAGCCTTGCACCAAGCGAACGCCTGCTGCAGCATTTATCTTCAGGGTGGTTGCAAGCACTTGACCGACCCAGGGACCGCCGGCATTGACGAGAACCTTGGCGCGGATGGGCTCGGTCTTGCCGGTGCGGCGGTCTTCCGTGATCAGCGTCCAGCCATCGCCATCGCGGGCGGCGGAAACAGCTCTGGTCCGGGTGCGGATGGTTGCGCCGCGATTGGCCGCATCGCGCGCGTTCAAGACCACGAGCCGCGCGTCTTCGACCCAGCAGTCGGAATATTCGAAGCCCCTCCGAAAGTCGCCGGGTTTGAGAGGCCGGCCGGCCGGGTCGGTCGTGAGATCCAGGCTGCGGGTTGGCGGCAGCAGTTCGCGGCCGCCGAGATGATCATAAAGGAACAGGCCAAGTCGGAGCAGCCAAGCCGGTCGCATGCCTTTGTGATGCGGTAAGACGAAACGCAAGGGCCAGATGATGTGCGGCGCGATCCGCCACAGCACTTCGCGCTCCATCAGCGCTTCGCGAACGAGCCGGAACTCGAAATATTCCAAATAACGCAGACCGCCATGGATGAGCTTGGTCGCCGCCGACGAAGTGCCGCTGGCGAGATCGTTTTGTTCGCAGAGGTAGACGGAAAGGCCCCGCCCAGCGGCGTCGCGGGCGATCCCGCAGCCGTTGACGCCGCCTCCAATGATGGCGAGATCATAAACGACGTCCATGTCTCCTCCGGCAGGCCACCCCAATGGAGCTTTCGTTTTTTTCGCTAAAAGAATATAAGCGAAATTATCGCGCGCAAACAAGCAAAGAAATGCGTGCGCAAAACGAAATCCGGCAAAAATGCATGAAGCTTCGCCTAAAGGCTGTGCGGCGGATGCTTTTAGGTGGAGGCGCGGAAGCCAATTGCCTCTAACGGGGGACTCTACCTTAGATTCAAATGCGTGGAGCCGATTAACCCGGATCGCTTGGAGAGCCGTGACAGGCGGAAAACTAGAGAAACCACTCCCCGCCGGCCTGCATTTCGATGTTTAAATTTCGATGCCAGAATGAACGGGGCTTTGAATTCGAAGCCAAAACAGTCATGTTCGTTCGCTCACCTGCTCCTCCTGACCGCGGCTCAGGCGAGGCTCGAGAGTTCCGGAAAACTCGGTCCATTTTCCGGACCATGCGCCTACCATTTGATTCCGCACGCATTCTTGCGTCCGCCCGCTGAGAATACGCGCCAGCGCTGGGTGCCAACCCGATGACCACATCGCCTTCACGTGTCCTATCGCGACGCCAAACCGAAATTCTCTCGCTCATTCGTGAATCGGGCCGAGTGACCGTGGACGATCTTGCCGTACGCTATGCCGTGACGCCGCAGACGATCCGTCGCGATCTCAATGAACTCGGCGAGGCCCGTCTTGTCGCGCGCGTGCACGGCGGCGCAATGATTGCCTCCGGCATCGAAAACATCGCCTATGACGCCCGAAAACTCGTCGCGCAGCTGCAAAAGCGCCTGATCGGTGAAGCCGCCGCCCGCCTCATCCCGAATAATTCCTCACTTTTCATCAACATAGGCACAACCACCGAGGAGGTGGCCCGGGCGCTCGCCAACCACAGCGGCCTCCTGGTGATCACCAACAATCTGCACGTGGCGGCGGAACTCTATCGTCAACCCCACATCGAGGTCATCATCTGCGGCGGCGCGGTTCGCCGCAGCGATGGCGGCGTTCTCGGCCAGTCGACGCTGCAAATGATCCAGCAATTCCGCGTCGATATCGCGATCATCGGCACCTCGGCGATCGACGAAGACGGGAGCTTGCTCGATTTTGACATTCGCGAAGCGCAGGTCTCACGCCAAATCATTGAGCAAGCCCGCCGCATCATTCTCGTAGCGGACAGCAGCAAGTTCGCACGCACCGCTCCTGTCCTCGTTGCGCATATCAGCGACATCGACATGTTCATCACCGATCGATTGCCCTCACCGGCGGTGTCCGACCTTTGTGCCAAGCACGGAGTCGAAGTCGTAGAGACCGGCGGCCCGGTCGAACCCGACGCAAACGAGGAAGATGTCCAGCGGATGCATGCGTAAACACGACGAAATTTTCATTTCGATGTTCGTTTTGCCCATTTCTCGCTTGCGTGCCGCGAAGTTTTCCTGTTGATTGGGATAGAACGAACAATAATCGATGAGGTCGGAACGCTGCGGCCTGCCGCTGCCCAAGGAACAATGATGCGAGCGCTCGAAACAGCGTTATTTGCGCTTGCGCGCATCAATGCTGGCGCACTTTCACTTCCTTTTCCGGTTTTTGAGGAGCCTCGGGATTGAGCCTGGTTCTCGATGACATTGGCCTAGCGGTCGGCAGCGAAACTCTGATCGCGAACCTGTCGATGCGGCTTGAGCCCGGCAGCATGAATGTGCTTCTCGGGCCGACGCTGTCGGGCAAAACGACGCTGATGCGGCTGATGGCCGGGCTCGACCGGCCGACCAGCGGCCGCATTCTGATCGATGGCGAGGATGTCACCGGGGTGCTGGTGCGCCGCCGTTCCGTGGCGATGGTTTATCAGCAGTTCGTCAACTATCCGACCCTGTCGGTCTACGAGAACATCGCTTCACCGCTGCGCGTGGCCAAACTCAAGACCAAAGAAATCGACAGCCGGGTCGGGGAGACGGCACGCTTGCTTGGCCTCGAACCGCTGCTGCGTCGCACGCCGATCGAGCTCTCCGGTGGCCAGCAGCAGCGTGTCGCCATCGCGCGCGCGCTGGTGAAACGCGCGAGACTGGTTTTGCTCGACGAACCGCTCGCCAATCTGGACTACAAGCTGCGCGAGGAACTGCGCGCGGAACTGCCCCGCCTATTCGCGGCTTCGGGTGCCATTCTCGTCTATGCCACCGCCGAGCCGGCTGAAGCTCTCGAGCTCGGCGGCAATACTGCAACCCTGTGGCAGGGCCGCATCACGCAGATCGGCCCAACTGCGGAAGTCTATCGCCGCCCTCAGAATCTGACAGTTGCGCGGGTATTTTCCGATCCGCCCCTGAACGAGCTTGAGGCACGCAAGGAGGGCGGATTCGTGCATTTGCCGGGCGGCCGGCAAGTCCCCGCAGTTGGAGGGCTGGCAGGCCTTCCCGATCGCACTTACCGCATAGCCTTTCGCGGCGAGGATATCGTGTTCGGTCCTGCCGCGAGCGGCGCGATCGGCTTCAAGGGTACGGTGCTTGTCAGCGAGATTACCGGTTCGGAAACCTTCGTCCACGTCGACGTCGGTCACGGAACATGGGTGAGCGTCTTGCGCGGTGTGCACGCTATCGCCCCGGGCGCGCATGTCGAGGTGCATATCGATATGCGGCGTGTCTTCGTTTTCGACATCGACGGCGTCATTACGGCGAGCCCAATCATGGCGGTAACGGCATGAGGCGGATGCAATGAGCACAATCACCCTCGACGGCATCGGCCACAGCTACAACGGTGCAGCTTCACGTCTTGAGGATTATGCGCTGAAGCCGCTGCACCATGTCTGGGAGCAGGGCACGGCTTATGCGCTTTTAGGGCCCTCCGGCTGCGGGAAGACGACGCTGCTCAACATCATCTCCGGGCTCGTCGTTCCTTCGCAGGGCCGCCTGTTGATCGGCGAACGCGACGTGACGCATTTACCCACCGAGAAGCGCAATATCGCCCAGGTCTTTCAATTCCCGGTCATCTACGACACGATGACGGTCGCCGAGAATCTGGCATTTCCGCTCAAGAACCGCGGCGTGCCGTCCGCCCAGATCAAGGCGCGCGTCGCGGAGATTGCCGAGATGCTGGGCCTCACCAGTGTTCTCAACCGGCGCGCCCGCAATCTCGCCGCAGACGCCAAACAGACGATTTCTCTCGGCCGCGGCCTCGTGCGGTCGGACGTCTCCGCTCTCCTCTTCGACGAGCCGCTGACCGTCATCGATCCGGGCCTCAAGTGGGAGCTGCGATCGAAGCTGAAGCAGATCCATCGCAGCCTCGACCTCTTGATGATCTACGTGACCCACGACCAAGTCGAGGCGCTGACCTTTGCCGACCGGGTGGTTGTGATGAAGGACGGCAATGTGTTGCAGGTCGCGACGCCGGCCGAGCTTTTCGAGCGACCCAAGCATACGTTCGTCGGTTATTTCATCGGTTCGCCCGGCATGAACTTGCTTGCGGCCGAAATCGACGGACATGTTGCCCGCGTGGCGGACCAAACCATCGAACTCGGCGCACGCTATGCGCGCCCTGCTCCGGGAACCTCCGTGCGCATCGGATTTCGACCGGACTACTCGTCAATAATCCCATCGGGCGGGATACCCGTGCGCGTCCGCCGAATCGAGGATCTCGGACGACGGCGGCTCGCACGGGTGGCTCTCGGTCCGCATGAAATTTTTGGCACCGTTCCGCCCGGCGTGACGCTGAGCGGCGATCAGGCGAGTTTGGTTATTCAAGCAGACCGGCTGTTCGTCTACGCCAACGAGGAGCGCGTGCAAGGAGATCCGCTATGATCAGCAAGCCGCTCAACAATCGAGCCTGGCTGCTGGTTTTGCCGGTTCTGATCTTCGTTCTCTTCTCGGCGCTTCTCCCGCTGATGACGGTCGTGAACTATTCGCTTCAGGACGCGATGGCGGAAAACCAATTCTTTTGGAACGGCGATGGCTGGTTCCGGGATCTCTTGAACCCGAGCACGGAAATCGGCGCCCGTTTCGCTGACGCGCTTGGGCGCAATCTCATTTTCTCGCTCGTGGTTCTCTCGATCGAGGTGCCGCTCGGCATCGCGGTCGCGCTCTGTCTCCCGCGGCGCGGCTGGGCCGTCGGGCCCTGCCTCGTCTTGATCGCGCTCCCTATGCTCATCCCCTGGAACGTCGTCGGAACGATGTGGCAGATTTTCGCGCGCGCAGACATCGGCTTGTTTGGTGCGGCGTTGACCGGGCTCGGTCTCCGGTACAACGATACGCAGGACCCCGTTTCGGCGTGGTGCACAATCGTCGTGATCGACGTGTGGCATTGGACGCCGCTCGTCATCCTTTTGAGCTACGCAGGTCTGCGCGCCATTCCCGATGCATTCTATCAGGCGGCGCGGATCGACGCGGCGAGCCGTTGGTCCGTCTTCCTCAATATCGAACTGCCGAAACTGCAAAGGGTGCTCGTCATCGCGATCCTGCTGCGGTTCATGCAGAGCTTCATGATCTACACCGAACCTTTCGTCGTGACCGGCGGCGGCCCGGGCAACGCGACGACGTTCTTATCGATCGACCTGGTCAAGATCGCGCTCGGGCAAGTCGATCTCGGCAGCGCGGCTTCGATGTCCCTCGTCTACAACCTCATAACGATCACCTTGTGCTGGATCTTCTTCACCGCGATGACCCAGCTTGATCTAAGGAAGGATGCCTGATGCACAACGGCGTTCTCCCAAAAGGCGGCCTTGCGACCTATCCACGTCCGCGCAGATCGTTACGCTTGCGAAGCGGCGTTCTCCCCAAGGTCGGCCTTGCAATCTACCTCGTCTGCCTGATGCTGCCGATCTACTGGCTCATCAACATGAGCCTGCGCAGCAACGAAGACATCATGTCCGGCCTGTCGATCTTGCCGCACCACCCGACGCTGACCAAATATTTCTTCATCCTCAACGATCCGACTTGGGTGCATGGATTCCTCGTTTCGCTCACTTATGTGGCGATCAATACCGTCATTTCGGTCACGGTTGCCCTGCCGGCCGCTTATGCGTTCAGCCGTTATCATTTCATCGGCGATAAGCACATCTTCTTTTGGCTGCTGACGAATCTGATGGCGCCAACAGCCGTTTACGCATTGCCCTTCTTCAATCTCTATTACGCAGTCGGTCTGTTCGACACGGTTTGGGCGGTGGCCCTCGCCCATTGTCTCTTCAATATTCCATTGGCGGTCTGGATTCTCGAAGGCTTCATCAGCGGGGTTCCGCGCGAAATCGACGAAACCGCTGCCATCGACGGCTATTCTTTCCCGCGCTTCTTCATTCGCATCTTCCTGCCGCTCATCGCCAACGGCGTCGGCGTAACGGCATTCTTCTGCTTCATGTTTTCGTGGGTCGAACAGCTGCTTGCCACTACTTTGACCGCCACCAATGCACTGCCTTTCGCAGCGGTCATGTCGCGCACCTATTCTGCGTCGGGAATGGATTGGTCGATGCTCGCCGCCGCGGGTGTCCTGACGATGATTCCGGGTGCCGTCGTGATCTGGTTTGTCCGCAACCACATCGCCAAGGGCTTTGCCCTGGGCCGCGTCTAAGGGAGGCCGACATGTCACTTGCCTGGATGGCGTGGACGCCGCAGACGGCGATCTTCTTCGCATTCATCGGACTATCGCTTGTCACACTGACTTTACTGGCGATCTACCGGCCGGAAACACCGCGGAGAGGCATTCTCGGCTTTCCGACGACACGCGGCGACCGGTTCTTCGTTTCCATGCTGGGCTCAGCATTCATCTTCATCTTGTGGATGCGCTTCGGCGGCGGAGCACTTTGGTATCCGCTCGGCATCTCTTTTCTGTACGCGACAGTGATGTTTCGCTTCGCTTAAACAGCAATTCGCTTCACGCATCCTGCGTGGGGCTAATAACGGAGGAAATGCAAAATGGACGTGAAAAGGCGTGACGTTTTGAAGGGAACGGCGGCAACCGCTGCGGTTACCGCGGTTGGCGCACCGGCGTTGCTAACGCCGACTCCGAGCTATGCGCAACAGCTTGATGCCGCCAAGAAATGGGTCGATAGCGAGTTTCAGCCCTCGACGCTGACGAAAGAGCAGCAGATGGCCGAGATGGAATGGTTCATCAAGGCGGCGCAACCCTTCAAGGGATTGAAGGTCAGCACTGCCTCGGAAATTCTCGGCATCCACGAATATGAATCGAAGGTGCTGACCAAGGCTTTCGCCGAGATCACCGGTATCCAAGTCAATCACGAAATGATGGACGAGGGACTGATCGTCGACAAGATCTCAACCGAGATTCAATCGGGCAAGCCGATCTATGATTTCTGGATGAACGACTCGGATTTCATCGGCACACATCCCCGCTACAATGACATCGAAGGCGGTTCGCTGACCGATTACATGGCAGGCGAAGGCAAAGATATCACCAATCCAAATCTCGACCTTAAAGATTTCATCGGTCTGTCTTTCGGCACCTTCACCGATGGCAAACTGTACCAGCTCCCCGACCAGCAGTTCGCCAACCTTTACTGGTTCCGTTACGACTGGTTCAAGCGTCCGGAACTCAAGGCCGCGTTCAAAGCGAAATTCGGCTATGACCTCGGCGTCCCGGTCAATTGGTCGGCCTATGAAGACATTGCCGACTTCTTCACCAATACGGTGAAGGAAATCGACGGGCAGCGCGTCTACGGCCATATGGACTACGGCAAGAAGGATCCGTCACTCGGCTGGCGCTTCACCGACGCTTGGTTGTCGATGGCGGGCAACGGCGACCGTGGGCTTCCCAACGGACGGCCGGTCGACGAATGGGGCATCCGCATGGAGGACGGTATTCCGCGCGGCTCCTCGATCACGCGTGGCGGTGATGCGAACGGGCCGGCCGCTGTGTACGCGCTGGCGAAGTTCGTCGAATGGCTGAAGAAATTTGCGCCGCCTGAAGCCGCGGGCATGGACTTCCTCGAAGCCGGCGCGGTGCCCGGTCAGGGGCACATCGCCCAGCAGATCTTCTGGTACAGCGCCTTCACGGCGGCGCTCTCCAAACCCGAACTGCCGGTGATGAACCCGGACGGGACGCCGAAGTGGCGCATGGCTCCGAGCCCGCACGGTTCCTATTGGAAGGAGGGTATGAAGCTCGGTTATCAGGATGTGGGCTGCTGGACGCTCCTGAAATATGCCCCGAAGGACCACATCGCGGCCGGCTGGCTGTATGGCCAGTTCTGCGTGTCGAAAACCGTCACGCTGAAGAAGTCGATCAAGTTCCTGCACGTCATCCGCGAAAGCGACATCTGGGCCGACGCGATGACCGAACTTGCGCCGAAGGTTGGCGGTTTCGTCGAGTTCTATCGCAGCCCGGCGCGCAAATTGTGGACGCCCACGGGTGTCAATGTGCCGGAATATGGCAAGCTGGCGCAAGTTTGGTGGCAAAATGTCTCCAAGGCCATCTCCGGCGAGGCGACGCCCCAGGAGGCGATGGACGGTCTGGCCAAGGCGCAGGATGCCATCCTCGCCCGCTTGGAGAAATCCGGAGTGCAAGGCAAACTGGGTCCGAAGCTCAACGAAGAAAAAGACCCCGAATACTGGTACGCCAGGGCGGAGAAAGACGGCAATCTCGCGCCGCAGCGCAAACTCGCCAACGAGAAGCCGCAGGGCGTTACCCAAGACTATGACGAGCTGCTAAAGACCTGGAAGGCAGAAATGCCGCACAAGGGCTGAGCTAGCCGGCACTGAGCTTATGAGGGTGGGGGATGGCTTTCGGGCGGTTTCCCACCCTTTGCAATCCGGTGTTTGAATTCACCGGCGGGAGGCGATAGATCCGTCCGAACGTGTCGCTCCAACCCAGGAAAATCTGTGATGTCCGGCGTCGAAGTCGAGGTGAAGGGGCTGTTCGCCACACCGGTCGCGGCGATCATGCTGCCCGATGCCGAGGCTCGCAACGCCGAATTGACCGAAATCATTCTGCGGCGCAGGGCCGAACATCCCTCGATTGGAGCTTCAAACATCGGAGGCTGGCACTCGACGCGCGACGTTGTCGAATGGGGCGGCAAACGCGTGCAGGAAGTGCTTGCGGCCGCCCGCTCGGTCGCCACGCAATTGACCGCCGATCGCGACGGCAATCCGGTCAAGCCCGACTGGAAAATGGAAGCCTGGGCCAATGTCAACGGACCGGGCGGTTCGAATGCGTGCCATTACCATCCGGGCTCCTTCTGGTCCGGCGCCTATTACGTCGCCGATGGCGGCTGCGCGGACGACTCCTCTCTCGGCGGAGAATTCGAAATGTTCGATCCGCGCGGTCCAGCCCCGATGATGCACGCTCCGCTGCTGAAATTCGCCGGCGAGGATGGCCAATCGGCAGGAAGCGCGCAGACGATTCGCCCCCGCGCCGGATTGATGTTCATGTTCCCGTCGTTCCTTTTGCATGCTGTCCGGCCCTATAGCGGCACGGCGTTGCGCATATCCATTGCCTTCAACCTCGGCCTGTATAGGAAACTTTGAAAGCGGTAATTCTGCGAGCAACATCGACGCCAAGAAGAAAGTCCATTTGGAAGCAATCTTGCAAATTCCTGAAAGTCCGCCATGAAGCCATCCGTCCTCGTTATCGACCAAGGCACGACGTCGACCCGCGCAATCATATTCAGCTCCGATGCAACGCCTGTTGCCGTGGCGCAGCAGGAATTCCGCCAGATATTTCCTCAGCCGGGATGGGTCGAGCATGATCCGGAAGATCTCTGGCAGACGACGCTCTCGACGGCGCGCGAAGCGCTGGTGAAAGCCGGCATGAAAGCTTCCGAGATTGCCGGTCTCGGCATTACCAACCAGCGCGAGACCGCGCTCGTGTGGGATCGTGCCACCGGTAAACCGATTTATAATGCGATTGTCTGGCAGGACCGGCGCGGCGCTCACCGCTGTCGCGAACTCAAGGAGCAAGGACACGAAGCTTTCGTAGCGCAGCGAACGGGGCTTCTGCTCGATCCTTATTTTTCGGCGACCAAGGTTGCTTGGATCCTCGATCATGTGCCCGGCGCCCGCGACCAAGCCGAACGCGGCAAACTTGCCTTCGGAACGGTAGACACATTCCTCCTCTGGCGGCTGACCGGCGGCGCAAAACATGCGACCGATGCAACCAATGCCTCGCGCACGCTGCTGTTCGACATCCATTCGGGCCGCTGGGACGAGAATTTGGCGTCGCTGCTGCGTGTGCCGCTCGCGATGCTGCCTGAGGTCTGCGATTGCGCGGCCGAATTCGGCATGACAGAAGCGGAGCATTTCGGCTCGCCCATTGCCATTCGCGGCATTGCCGGCGACCAGCAGGCCGCGCTGGTGGGCCAAGCCTGCTTCAAACCGGGAATGGTGAAGTCGACCTATGGCACGGGATGCTTTCTCTTGCTCAACACAGGAACGCAGGCGGTCGCCTCGCGCCACAGGCTCTTGACCACGATCGCCTATCAATGGAACGGCCAGCGCACCTATGCGCTCGAAGGCTCCATTTTCTCGGCCGGCGCGACCGTGCAATGGCTGCGTGACGGGCTCGGCATTTTTAGTTCGGCATCGGAGTCCGGCGAGCTCGCTGCCGCAGCCGATCCAACCCAGCCCGTATATCTCGTACCCGCCTTCACGGGGCTCGGAGCGCCACATTGGGACAGCGAGGCACGCGGCACAATCACCGGCATCACGCGTGGCACAACACGAAAGGAACTGGCCCGAGCCGCGCTCGAAAGCGTCGCCTATCAGACACGGGATTTACTCGAGGCCGTGCATGGCGATTGGAAGGCGGACGCAAATTCCGTCATCCGCGTCGACGGCGGCATGAGCTCCAGCGATTGGACGATGCAATTCCTGTCCGACATTCTCAATTGCCCGGTCGACCGGCCGGGCGTCTTGGAGACGACAGCTCTCGGTGCCGCTTTCCTGGCCGGCTGGCAAGCAGGGGTCTATGCAAGCCCCGAGGACTTTGCCCGAACCTGGCGGCTCGAGCGAAACTTCAGGCCTTCTATGGCTGAGGCAGAACGGGAGGCCCGCTATCGCGGCTGGCGCGACGCTGTCGCACGCGCCGTGCTGCGGCCGGGCGAGTAAATTCATGCGCGTCGTTTTTCGCTGCGATCCGGCACTGATCGATACGCTCGCCCGCCCCGTGCCAGCGCGGCACGCGCTGCCCGATTGGATCCGCGACATGCCCGGCATGGCCTATTCCGCGGTGCATGGGCAAGACGTTCGCACCGTCAAACACTGCCCGCCCTTCATCGACGCCATGTCGTATGGCTTCATCATGCCGCTTCCCTGCGACGTCATGGTTCGCGACGGCGTACTCTCCTGGGATTGGGACCTCCCCGCCCTATCGGTGGAAGCTCACCCGCGCTCGCCGATCAGCTTTCATGTGCCCGCGCAAGTCACCGCGACACCGTTCCACGATGCGTCCAGTGCCGCAGTCAAGTTCAACAGTTTCTGGACCATAGAACTCGAGCCCGGTTATTCGCTATTTGCTACCCACCCGGTCAATCGGGCCGACCTGCCGTTTCGGCTTCTCACCGGCATTGTCGATTGCGACCGATTTTCGGATGTCGGCGTGCTCTTTCCGGCAATTTGGACAAATCCAGATTTCACCGGCGTGCTGCCGCGCGGCACTCCGGTCGCGCAATGCTTTCCGGTCGCGCGGACCGCGCTCGAATTGCAATTTGAGCCGTTCTCTGTCGAAAAAGCTCAGCGTTACGACGAGACGGCGGCCGCTCTGTTGAGTGAGCCGGGCGTCTACCGGCGAAAATTCCGCGCCCGGCGCGGCCGTTCAACCCTCGAGTGATTGCCGCAACCGCTCAAGGTTCAGCCACAATTCCCCTTTCGGTCTCGACGGCAGCGCCTGGGCAATTCGTCCGAATGTATCGGCGCGCAACCGCACGGCTGCACTGTAAGCGCTCTTGGCCGCATCGAGATCGCCCGCCTGTTGCAGGCAGATGCCCAGGTTTACATGGGCTTCCGGAAGGTCGGGCCGCAGCTCCAGGGCCTTGCGGTAGGCGGCGATCGCGCGCGTGACCTCATGCGAGTCCTGCAGGACCAATCCGAGAACGAACCATGCCTGGCTGTTGCTGGCATCACAGGCGACGAGGCGTTCGAGCTCCGCCCGGGCGGCGGCACAATCGCCGAGCCGATGCAGGCAAATCGCGAGCTGCAGCGAAATTTCCATAGTCTCGGGTGAAAGCTCACGCGCCTGGCGCAAGGTTTCGACCGCTTCCTGCAGCCGTCCCATGGCCCGCAGAACCGTGGCCCGATCGACATGGAAGCGCGGCTCAGGCGCAGAATGGGCGGCGCGGGTGAAGGCGATGAGAGCCCAATCCAGTCTACCGGCCTTGCGCAGGGCAATGCCGAGCTCATGCCATCCCTCGGCCTCGTTGGGGAAACGGCGCAGAAGATCGCCCAACACGTCGTTGGCTTCCGCATCGCCGCGTTCGAGCAGCGTCAAGCAAACCATGAAAGCGGCGTCGGCCCTTGCGGGTGCGCGTCGGGCGGCGCGCCGAAACAGCTCCAGCGCCTGAGCGAGATCGCCGAGAGCTCTTGCCGCTCGGCCCGCAAGGATGAGGGCCGGAGGATGATCCGGCCGCAACACCAGACAGGAATGAGCCCAGCGCGCTGCCTTATCGAATTGCTGGCGCCGCAGAGCTATTGCAGCTCGCAGCTGATGCAACGCAGGATCGCGCGGCGCGCCGCTGAAGAGCTGGCGGGCAAGTTCCTCGGCGGCGTCGATATGGCCCGCTTGGAGCGCAGCGAGCGCCTCCTTCAGACTATTGGCTGAACCGCCGGGCTTCTTCATCATGGCGTGTCCACGCGAGGCTTTGGTCCCTTGCTGCGGGTTTAAAAACCGAGGGCCGTGGGCGATCAACCGATCGGAACGATGGCTGATGATCTTCTCATGCATCAGGCGTTGCGATTCAACCAAAGTCAATTCGTATCGCCAGTATTCGTTTGCAGCACATGCAATATGATAGTGTTGCCTAGAGCGGGATGAGGCAAAGTGGGACGCTGCGCGGCCTTTCCGGCACAATCAAGTTTACGCAGATTGGGTGAACTTATCTGCACGTCCGGCTCTAGCGGACTGACAAGGAGACAATCCAGTGGCGGACAACGGACCATCGGCCGAACCTGCGCCCCAATTTGATCGCGAAACGCTTGGCCAGATCGTACTCGTCTTGCAAGGCGGCGGAGCGCTGGGCTCCTACCAGGCCGGCGTTTACCAGGCATTGCAGGAGACCGGCATCGAGCCCGATTGGCTGATCGCCACGTCAATCGGGGCCGTCAATGCGAGCCTCATCACCGGCAATCCGCCAGAAAAGCGGGTGCCACGGCTGCGCGAATTCTGGACCCGCGTCGAGCACACTCCGCTTTCGCAGCTGTTGGGCTTGACGCCGCTGATCGGCCCGTTGGCGGCAAATAGCCTGGCGATATCGGCCGGCGTGCGTGGCTTCTTCGAGCCGAACCCGTGGGCCTATTTGGGCTTGCAATTTCCGCTCGCGGCTGAACTTGCCGGCCTGAACTCGTTGCGTCCGCTTGAAGTTACGCTCAGTGAATTGATCGACGAAAAATTCCTGAATGCGGGTAGGCCTCGTCTCACTGTCGGAGCGGCAAACGTGCGGACGTCCGCGATGCATTATTTCGACAGCCGGGATATGCCTTTGACGATCAAGCACGTGAAGGCTTCAGCGGCGACGCCTCCGACATTTCCGCCGGTTCGCATCGGCGACGAATTCTACTGGGACGGCGGCGTGGTTTCAAACTCGCCGGTCGAGGCCGTATTCGATGACAATCCGCGCCGCAGCGGGCTCATCTTTGAGGTGCAAATGTGGAACCCGCATGGCCCGGTCCCGACTAGCATCCCGATGGCTTTGGCGAGGGAAAAGGACCTGCTCTACTCGAGTCGCGCGACCAGCCAAATCGCCCGACAGAGGCAGATCCACAAGCTGCGCCATGTCATCAACGAAATGCTGGTGCAGCTTCCCAAAGAAACACAGGACACGCCGGAGGTTCGCGCGCTGGCGGCCTACGGATGCGTGACGCGGATGCACGTCATGCGCTTGGTCGCTCCGCCGCTCGCGGGTGAAGATCATTCGAAAGATATCGATTTTAGTCCTGACGGCATCAGACAGCGCTGGGACGTCGGCTATAAGGACACGATGCGCGTGCTTGCCCAGGCGCCCTGGAGACATGAGCCCGATCCCCTGGAGGGTTTCATTCTGCATGAGGCCGAAGCGGGGCGCATGATGTTTGACGGTTAGTCCTGCGTTCTCCATCTTTCTGCATTACATTGTCATGCGCGGGTACATGCGCGCGGCGATCACGACCAGGACGGCCGAGATGACGATGAGTACGAGGCAATCGTGGCCGAGCCCGAATTTGCTCGCTCCGCCAGTCAGCATCAGCGCACGTAAGGCGTCGACCTCATAGGTCAAGGGATTGGCGAGTGAGACCGCCTTGAGCCATGCCGGCATGATGTCGATCGAATAGATCGCATTGCCAAGAGAACAGGTGGCGGACCGGCGCGCTGCCGCGGGATGCCGAACGTGCGCCCCGTCAAAATACCAGGCGATCATCAGAGTCCGGCTATGACGTCTCTCAGCATGGCCTGCACCTGCTTGGCCGGTCCCAGCAGCTTGGGATTGTCGATCGCTTGCATGGAAGCAACGGGATCGATGGCAGCCACCTCCGTTTTGCCGGCGCCGGCATCCTGCACGATGACGTTGCAGGGTAGCATGGTGCCAACCTTGTCCTCGATTTCCAGCGCCTCGCGCGCCATGCGGGGGTTGCAGGCGCCGAGGATGCGGTAATTGCGGAAATCGACGTCCAGTTTCTTTTTCAACGTGTCCTTGACGTCGATCTCGGTGATGACGCCGAAGCCAGCCTTCTTGAGGGCCTCAATGGTGCGCTCGACGGCTTCGCTAAAGCCGCATGCGAGCGTTTTGGCGAAGTAATAAGTCATGCATCACCTGCACTGAGGGTTTTGGAAATGCGCGAGCCGGCCGCGCGTCGACCGACGGTCAAGAAGCCGCGGACCCTTCTATTCCGAGCCGCGACGGCCCACGACGGCGGAGGGCCGGACCAGCAGACGAACTGACGACCCAGAAGACATCGCCCGAGGCTGCGCAGTTTGCCACGCGGTCTCGGGCGCAGAGTCAAGTTCGCACGACCTCCATTTCTGACGACGGCTTGCGCCGGGGGGCCGCTTAGAGTTCAATCTAACGGGTCCTCACCTGCCGCCGTTTGATGCAGGTCAACATCTCTCGATCGCATTGCCGCAGGCTGCGATTGGACTGCATCAGCCCGGAATTCTCACATTGGAAGCGGCGGATGGATGAAGCGCCACGGGCTCGCTTCGCAATCGCGCGGCACGGTGATCTCGATGAGCTGCGGCGTCCCTGCTGCGAGCGCTTGTTCGAGCGCCGGTTTGAAGGCCGCAGGCGTCGCAACGCGCCGGCCTTCGACGCCGAAGGATTCCGCGAGCTTCACAAAATCCGGATTTACGAGATCGGCACCCGTCACGCGGCCGTCGAAGTTTTGCAATTGGTCGCGCCGAACATTGCCATAGGCCTCGTTGTTGAACACCAGCGTCACGACACCGAGGCCGTATTGCACCGCCGTGGCGAGCTCTTGCACCGCAAACATGAAGCCGCCGTCGCCCGTAATGGCGACGACCGGTCTGTCGGGAAAGGCTGCCTTGACGCCGAGCGCTGTCGGAAAACCTGAACCGAGCGTGCCCTGGTAGCCGGATGAGATGAACGTCCGCGGACGATAGACGGGAAAGCCGAACCAGGATGCAAAGCCAACTTGTGAAAGTTCGTCGGTGACGAAGCCGTCATCCGGCAGCACGTCGCGCAATGCGTCCAAATAGGCCATCTGCGGCTGGATTGCTTGGATGTCGCGCGCCGCCTTCGCGGTAGCCTCTTTTATTTTGCCGCGCCGCGTGCCGGGCTTGGTGCCGCTCGCGCCAATGGCGGCGATGAACGCGCGCGTCGCCGCATCTGAATCGGCGATGATCGCCACGTCGGGCGTCATGCGCCGCATTTCGGCAGGATCAATGTCGATACGAATCGATTTCAGGCCCTTTGGGCGATAGGGCCAGCGCCAGCACGGTAATTCGAGACGCGTACCGATCCCGATCATCAGATCGGTGTGCGGCCAAAGTTCATAGGCTGCGGCGCAGGTCAAACCAAGCTCGTGCCGATTGCTGACGATGCCGCGGCCGCTGCGGAAAGCGACCACCGGAGCATCGATCTTCCCGGCGAGTTCGAGAACGGCGTCGGCCGCATCAATGGCACCGCTGCCGACGAATATCATCGGCGCTTTGCTTTCGGCGACGAGTCGGGCGGCGGCGGCGATGCGGTCCGGGTCTGGCGGCGGGGCCGGGAAGGCTTCGAGCGGCGCATAATCGATGACGGGGGCCGTTTCGGTGAAAACGTCCCACGGCATTTCCAGCGCTGCCGGGCCCTGCCGCCCGGATTGCATTTCCTGAAAGGCGCGCGCAATTTCGATTCTGGCATTGGCGCCGGCCTCGATTCGCGCCGCATGTTTCACGACACCGCGCAGCGTGCCGAGCTGATCGCGCATTTCGTGCAGATGACCGCGGCCTCGCTCGAGAAACGCGCGCGGCACTTGGCCGGTGAGGCAGAGCACCGGCGCATTGCAGCCGGAGGCGGTCAGCAGCGCAGCGCCTGCATTGAGCACACCGGGACCCGGCACGACCGAAAAGACGCTCGGCCGGCCGCTGGCGCGCGCAGAACCGAACGCCATATAACCGCAGGCCTGTTCATGCCGGGCGCCGATGATTTTCAGTTTCGGCTGGGCCCGGTGGAACGCATCGAATAGCCCATAGACCTGAGCCCCCGGCAGACCGAAGACAATATCTATTGCATGATCGAGAAGTCCTGCGACGATGGCTTCGCCGCCCGTCATCATGTTCATATCCGCCCTTTCGAGGGTGGCGTGCGTCGCTTCGGCCGCGTTAGAGCATTTTCAAGCGAAGTGGACGCCGGGTCGCGTGAAGAAAATGCGTCAAAACAAAGACCTAGAGCCCCGTTTCGATTCTATCGAAACGGAGAAGGCTCCAGGCACAGCCTCCCGTAGCAATTGCCCTACAACTTTTCGAGATCACGCGCTAACGCGTTGAACGAGCGTAGTCTCCGTGCAAACAGCCGGTTTTCCTTTATTGCAAAAGCGCGCTAGAAGCTATCTCCTCCATCGTTGCATTGCCGGCTTGCATGTCGGCCGCATCGGCCCCGATTATTTCCCGCCGCCAATACGAGTTGAGTGAGACGACATGACGGAACTGACCCTCGACCTGTCCCGCAAGATTGTCGATACAGCCCTCGCCTTTGCCCGCGAGAAATCCCTCAATCCGCTGGCCGTTGTCGTGCTCGATGCGCGCGGTGCCTTGCGCGCGGCCGCTGCCGAAGACGGCAGCAGCCTTGCCCGTTGGAAAATTGCCTTCGGCAAGGCAAACGGCGCTTTGGCGCTTGGCGTGGGGTCGCGCAAGCTCGCGGCGATGGCGACCGAACGGGCGCATTTCTTTGTTGGCCTGTCGCCGGTTCTCGACGGAGGCATCGTGACAGTTCCAGGCGGCGTCCTCGTGCGTAGCGCAGCGGGCGGCTTGATCGGTGCGGCCGGTGCTTCGGGCGATACGTCCGACAACGACGAAGCAGCGCTCATTCATGCGATCAGGGCCGCGGGACTCGTTGCCGACGCCGGCTGACGATCGCCATGTGCCGCCCATCTCCGCCCGACATGAAGGCGCAAATTGGCTCGCCGTGCTTGCAGTGGGCGGGCGACAGCTGACATTGACGCTGGCAATCCGGCTCTATGGTCAGGACCCAATTAAGGTGAGGTGGGCGAACCCTCTCCCAGAGGGAGTGGGTGGCTTGCAGAGCAAGCGGGGTGTGGGGTTACGATCCTTGTGAGTTCTGAAAGGTCGCAACCCCTCATCCGCCCCGCCATAGCCCGTCGCTTGCGACGGGCGTCGCAAACGACGCCCTATGGGGGGGCACCTTCTCCCTCAGGGACCGGGAGGCGCGCCCCACAGTTAGTGCCCCCGTGTGCGACGACTGTATTGGGTCCTGTCC
>JBKQHN010000144.1:0-10711 GCA_052148755.1 Beijerinckiaceae bacterium | reverse complement strand
CCTTCGGCGGCGATATCGAATGCTGTGCCGTGATCGGGGGACGTCCGCACGAAAGGCAGGCCAAGTGTGACGTTGACTGCCGTGTCGAACGCGAGCGTCTTGACCGGAATGAGCGCCTGGTCGTGATACATGGCAAGCGCCACGTCGTAATTCGCGCGCGCTGCCCGGTGGAACATCGTGTCGGCAGGGTAGGGCCCTTGTACGCGGATGCCGGCCTGTCTCAATTCTTCGATCGCAGGGGCAATGACGTCAATTTCCTCCCGGCCGATTTGGCCGTTCTCGCCGGCGTGCGGATTTAGGCCGCAGACAGCGAGACGCGGCTGCAGGATGTTGAAGCGCTTTTCAAGGTCATGCACGACGACTCTGCTCGTCTCGATCAGCAATTTCTTCGTCAGAAGACGGGGAACGTCGGCCAGAGGAACGTGGATCGTCGCCGGCACGATGGCGAGGCTGGATGACCAAAGCAGCATGACCGGCTGGCTCGCTTCGCCGAACAGACGGAGTGCCAGCTCGCCCAAAAATTCCGTATGGCCAGGATAAGCGAAGCCACTACGCTGCAGGATGTCTTTCGAAATAGGGTTCGTGACGACGGCGGCAGCTTGGCCGCTCTTCACCAAACGAACGCAAGTTTCGATGGATTCGATCGTTGCTTCTGCATCGGCCACGTCCGGCACACCCAAGCGTCCGTTCAAACCGTGGCGCATCGGGTAAACCGGCAAAGCATCGGGGAAAACCGAAGCGGCAGCCGCCGGATCGACTTCCGCGATCGGCACGGTCCAGCCGAAGCGTCGGGTGAGGCTCGCCAGAGTCCCGGGCTCCGCGACGACAAAGAAGGGCGCAGCCGTCGGATCGCGATGTGTGCGCAGCCACGCTTTCAAGGCAAGTTCGGGACCAATGCCGGATGGATTGCCTTGCGTTAATGCGAGCGGCGCACGCGGTTTCAGTCCGTAATCTTGAAAGGACTGCATCGCTATCTTTTCTCGATCACTGCTTGCGAACGCAGTTCAAGCAGCTTCTTTTCACCTTCAGCGTCAAGCTGTGCTGCGAGAAGCCTTTCGGAAATGGCAGCACGCGCAAGAGTATCGTCGGTGGAAGCGGTCTTCGCGCACACGGCGAGCATCTCGACGCCCTCGCTCGTGCGCGCAGGCGGCGTCAAATGTCCAACCGCTGTGTTATCGAGCATTTGCCGAACCGGTTCACTGAGCTGCTTAGCGTTGCGGCGGACCTGTTCCTTGACCGCGACGTCATCCATCCCGCGCGCCAGCGGCAAACCGGTTGCGCAATCAGTGAAACGTGCACGCAATTGCTCAGCCGCATGTGTGCGGCCGTTGAGTTTCTCCATGGTGAGCGGCAGCGGGATCGTAAAGACGATCTGGTGTACCGTGTAATCCGTGCCTGCGGCGGCCTTGCCGCCCTCCTTTGCAAGTTCCGCGCGGATCTGCGTTTCGCTGGCTTCGATCCCTTTGTGGTAGGCCTGCATGAGAACGTGGAAGGTGAAGCCCGAGGCAAAATGGTCTTTGATGTGGCTATCTGGCAGTCCGGCGGCTCGCAGGGCCGCAAGCAGGGCTTGGGGCTCCATTTTTAACTTAGCGGCAGTGCGCGAAATCTGCTGACCGATCTCGGCGTCGCCAGCCTTGATCTTATATTTGCTCGTCTCGTCGAGCTTCAAATTGTCGTCGATTAGGCTTTGCAGAGCGGCGTCTTTCCCTGCATTTTCGTGCAGGACGTGCAGCAGTTTTATACGCTGCTCGACATCTATGTTGGTGATTGGCGTGCCATTGACGGTTGCAACGATCGCCTGCGCCTGCGCTAGCGGCGCGCAAATGCACAGGGCGGCAAAAAACAAGCCGGCGCCGGCGAAAGTTTGAACCATCGGGGCGGGAAGCTGCGAAAAATGCGCCCAGACGCGGCAAATGCGGCTGAGTTTAGAATGGATCATCGGTCCTATCTCCAGTTGCTGCCTCCCGGCGACGGAATAGACTCGCGCCTGGCTGCGCTCAATCACCAAGGAGCCTTCAGAGTGTCCAAGAAATTCAAACGGGTAATCTATGCCAGCATGCATTTCCATGCCCGATGATCAAAATTAGAAACCTGCCGGAATTCAGGCATCGGCACGACAAATCCAGGAAAAAAGAGGGCTTTCGGCATTCCCCGGCTTTACGTCCGAAGGCCCATTCCGGAAGCGGTCGGACTCATCAGGCCGGGCTGCACTGCGAAGCCAAAAACCAAGTCTATCTCTGAAAAGCCTGACGGGCTTTCGGGGACATACGCGCCAGCCTGGTCCGACCTCGCAAAACAAGTCTAACGTCAAGGACATGTGTCACGTCAACAGATTGACGCAGATTTTGGACGTTTTAGCGGAGTCGCACACCCTCATCTAATCCTCATTTGATACTATCCGGACTCAAAGAAGTAATAGTGGACTGAGTGAACTTCGTGTCACCCAAGGTCCGCAGTTGAAGCTCTACGAGAAAGACCTCGTTTCGCTGCAAACTGGTCGGACCGGACACCGTATAGTAAGAGTTATATCTAACTTTGAAAGTCGTGCATTCATCCTCGTAGCCCGCGCCGAGTCCCATGGCAGCGAGCGCGAAGGGACCGGGATTGACGTCGCCAATAATAGAGGCCGGATAAAACTCTCGGCTCATATCGAAGGTGATACTGCCGTCGACGAAATAATGGTCCGTGATCTTGTATTTGGAGTTGAGGGTCAGGCCTTCGCGGCGAACGAAGTATCCGATCAGCGGTTGCGCTTGATAGTCGGCGTACTGGACACTGCCGGTCCAGGGCCCCAGGTTGTACTGCGAAATGAGATCTATTCGCCGCGGCTCGAAAGTCGTTACGTCGAAGCGGCCTTTGGCAATGAAGGAATAGGCCGAGCTTGGCGCAAAGGTGAAGGCGCCGACGTAATCCGATGTGCGAGTATCGAGGCCAGAGCTCAGGCCGACGTTGGCGGCGTCGGGCGTCGCGTAATTGTTCGTTCCCGCGACCTGGTAGGACTGGCCGGCGATAAAGTTGACATAGCCGCCGTTTAGGAAACCGAAGGTGGCTTGGCCGCCATAATTGGCGCGCACGCCTGACTCGAACCGGTCATAGCCGGAATATTTGTCCCAGGCGAAGAGCGTCGTATCGTCGAAGACGAGGCTCTGCGCGTCCATATTGACGGGCGATTGTGCGCCTAGCCCCTCATCGGGACGCGCGATGATCTGCCCGATCGGCTCGACGGTGAGCGAGCCATAGGGAGTTTTGGAAATCAGCGGATAACGATATTCGAGGCCGACGCCGGGCATGGCTGCGCCGTAGAAGGCATCGGTCGTGCCGACGAAATTAGTCTGTGAGGCGTTGGAGAATGTCGACGAGCCGCTGGGCGAGGTGAATGTATAAGATTGGCTCGTATCGAGATTGAGCCATTCGCCGTTGATGCGAGCAAAGGCGAACGGTGTCCAGACCCCGCCGAGCGGATCGATCACCTTGCGCTTCCACGAAAGTTCGGCCGTCAATCGCGTATAGTCGCCGCCAATGCCGCGTAGCAGACAGGAGCCCGTCGTCGTCCCGGGGGCGTAGTTCGTGCAGACTTGATGGAGGTTATAGGCATTGTCGAGCTGTGGCTGGCCGACGGCTTGATAGCTCGCCGCCTGTTCCGAAAGGCTGGTGAAATTATAGTCGAATGTGACCTGGCCGCCGAGGCCCCATGTCTTCGCCGGGTCGACGTCAACGGTCCTATTATAGTCCCAGACCGGATGCACGAGCGGCTGCTGCGGCTGGAAATCCTGTGCGGCGAGCCCTTCGAAATGATAGCCGCGTATATCGAAATAGGAGCGGCTCGACTGCCCGGTGAGATAGACGTCCGAGATCGCTTCCGTGAAGTAGTTCGCGCTTCTAGTCTGGCTCGGCACACTATAGTCGGTCAAAAAGAACTTGTCCGACAAGATTGTGGCGTCCCAGCCGAATTTCCATTCTTTGGTGAGGTCCAGCGAACCTTTGCTTTCAAGCGAACCGCGGAAAACTTGACTGCCGGCTCCATAGGGCGCCGCCGCGAAAGCAGTGGGATTTTGCTGAAAGATTCCGTTCGCTAGAATGTAATAGGAACCGTTATCGAATTTTTGCCGCCATTCGGCCTCGCCGAATAAACCTTGGCTCGAATAATAAGTCGGCGCAACCGTCAAGTCGTAGCTTGGTGCCATGGCCCAATAGATTGGGACGCCGGTGCCGAGACCGAGCTGCGGCTTGTAAGTTAGGATCGGCGCGAGAATTCCTGACTTGTGGGTGACGCTCGGGTCGGGACCCGAAAAGACAGGCATGTAAGCGACCGGAATGCCGGCAAATTCGAGCCAGGCATCCTGGTAGTAGAGCATTTGCTCGTCAGCATTGTGGATGATCCTTCTGGCGCGGACGCGCCAGAGCGGCGGCTTGTCTGGGTCATCCCGGCACGCATCGCAGGCGGTGTAGGTGCCCTTGTCGTAAACCGTGACGTTGCCGTCACTGCGCTCGGCCTGCGGTGCGCTGATATGAGTGCGTTCGGTCGTATCGGTGCGCAGCGACTGGATGAAGCCGTCACGGAAATCTTCGGTAAGGTCGAACCGGTCGGCGTGGAGGAGTGTGCCGTCGGGCTGCCGCAGCTGCGCTTTGCCTTCGGCATAGACGCGGCCCGTGTTGCGGTCATAGACCACGCGGTCTGCTTCGAGCACGCTACCTTTATAATAGACACGCGCATTGCCTTCGGCGGATATAGTATTTTTATCTTTATTGTAAACGAGTTCTGAAGCTTCGACGAACATCTTCCCTGGCTTCTCGGCCGCCGTCCTGCCGCTGTCGTCGGTCTTCTTGGGGCCGCCGGGCACAGGGGGGTTCTCCGCCGGGAGCGGACTTTGTGCCGCGGCAGAATTGACAGACCAATCAACAGCAAAGCAAAAGACGAGAGCAAGCCAGAAGACCGCCGCAGCGGCGCGCGCATGGCATACGCCGATCCGCGCCAGAGCGATGGATTTGCGCCTGCAAGCGGACGCACGACCACCTCCGGCGCGCACCGGCAGTAGAAACTCGCTGGGGCAAATACGCCGCCCCATCAACCATCCTCCTGGTGCAACAATGCGAGGGCCCCGAGCAGACTGCCGACGATAGCTGGCGACCACGCAGCAACGGGCGCGCTCAAGAGACCCGAGCCGCCGAGATCAGCCACCACCTTGGTCAGCAGATAAAGCACGAAGCCGGCGGCAATGCCACCGATGACCATTTGGTTTATTCCACCAAATCGGAAAAATCTTAAGGAAAAGGCTGCGGCAATAAGGACCATGGCGACGAGCAGCAGCGGCCGCGCGAGGAGGGTTTGATACTGGAGGCGGTAACCGGTGCCATCGAGACCCGCCGATTCTGTTTGGTCGCGGACCGTAGGCAGAGACCAGAAGGATACCGATTCGGGCGAACCTGAGCCCCGCGCTAGTTCGTCCGGCGTGAGGTTTGTGGCGAGGAGATAGGTGCCGGCAAGGCGCGCCTCTTCAGCCGGCAATGAAATGCGGGTGTCCGAGAGTTGCCAATAACCTGGCCGGTACACGCCGTGGTCGGCTTCGACCTTTTCGACGAAATTACCCTCTGTGTCGTAGACGTAGGCGGTGACCCCGCGCAAAAGCGTGCCGGCTTCGCTCTGCTGCTCGATGCGCAGCAGCGCTTCGCCGTCAATGCTCCGCTGTCGCAGCCATGTGGTGGAGTCGTTCCCATGCTTCGCGCTGCCGCCGAAGATTTCCAGTTCAATACGATCCGCCCGCAGCTTCATCGCAGCTGAGACAGGGTTGAGCAGGGCGACCGAAACCAAGCCGATCGAGACGGCGATCGCGATCGGCGGCAGAATGAACTGCCAAACTGAAACGCCCGCTGCGCGTGCTACGATGAGCTCGAGCTTGCGGGTCAGGTTGAGAAAGGTTGCCATCGCACCGAACAGGACGCAGAAGGGCAGCACCTGTTCGGAAACCGTCGGGGTCCGCAAAAACGATAGGAAGGCGACGAAGGCGGCGTTGACGCCGGGCTTGTCGCCGGTCCGGCGCAGCATTTCGACGAAATCGACCAAATAGACGAGCGCGGAGATCGTGCCGAAGACAGCCATGATCATGTTGAAGAAGCGCGCCGACAGGTAGCGGCCAAGGGTGAAGCCGATCATGCCGCGCTCTCCACCAGCTGCCCGCGTGGGCTTGGAAGCGGCGCGTGGGCCGGCAAGAACGCGGACGATGCAGCGTCCCCCGTTGTGCGGGTGCCGACGCAGACCGGACCTGATTCGATTTGGACGAGCGGCATGGCGCGTGGCGTTTCTTTGGCTTGATCGGCAAGTTGACCGGAAACCTCATCCCGCCCGCAGCCGACCGGAAGGATGATCCGTTTTAGTCACTCCCTCGAGGTGCATCGCCCCAGCTCGGCGCCTCAAAAGAAAATTCAAAAATCGGGGCGGCTCAAATGTTTCGGGTTCGACATCCTTTGCTTGGTTCGTTGGCACCCGGTCGGGTCGCGGCAAAGCTATCATCCTGCGTACAAATTGACCATTCGAAGTGCAAGCGCGCGAGGGCTTTTTGAGGGCGGTCAGGCACAAAAGCCGCATGGCGTGGCTCCGCGGTCACGCCGCCGGGGTCGGGCCGAGGACACCAAAGCCGAAAAATCGGACTTTGTGCCCACTTGCGTGCCTTTGCCGCGCCAAACATGATGGATCGGAAATCGCTGCACGATCTACGCCGCCTCTGCAAGAAAGGATCGGGGCCAGCGTGCGCTCGGAGCCCTCCCAAGCTGTCCGCGGCGCGTGCAGATGCTCGCCAAGCATTTGAAAAAGCGATAGTTTCAGATGATTCGACGAGCGAGTCGGCGCCTGAAGGCCGGCGCCCGTGCCGGCTCCGTGCCGCAAAGAAGCGTGAAATCGAAGGGGAATCTATGTTCCAGCCCGCAAAAATAGACTTCGTCGCACTCGCACCGCTGACGGCGCAAACCCCGCCGTTTGCTGCGGCGAAACGCGGCGGCAAGGCCAAATCGGCTCAAACTCTCGTGATCTTCATGGGCCAGGACTTCGTTTTTGGCCCGGCCAGCCAGAAACTCATCGCTGCCGAGGGGGAAGCCTTGATCAGAAGGGCGGCCGCGGCAACCAAGTTCAAAGGCAAGGCCCTCACGGCACTCGACATCGTCGCTCCGGCAGGCTTTGCGGCCGACCGGCTCCTCGTCATCGGCACTGGCGCGGCCACGGAAGAAGCTGGCGATAACGGGAAGGAGAAAGAAAAGCAGAAGGACGAGGTCAAAGAAGCAGGCAAGGAGGCGCCTCTCCGACCGGATGATTTTGTGACGCTCGGTGGTTTTGTGCGCGGCAAGCTCAGCTCCGACGCCTTTGCCGTCGTTGCCTTCGCCATGCCCCGCGCGCCCAAAGATCTTGCAGCGGCAGCCGCCGATCTCGTGCTCGGTATGCGGTTGCGCGATTATAAGTTCGACACATACAAGACCAAAAAGAAGGACGACGAGGAGAAGAATGGCGCCGAAATTTTTGTCGCTGTCGAAGAGCCTGCCGCGGCACGGCGCGAGTTGAAGGCGCGTGATGCGGTGGCCGAGGGCGTCATCTTGGCCCGCAGGCTCATCAATGAGCCGGCCAATGTGCTTTATCCGGAGGAATTTGCGCGGCGAACACTGCAGCTGGAAAAGCTCGGCGTCGAAACCAAGATCCTTGACGAGGCCGAGCTGCGCGATCTCGGAATGGGCGCGCTTCTCGGCGTGGGGCAGGGGTCGGACCGGCCGAGTCGAGTCGTCATTTTGCGCTGGCGCGGGACAAAATCAGGTAAGGACGGCAGCAAAGACGAAGCGACCGCGAAACCGATCGCCTTCATTGGCAAGGGCGTCTGTTTCGACACCGGCGGCATATCGATCAAGCCTGCAGCCGGGATGGAAGATATGAAGGGCGACATGGCAGGCGCCGCCTGTGTCGTCGGCCTCATCCATGCGCTTGCCGCACGCAAAGCGAAGGTCGATGCCATCGGCGCCATCGGCCTCGTCGAAAACATGCCCGGGCCCAAGGCTCAAAGGCCCGGTGATATCGTCAAATCCATGTCGGGCCAGACGATCGAGGTCATCAACACCGATGCCGAGGGCCGACTCGTTCTTGCCGACCTGCTTTGGTATGTCCAAGACAAATACAAGCCGAAGTTCATGATCGATCTTGCGACCTTGACCGGCGCGATCATGGTTGCGCTCGGGCAGGAGAATGCCGGGCTTTTTTCCAATGACGACGATTTGAGCGCGAAAATCGCTGAAGCCGCGAAAAAGACAGGGGAAAAAGTCTGGCGGTTGCCGCTCGGACCGGCCTATGACAAGCTCATCGATTCGAAATTCGCCGATATGAAGAACACCGGCGGCCGGCACGGCGGGTCGATCACGGCTGCTCAATTTCTGCTGCGCTTCGTCAATGGGACGCCATGGGCGCATCTCGATATCGCGGGGGTGGGCATGAACTCGCCGGCAAACGAGATCAATCAAAGCTGGGGGTCGGGCTTCGGCGTCAGGCTGCTCGACCGGCTCGTTGCGGATTTCTACGAAGATTGAGCAAAGCGCGTTTGTTGGAAGGCCGTAATGCCGGAGATCTGGTTCTACCATTTGCAGCAGCAGCCGCTCGAACGCACGCTCCCCGCGATTTGCGAAAAATCACTGGAGCGGGGGTGGCGCGTCGTCATAGAGGCGCGCAGCAGCGAGCGGCTTGAGGGGCTCGACCTTTTGCTGTGGACCTATTCGGACGACAGTTTCCTCGCGCATGGCCTCGCCCGCGATGGCGACGGTGAACTCCAGCCGATCTATTTGACGCAAGGGCATGAGAACCCGAATTCGGCGCGGTTGCGGCTGTTCGTCGAATCGGCTGATGTCGCAGCCTGCCTCGCCCTCCCCGAAGCTTGCGTCTACGAACGGCTGATCCTGCTCTTCGACGGGCAAGACGCAGACCAGCTCGCGGATGCGCGGACGCAGTGGAAGCTCTTGAAAGAACAGGGTCACGCACTTGCCTATTGGCAGCAGACGAACGCCGGACGCTGGGAACGCAAACAATGAGCGCGGTCGCGTGACACCTGCGAGGCTATGTCATTCATGAATTCAGCTTTCGATCCTTCCTCGCCGGACTTCGAGGCGCGGCGTGCCGCGGCGCGCAAGGAACTCGACGCGATCGATCCGGCGATGCAACGCAAGGCTCATGAAGATCCGCTGCGTCGGACGTGGTTCAACGAGGTCTATGCGCGCGCCGGCGATGATCCGGCCCGCGTGCCTTGGGCCGATCTGAAGCCGCACTCCTTGACGAAAGCCTTCGTCGATAGCCAGATCCGCCGGATTTCCGCAACGCGGGTGCTCGATGTCGGTTGCGGCCTCGGCGACAACGCTGAATATTTTGCCGCTGCAGGGGCGAATGTCGTAGCCTTCGACTTCGTCGCGCAAGCCGTCGAATGGGCGAAGCGGAGGTTTCCACAAAGCCAAGTCGACTATCGCGTCGCAGATCTTTTCGCGCTGCCAAGCGAGTGGCGCGGTGCATTCGACCTCGTGCATGAATGTTACACGCTGCAAGCGATTTCTGGGCCGCTCATCGCAAAGGCGCTCGCGGCATTTGCCTCGGCTCTCGCGCCTGGCGGCGCGCTGCTCATGGTTGCGCGCGCCCGGGATGAAGACGCGGACGTCGCGGGGCCGCCTTGGCCGCTTCCGCCTTCGGTTTTTGAACTCGCAAGAGAGCAGGGTTTTGTGCCGCTCGTGATCGAGGATATTGCCGCTACGGCGCTGCTGGGGCGCCGGCACTGGCGTGCTTTGCTGCGGCTTGTGGAGGCGGCGTGAAGAACGAACGTAGCGATGGCCCGGACTCTGCGTCCGATGCGGATCGCGCCGCCTACGCGGAAGGCTTCGTCGATGCCCGCGCAAAGCCCGAGTTCGCGCGGTTTGGTGTGGCCGTCTTTCTCGTATCCTTCCTGTTTTCGCATGGTGCCCTTCTCGCGGTCGTCTTCGCGCATGAGGGACATGATCTGCATGCGATCGGCCTGCTTCTGTCGCTTTTTGCCTTTCCGGTTCTTTTGACGAGTTTCCTCATCGGAGCCCTCGCGGGCCGCATCGGGGTCGTCGTGACGACGCGCCTTGCAATCTGCTTCCTGGTCATCGGCTATACGAGCCTGTATTTCACGATCGATAGTTTTTACGGCGCGCTTGCGTCACGATTGGTGCAGGGGGTCGGGCAGGGATTATTTCTCGGCTCGGTCATGACCTATGCACAAAGCCTCTTGTCGCCGCGCCGATTCGTTTATCTGCTCGGACTTTTTTCCGCCATGTCGCCGCTGGCGCAGGCTTTCGCGCCGCCCTTCGGCGCCATGGTTTTCAGTACCTTGGGACCGCGGGTGATGTTTCTCATAGCGGCGATTCCGGCGCTCATCGGGCTCGCCTTGACGTTTACCGTGCGACCCCTCCCTCCCGCAGGCAATACGCAGGGGCTGGATTTCGGCAAGGCATTGCGCCGTGACCGGATCGCGCCGCTCGGTGCGGCCTTCATCAACGGCACCATGTTCGGTTTCGTGATGGCCTATCTGGCAACCGTGCTCGAAGCCAAGGCCTTGCCACTCGGGGCATTCTTCATTGCTTCGACGGCAGCGATGTTCGCGAGCCGGGTTCTCGCCATGCGCCGTATGGAGGCCGTGGACCGGCACTTGCTCGTCGGTGCGGGCTTCGTGTTGCAGGCCGCGAGTTT
>JBKQHN010000143.1:0-3745 GCA_052148755.1 Beijerinckiaceae bacterium | reverse complement strand
CCAGAAATCGCGCCAAGTCATTTCTGCGTCAGCTCGCTATGACCGCATGACCCGATCGGATCGCGGACGTGCTCTTGGTCCAGGCATTGCCAATACCGAGCGGCACGTGCAATTTTGGAACTCTCGTGACATTGAGCGTAACGGCGGTGATTATCGCGCCGCCTCCATCATCGCGACAAAGCGGCGGAAAAGATAGTGGCTGTCGCGTGGTCCCGGCGAAGCTTCGGGATGATGCTGGACCGAAAAGGCCGGCCGGTCTGCGAGCGCGAGGCCGCAGTTCGAACCGTCGAAGAGCGATCTATGGGTTTCCTTCGCATCTGCCGGCAAGCTCCGCGCGTCGACGGCAAAACCGTGGTTCATCGAGACGATCTCGACCTTGTTGGTGGTAAAATCCTTCACCGGATGATTGGCGCCATGGTGACCTTGATGCATTTTGACGGTCTTGGCACCGATCGCGAGCGCCATCATTTGATGACCCAGGCAGATGCCGAAGATCGGAATTTTTTGCGCCAAGAGCTGCTTTATTACAGGCACGGCATATTCGCCGGTTGCTGCAGGGTCGCCGGGCCCATTCGACAAAAACACCCCATCCGGATTCAACGCTAGAATCGTCTCTGCGGAGGACGTTGCCGGCACGACCGTGACGGCGCAGCCGACATCTGCGAGAAGGCGCAATATGTTGCGCTTTATGCCATAGTCGACGGCGACGACATGCAACTTCGGCAGCGTCTGCCTTCCATAGCCGTGTTCCGTTGTCCAACTCGTTTCGTCCCAGGTGAACCTTTGGGCCGTCGTCACGGCAGGAACGAGATCCATGCCTTCGAGGCCAGGCCATTGCACGGCCTTGGCGTGCAGCGCGCTGCGATCGAAAACGCCGTCCGGCGAGTGTGCGATGACCGCGTTTGGCATGCCTTTTTCGCGTATGCGGCCGGTCAATGCCCGCGTATCCACACCGCAGAGGCCGATGATGCCGCGGCTCTTCAGCCATTCGTCGAAATCGCGCGTGGCCCTATGGCTGGAGGATGCGGTGATCGGCGCATGGACGACGATGCCGCGCACGCCGGAGGCCGCCGACAGATTGGCGGTTTCGATATCTTCTTCATTGGCGCCGACATTGCCGATGTGGGGGAAAGTGAAAGTAATGATCTGGCCGGCATAGGAGGGGTCGGTGAGGATTTCCTGATAGCCCGTCATCGCAGTGTTAAAGCAGACTTCGCCGACCGCCTCGCCCACCGCACCAAGGCCTGAACCTTCGAGCACGGTGCCATCGGCCAGAACAAGAAGCGCCGTCGGCACCGGCATAGCCCAGCCCCTGGCTTTTTGTTTGTCTTGATCCTCAGTCATAGGCGCACTACACCATGCTTCTCCGCTCGCTCGAAACTGCACCTTCCGGCGTCGACGCGGGTGATTGTTGGACTTCGAGTTTCGGGCTTTCGACGGGCGACGAGCCGATGCGAACCGGCCAAACGCCACCTAACGTGGTAGCCGCCGCGGAACCTTACAAGGCTTGTGGGTGCTGCAAGGTTGGTCTTGGGTAGATCGGCATCCGCGGACGCCAAGCTGCTTAGGCGCAAGCCGCGCAGAGGTCAATCCCGCGCAGCCGCCGAGTTGTTTTAGGCAGATGCCCTGCAAAATGAGCGGTGATTGCGGCGTCTCGGACATCAGACAGGCTCAGTGCCCCCACAAGGCGCGCTCTGGCCCGATGACTTCGACATTTTGGTTTTGATCGGACGGGTCGGTCCGACGGCAAGAGACTGCAGGAGATGCCATGCGCGAGCAATTCAACAAAGAGCTCAAGGTAGCGATGAAAGCCGGCGAAAAACTGCGGGTCAACACGATCCGCATGATCAATGCCGCGCTCAAGGATCGTGATATCGAGGCGAGAGGGCAGGGCAAAACCGTCTCGGACGAAGAAATCCTCGCTTTGCTGCAGAAATTGATAAAAAGCCGGCAGGAATCGGCCGAAATCTACGAAAAGGCCGGCCGCACCGATCTCTCCACCCAGGAACGCGAGGAAATTGCGGTCATCCAGAGTTTCTTGCCGCAGCCCCTGAGCGCGGCGGAAGTCGATGCCGCGATTACCTCAGCCATTGCCGAAACGGGAGCGGCTTCGATCAAGGACATGGGAAAGGTCGTGGCCGTCCTGAAGAGCAAATATGCCGGCCGTTTTGATGTCGCCAAGGCGAGCGGACTGGTGAAGACGAAGCTGGGTGGGTGACGACAGCCGGGCCTGCTTGCAGCGATGGACAGACGACCCCACTTTGCATATGCTTTGACATATGCTGGGGAAATGGCCGTGAATGCCGAACGACATGTCAAACTTTTCAGGAATGGCCGAAATCAGGCTGTGCGGATTCCCCGGGAATTTGAACTCCCCGGCGAAGACGCGATCATGCGCAAGGAAGGCGGAAGGCTGATCATCGAGCCCGCCCCTCCAAAATCCCTGCTGGCTCTATTGGCAAGTCTCTCGCCGCTCGACGAGGATTTTCCGCCGATCTCCGACAGGGCCCCTGATCCCATCGAGTTTTGATGCGCTATTTGCTCGATACCAATATCGTCTCCGATCTGATCCGCAACCCACAGGGCCGTGTAGCCGAACATATCCGTATGATCGGCGAAGCGCGGGTCTGCACGAGTATCATCGTCGCCGCCGAATTACGTTATGGAGCTACAAAGAAGGGATCGCCACGGCTCGCGGCTCAACTCGAGGCAGTGCTCGGTGTCCTCGACGTCATCCCATTCGAAGCGCCCGCCGATGCCGTCTACGGCCTGATCCGCAGCCGGCTTGAACACTCCGGCAGACCGATCGGCGGCAATGATCTCCTCATTGCTGCTCAGGCCGTCGCACTCGGCTACACGATCGTCACCGACAACGAAGGGGAGTTCGCGCGCATCGACGGGCTGTCACACGAAAATTGGCTACGTCAGATAAAATGATTTTCTTGTGCACCAGCCGCTTGGCTCACACGTCCTTGTCCGCGAGAGCTGCAAGCTCGTCCTTCGGCATGTGGAAGACATTGGCTTCGGCGGGAAAAGCCCCCGTGCGGACCTCTTGCACATAAGCTGCGACCGCAGCGCGCGTGTCGCGTCCGACGTCCCGATAGCGGCGATTGTGCCGGAAATTGGCATCTGTGTAGCCCAGGACGTCGCAGATGACGAGAACCTGGCCGTCCGTGTGGCGGCCGGCGCCTATGCCGATCGTCGGCGCGGCAATGGACTTCGTCACATGCGCCGCCACTTCCTCGGGGATGAGTTCGAGGACGATCATGGATATGCCGGCTTTGTCGAGTGCGATCGCATCGGCGACGAGGCGCACCGCGTCCGCGGCGGAGCGGCCCTTGACGCGCTTTTCTTCATGGTGCTGCGGCTCGAGGCCGATATGGCTGCAGACATTTATGCCTGACGCCACGAGAGCCGCGGCGATGTCGGGGCGCGGCCCTTCGAATTTCACCATATCCGTGCCTGCCGCAACGAGGATTTTGGCATTGGCGACGGCCATGTCGGGCGTTTCGTAAGTTTGATAGGGCAGATCGGCGATCAGGAACGAATCGGGCGCGCCACGCCGCACGGCCCGCAAATGGTGGGCAATGTCGGCGAGGGTCACCTCCTTCTCGCTCTGGTAGCCGAGCATATTGGTGCCGACACTGTCGCCGATGAGGATGATGTCGACGCCGGCTTCAGCTTCAGCTTTGGCAGTCGGATAATCATAGGCGGTGAGCATGGAGATTTTCCGGCCATGCTGCTT
>JBKQHN010000142.1:0-19317 GCA_052148755.1 Beijerinckiaceae bacterium | reverse complement strand
ACAGGGCGCCGCCGGCCAAAACTTTAGGGCCGTTCGGCATGGCGGAGCGTTTGAACTGGCTGATCGTGAAGAAGCGCCACAAAAAAACGCGCAGCCACGAACGGATCTCTGCAAGAGAATAGGATTTGCGGCGCTCGGCAGGGAAATCGGGCGGCCATTCGCCGCGCGCCGCATCGGCCCAGGCGGCCTCCGCGAGAAAGGCGATTTTCGCTGGGCGGAAGCCATGGCGCAGTATGTAGTATAGGTTGAAGTCCTGCAGATCGTAGGGACCGACCTTCGCCTCGGTGCTTTGCGGCGTCTCGCCGGCGGCGACGGGCACGAGTTCCGGCGAAATCTCGGTCGCGAGGATGGAAGCGAGCGTGTCGAGCGCTGCTTGTTCGAACTGCTGCGTCGTGATCGTCCAGCGGATCAGGTGCTGAATGAGCGTCTTCGGCACGCCGGCATTGACGTTGTAGTGGGACATCTGGTCGCCGACACCATACGTGCACCAGCCGAGCGCGAGTTCGGAAAGATCGCCGGTGCCGATCACGATGCCCTCGTGAAAATTGGCGAGGCGGAACAAATAATCCGTGCGCAGGCCGGCCTGCACGTTTTCGAAGGTGACGTCGTAAAGCTTTTCGCCCTTGGCGAAGGGATGCTCTATGTCGGCGAGCATCTGCCGGGCCGCCGGCTTGATGTCGAGCTCCTGGCTCGTGACGCCGAGCGCTTGCATCAGCTTCAACGCATTGGCTTTGGTCGCGTCGCTCGTCGCAAATCCCGGCATCGTATAGGCGAGAATATTGCTGCGCGGATGGCCCAGGCGGTCCATCGCCTTGGCGGCGACGATCAGGGCCTGCGTCGAGTCGAGCCCGCCGGAAATTCCGATCACGACTTTTGCGATCTTGGCCGCACGCAATCTTTGTTCGAGCCCGCTGACCTGAATATTGTAGGCTTCGTAGCAATCTTGTGCGAGGCGCTCGGGATTGGCCGGGACGAAGGGAAAGCGCTCGATCGCCCGCGCCAAACCAACATCTCGCAAGGGCGGCGACAGTTTGAACGCAATGCGCCGAAACCACGCGCTAGCGCCGGCGGTGTGGCGGCCATTGTCGTCGAACGTGCCTTGCCGCAGACGTTCCTGGCGCAAGAGGTCGAGATCGACGTCGGCAACCGCGGCTTGCGCCTCGGCCGGAAAACGCTCCGACTCGGCGATGAGAACGCCGTTCTCGAAAATCGAGGTCTGTCCGTCGAACGAAAGATCGGTCGTCGACTCGCCGCTTCCGGCGGCCGAATAAAGGTAGGCTGCAAGGCAGCGCGCCGATTGCGACTGGCACAAGAGCTTGCGGGTGTCGGCCTTGCCGATCGTGATATTGCTGGCTGAGAGATTGGCAAGAATGCTTGCGCCGGCGAGTGCCGCCTGCGAGCTCGGCGGGATCGGCACCCAGAGATCCTCGCAAACTTCGGCGTGCACGACGAAGCTTGGCAGATCTTCGGCGGCAAACAGCAAATCCGGGCCGAAGGGCGCGGTGCGCGCGCCGACGCTGATCTCCTCACCTTCAGTGCCCGAACCCGAAGCGAAATGCCGATGTTCGTAGAATTCACGGTAATTCGGCACATGGATTTTTGGGACGACGCCGAGAAGCCGGCCGCGATGAATGGCGAGCGCGCAATTGTAAAGCCGCGATTGCCAACGCAAAGGCGCGCCGACGAGAATGAGCGGCAGCAAGTCTTGCGAGGCGGCAACGAGACGGTCGATGGCGCGCTCGACTGCCGCGAGCAGAGCATCTTGCAGCAGCAGGTCGTCGATCGCATAGCCGGAAATCGCCAGTTCCGGAAAGACAGCGAGCCCGACGGCGCGCGCCTCGAGGCCGCGCAGCATATCCTCGATCGCCTGCGCGTTGGCGAGCGGATCGGCTATGCTCGTGGCAATCGTGCAGGCGGCAACACGGACAAAACCATGCCGATAGATCGATCGAAAGCTCATTTCACTCACGAATTCTCATCGCCGCCGACTTCGGCCATCTAGCATTATACCAACATTTGAATATTCTGACATCAGTTGAAGATCGTGCCGGAAAATATACATTGGGATGACCAAAAGCGCGGACGAAAATGGATGTGTCAGCTCCGGCCAAAGGCCGAACCAGTGCTTTTCGGCGCGTATTCGCTAGCCTGGCCGCGATAGGGTTCGCCATCGGCAGCGCCTCTGGGGTCGCGGCTCAAGGGAACATTCCGTTACCGCCGGTCCGCCCGCATGAACTTGCAATGCCGGCACCTGATGAAACACAATCGCGCAATCCTGTTGGCGAACCTAGTCTCGGCGACAACGACGCACTCCGCGCGCAAGTGCTGGCGAGCGGCCGGATCATCGCCGAAAACCTTGCACCAATTGTCGATCGGGACAGTTGCGCTATACAATCGCCGCTGCGGCTGCAAGCGATAGTCCTGGCCGACGGCTCGAAGGTGACGATAGTGCCGGCGGTCATCATGCGCGCGTCGCTGGCATCGGCCGTCGCCGACTGGGTGCGCGACGATCTCGCGCCCGCGATTGCAGCCTCCGGCGATCGGCTCGCCAAGATTGAGGGGGTCGGTGCTTACGAGTGCCGCAGCCGTAACGGCATTGCTGGCGCAAAACCGAGCGAGCACGCCCATGGCAATGCCCTCGACCTGCACGCCCTCATCACCGAGCGCGGGAAGATCCTTGCTGTGGCCAGCTCAACGGAAGCCGAGCCGATCAGCACCCAAGCGTTTTTCGCACTTATGAAAGCGACAGCCTGTGCGCGTTTCACGACGGTGCTTGGGCCCGGCTCCGACAGCTATCACGAGCAGCACCTCCACGTTGATCTTGCGGAGCGGCGCAGCGGCGCTCGCTTGTGCCAATGGACCCTGCCGGATTTGGCTGAACCGGTCAGGGCTCCGACAAAGCATTGAGGCTTCCGCTCAAGACACAGTGTGAGAAGTCCGGGCTAAGTCCCTGATCATTTTCAGCAGCGCGGCCTCTTCGGACTTGAGGGCGCACCGCCCCGCAAATGCGGTTCCGTCGTCAGCTTGGGTTTGTTATCCGGTCTTCGGTTTCACCCCTTGCTACGCAGCTGCCAAGGGCAACCCGAAACGCAATAGGACTTGATCATTGCGAGGAGTGCTTTCAGACTCTCGTCTGTCTGCGCGCCGGACGTGTCGAGCGTGGTGCGGGCGCGGGCATAAAGGGGTTCGCGGCTTGACAGAATCGTGATGAGTTCGGCCATGGCTGCCTTGTCATTGCCCATCGGGCGCAGATCGCCTTGGGCGCGGACGCGGCTCATATGTTCGGCCGGTGTCGCCTTGATCCAGATGGTGAAGAACGAAGCGAGCAAGAGGTCGAATGTGACGGGTTCAGAGACTATGCTGCCGCCGGTTGCCAAAATCACCGGGCCAGGCGTGTCGACGATCCTGCGCAAGGTCGTTTGTTCGAAACGGCGGTAGCCGTCCTGGCCGTAAAGCGACATGATCTCTGTCATCGAGAAGCCGTGCTCGCGTTCGATTTCCTTGCTCAATTCGACGAAGCGCCAGCCGAGCTGTTCAGCAGCGAGCCGGCCGAGGGTCGATTTGCCGGCACCGCGCAAGCCGATCAAGGCCACGCGGTCGACGGCGATTGCCGGCGGATTGCGAACATCGATACGCCGGCCGGTCAGAACATCTTTGACCTCTTCGATCATAGCCGGCGTCGCCTCGCCGAGCAGCGAGCGCACCAGCGCCCAATCGCTCGAAATGGCGGTCGATCCGGCAATCAAATCTTCGAGCGGCGCGCCGATCGCCGATGCGACGCGGCGCAAAAGAATGATCGAGACATTCCCGAGGCCGGTCTCGAGCTGGGCGATATAGCGCTCCGAAACGCCCGAGACTTGTGCCAGGACTTTGCGCGACATGCCGCGCATCGCACGCATTTCGCGAACGCGCCGGCCAAGCTGCACGAGATAGGCGTCAGCGTCGTCGTCACGCGTGACTTTTGGTGGCTTTTTGGCAATTCGGCCGGGCTGCGTCGTTGCGAGATCTAAAGATCCGGAAACGAGACGGGGGAGCGATTTGGAGCGGGGCATCGTGAGTCCAGCAAAAAATGAATAATAGATCCGGCATGGCTTGACAGCAAGGCGTGTACTGGTCCACTCTATGCATTATATTGCATCATTTCGCCTGATCGCAACACTCGAAAACCAGGAGCCCCAGGGAGGGAATAGGATGGAGGTGCGAGCGCCGGGCGCGGCGCAGCGGGATTTTGCCGAAGGGATCGGAGCGGTCGCCGAATCGATCAGCGATCGACCGCTCGATTCCGCTTTGGCCCAATGGCTCAATGCGAATTATCCAGTTGATGGCGCCGTCTTCAAGAAGCTCGCCGGGCTTCTTGACGCGGGAGATGCGGAAGGATGGCTGTGCCAACGCGAGGCCGGCGGCATCAGGTTTGGACGCGTCATCAAGCCCCGCCAATCGGCGGGCGCGTTCAGCGTCGACGTCGTCAAGATGGATCGCGTCGCCGGTCCTCATCATGTCCATCCGAAAGGCGAGATCGGGATGATCGTTCCTCTCGCGGGCGAGCCCCGTTTCGACGGGTTTGCGGCTGGCTGGTATGTCTATGGACCAGGCTCGGCGCATCATCCGACCGTCACGGGCGGCTCCGCCTATGTGCTCTATCTGCTGCCCGAAGGGTCAATTGAATTCACAGGCCAATAGGCGCCTGCATCGAGAGCAGAGTTATTCTGATGACCATCTACAATGCTTGCACCGATCTTATTGATTTGAATGTCGAACAAGGCCGTGGCGAGAAAATAGCCTTCATCGATCCTGAACAAACGCTAACTTATGCGCAACTGCAGGTGCAGGCGGGTCGGTTCGCGAATCTCCTCCGTCGTTTCGGCATTCGCAGGGAAGAGCGTGTTCTTCTGCTTTTGACCGATACGATCGAATTCCCGATCGCTTTTCTCGGAGCGATCCGCGCCGGTGTCGTGCCGGTTCCCGTCAACACGATGCTGGCGCCCGAGCAATATGCGTACATGCTTGGCGATACGCGCGCGCGCGCACTATTCGTTTCTGCGCCGCTATTCGCCAGCTTGGAACCTTGCATTGCGCAGGCGACGTATCTCGAACATGTCGTCGTGGTTGGCGCAGCGCAAGCGCAGGGACTGGATTTCGCCTCGCTTCTTGCCGCCGAGTCGGACAAATTCGAGACCGTAGCGACCCATCCCGACGAGACGGCCTTTTGGCTGTATTCTTCGGGATCGACCGGCGCACCCAAAGGCACAAAGCACGTCCATGCAAGCCTGATGGCGACAGCGCGGCTTTTCGCGCAAGGCATCCTCGACATTAAAGAAACGGACGTCGTCTATTCTGCGGCGAAATTGTTTTTCGCTTATGGATTGGGCAATGCCTTGACCTTCCCGATGTCGGTGGGCGCCACAACCATCCTCGAGCCGTCGCGGCCGACACCCGACAAAGTCTTTGAAATTCTCGAACACTACGCGCCGACGATATTCTGCGGCGTGCCGACCCTGTTTTCCGCGCTTGTGCACGATACCAAACATGCCGAGCACAAAGGCTCGCCGCGACTGCGGATCTGCACTTCGGCCGGCGAAGCTCTGCCCGAACATATCGGTACGGCTTGGACGAAGAGATTCGGCGTCGAAATCATCGACGGCGTCGGCTCGACGGAAATGCTGCATATCTTCCTGTCCAACAGACCCGGGGACGTCGTTTATGGCACCTCAGGGAAACCTGTGCCCGGCTATGACGTCAGGCTGGCCGACGAGGCTGGTGCGGAAGTCGCCGACGGCGAGGTTGGCGAACTCTTCGTGCGCGGTCCGAGTGCTGCGGAAGGCTATTGGAACCAGCGCGACAAGAGCCGCGCAACTTTCCACGGTGAATGGACGCGCACCGGCGACAAATATACGCGCGATGCAGCGGGGCGTTACACATATTGCGGCCGCACGGACGACATGTTCAAAGTTAGCGGCATTTGGGTTTCGCCGTTCGAGGTCGAAGCCGCACTCATGGCCGATCCCTCTGTGCTCGAGGCTGCCGTCGTCGCCCATGCTGACGTAGACGGCTTGCTCAAACCAAAGGCCTTCGTCGTTTTGAAGGAGGGGGCAGACCGGGAAAACCTCGAACAGCGTTTGAAGGACCAGGTCAAAGCAAAAGCTGGCAATTGGAAATATCCGCGCTGGATCGAAGTGATCGACTCCTTGCCGAAGACGGCGACCGGCAAAATTCAGCGCTTTAAGTTGCGCGACGTTGCGTAAATGCAGAAGCTTGCGAACGAGGGCCGTCTCGACCTCGGCGATCAGCAGCTCGAATATCGCTTCATCGGTGAGAGGCCCGAGGCGGCGCCGACCATCGTTATGCTGCATGAAGGCTTGGGCTGCGTCGGCCTTTGGGGCAATTTTCCGGACAAGCTCGCCGAGGTGACGGGCTTTGGCGTATTCGTCTATTCGCGCGCCGGCTACGGTGCGTCGAGTCCCGTCGCCTTGCCGCGCCCGCTCACTTACATGCATGACGAGGCTCTGCATGTCTTGCCGCGCGTCCTTGACGCGATCGGCCTCAGACGCGGGGCACTGCTCGGCCATTCCGACGGGGCCTCGATCGCAGCGATCTTTGCGGGCAGCTTCGCCGATCCGCGGATCGAAGCCATGAGCCTCGTTGCTCCGCATTTCTTCACCGAAGATTTCGGCCTGCGCGAAATCGCGAAAGCCAAAGATCTCTACGAGGCGGGTGATCTCAGACAGCGCTTGGCACGCTGGCACAAGAATGTCGACGTGAGTTTCTACGGCTGGAACCGCGCCTGGCTGGATCCCGGATTTCGCGCCTTTGACCTCGCCGGCTATCTCCCCAAAATACGCTGCGCCGTGCAGGTCGTGCAAGGCGAGGCGGATCCTTATGGCAGCTGGCGGCAGGTCGAGGTTCTTGCCGAAAAATGCACGATGCCGGTCGACGTCGTGGGACTGCCGAAGATCGGCCATGTGCCGCATCGCGAAGCGCCCGAGGCCGCGCTCGACGCGATTAGCGGATTCTTCAGGCGGGTTCTCGGCCCAGTCAGAGCTCTGAGCGCCGACCGATGATATGAATTAAAATGCATCTGTCTCAGTGATTTCGGCTGGACATGGAGAAGCCATGCATTATACTGCATAGACACTTTGATCGCAGCTGGAGGAAAATGCATGGCGGAAGAATCGCGCAAATTGGCCAATGGCGCGAGCCGCATCGATTTCGAGACCGATCCCGGCCGATACAAGCATTGGAAGCTCGCGGTCGACGGCGAAACTGCCACCCTCACCATGGATGTCGATGAAAACGGCGGCCTCTTCGAAGGCTATCAGCTAAAACTTAATTCCTATGATCTCAGCGTCGATATAGAGCTCGCCGATGCGATTCAGCGTCTGCGTTTCGAACATCCGGCCGTCAAATCCGTGCTTTTGCGCTCCGGCAAACCGAAGGTCTTTTGCGCCGGCGCGAATATCCGCATGCTCGCCGGTTCGGAACATGCGCATAAGGTCAATTTCTGCAAGTTCACCAATGAGACGCGCAACGGCATCGAAGATGCGAGCAGCTTTTCCGGCCAGCATTATATATGCGTCGCGAGCGGGGCAGCAGCGGGCGGCGGCTATGAACTCGCTCTTGCGACCGATCTCATCATGCTCGTCGACGACGGATCGTCGGCGGTATCCTTGCCCGAAGTTCCTTTGCTCGCCGTCTTGCCGGGCACAGGCGGGCTTACGCGCGTTGTCGACAAGCGCAAGGTTCGGCGCGATCATGCCGACGTCTTTTGCACAATTGAAGAAGGCATCAAAGGCAAGCGCGCGGTGCAATGGCGGCTCGTCGATGAGCTCGTGCCTTTGCCGAAGCTCGAGGAGCGCGTCGCTGCGCGGGCTTGCGAGTTCGCGGCAAAATCGTCACGCAAGGGCACGGGACCGGGCATTCGCCTCACACCGCTCGAGCGCAGATTTCACGCCGAAGGGATCGACTATGGTTTCGTGAAGGTCGAGATAGACCGAGCGCGCCGCACAGCGACACTCACGCTCAAGAGCCTCGAGACGGCACCGCCCGTTAGCGCTGAAGCGCTGGTTGCGCAAGGGGCGGATTTCTGGCCGCTGCGGCTTGCCCGCGAACTCGACGACGCCATTCTCGACTTGCGCAACAACCACTTCGACATCGGCACGCTGATCTTCAAATCCTCAGGCGACAGCGATCGCGTCGCCGCCTTCGATACTTTTCTCAACGACCACGCCGATCATTGGCTCGTCAATGAAATCCGGCATTATTGGAAACGCGTCCTGAAACGGATTGACGTGACATCGCGCACGCTCGTGGCCTTGATCGAGCCCGGCTCTTGCTTTGCGGGTTTCCTGGCAGAGATCGTATTTGCAGCCGACCGATCCTACATGCTGATCGGATCGATGGAAGGCGATAATCGGCCGCCCGCAACGCTCGTTTTGAGCGTCTCGAGTTTCGGCCCGCTTCCCATGAGCCACGGGATTACACGCCTCGAGACACGCTTCCTGGCGGAGCCGGACAGGCTCGAAGAACTGAAAAAACGTCTTGGCGAAAAGTTCGACGCGGAAGCTGCAGATGCTCTCGGGCTCGTGACCTTCGCGCTCGACGACATCGACTGGGCGGATGAAATTCGCGTCTTTCTCGAAGAGCGGACGAGTTTCTCGCCCGACGCATTGAGCGGCCTAGAAGCCAATCTGCGCTTCGCTGGTCCAGAGACCATGGAATCGAAAATCTTCGCGCGCCTCACCGCGTGGCAGAACTGGATTTTCCAGCGCCCGAATGCGGTCGGCGAACAAGGGGCGCTGCGCCATTACGGCACCGGCAAGCGGCCCGTCTACGACATGCGCCGCGTGTGAACGGCTCGCACATCCCGTGAAAGAAATGCTCTCTTGGAGTTAAACCATGAATGATACGATCAATGTCGATTATTCGACGCAGATTCCAAACAACGTCGCTCTTCATGAAGATCGGCAAGTCTTGCGCGCGCTCGAGGGCTGGCACAAAAACTACCTGCAATGGTGGCGGGAGATGGGACCGGACGGGTTCCAGGCGTCGCTCGTCTATTTGCGCACGGCGGTCTCGGTCGAACCGCAAGGCTGGGCGAAGTTCGGTTTCGTCAAAATGCCCGATTATCGCTGGGGCATCTTGCTGGCGCCGAAGGAGGAGGGCCGCAAAGTCAACTTCGGCCAGCACCTCGGGGAGCCTGCGTGGCAGGACGTGCCTGGCGAATATCGCGCCATGCTCCGCCGCCTGGTCGTCATTCAAGGCGATACCGAGCCGGCTTCGGTCGAGCAGCAGCGCTTTCTTGGCGCCACCGCACCCTCGCTTTATGATCTGCGAAATCTTTTCCAGGTGAACGTCGAAGAGGGCCGGCATTTGTGGGCGATGGTCTATCTTTTGCACAAATATTTCGGCCGCGACGGTCGTGAGGAAGCGGAAGAATTACTGCGCCGGCGCTCCGGCAACGCCGAGACGCCGCGCATGCTCGGCGCCTTCAACGAAGAGACGCCGGACTGGCTGTCTTTCTTCATGTTCACCTTCTTCACCGATCGCGACGGCAAGATGCAGCTCGAATCGCTCGCCCAATCGGGCTTCGATCCCCTGTCGCGCACCTGCCGCTTCATGCTGACGGAAGAAGCCCATCACATGTTCGTCGGCGAGACCGGAGTGGGCCGTACGATTCAGCGCACTTGCGAAGCGATGAAGGCGGCCGGCATCGAAGATCCCTATGCCATCGCCAAAGTGCGCGCTTTGGGCGTCATCGATCTGCCGCTCATCCAAAAGAAGCTCAACATGCACTATCCGTTGACGCTCGATCTCTTCGGCGCGGAAATTTCGACCAATTCGGCCAATTATTACAATGCCGGTCTCAAGGGCCGCTTCCAAGAAACGAAGATCGATGACGATCATCGCCTCACCGACGCGATCTATCCGGTTCTCAAATTCATAGATGGGAAGATCGTCAAGGAAAATGTTCCGGCTCTCACCGCACTCAATATGCGACTGCGGGACGATTATACGGAAGATTGCGCCAAAGGCGTCGAGCGCTGGAACAAGATCATCGAGAAAGAAGGCGTCAAATTCCGTCTCGAATTGTCGCATGTCGCCTTCAATCGCAAGATCGGCGAATTCAAGGATATGCATGCGACGCCGAAAGGCATGATCATTCCGGATGCCGATTGGCGCAAGGTGAGCGGCGACTATTTGCCGTCGGCCGAGGATCTCGAATTCCTGACGTCGCTTATGAAAGCCGAGCTCGCGCCGGGAAAATATGCAAGCTGGATTGCCGCGCCGAAGGTCGGCATTGATGGCAAACCGGGCGAATTCGAATATGTAAAGATTGCGGCCTGAGGAGCGACGCCGGCAGTTGTGCTCCCGTCACCGGCGGGACGCGCAGCTGCCGAGCGACACGCGCGTTTTTTGGATCCCACCTATGACTGCGCCTCTCCTGAAACAGCATTTGATCGACCCGGAAATCTGCATCCGCTGCAACACCTGCGAGGAAGCCTGTCCGGTCGGTGCCGTCACGCACGACGCGAATAATTACGTCGTCGACGCTTCGAAATGCAAGTTCTGCATGGCCTGCGTGCCGCCATGCCCGACCGGCTCGATCGACAATTGGCGCATCGTCCGCGAGGCCTATACGCTCGGCGAACAATTTTCGTGGAGCGAATTGCCAAAGCAGGAGGAAGTCGCAAAACCGGAAGATACGGGCTTCGAGGCGTTCGAGGACGAGGTCGAGGCGATCATCGCGAGAGCGCATGACGGTGCCGGCGGCAAATCCGTCGCGCCACGCTCGGCCTCGAAGCCGAGCGTCAATCTTTACAACCGGACGAAGCCTGCCATCGCCACTGTCAGAGGCTCTTATCGCCTCACCGGTGAGGCGGCCGAAAACGACGTGCGTCATATCATTCTCGATTTCGGTGATACACATTTTCCGGTTCTCGAGGGGCAGTCGATCGGAATTGTTCCACCTGGCGTCGACGCCGAGGGAAAGCCGCATCATCTCCGGCTCTATTCGGTCGCCAGTCCGCGCCACGGCGAGCGGCCGAACCACAATAATCTCGCCTTGACGGTGAAGCGTGAGCGGCAAGGGCTTTGCTCAAATTATCTTTGCGATCTGAAGAAAGGCGACCAGGTCGAAGTCACGGGGCCGTTTGGCGCGACCTTCCTGATGCCTGATGATCCCGCGGCCAATATCATCATGATCTGCACCGGCACGGGTTCGGCGCCGTTTCGCGGCTTCACCGAATGGCGCCGACGTTCCATGCCGAGCGCGCCGGGCAAGCTCGTCTTGTTTTTTGGAGCGCGGCGGCCGGAGGAATTGCCCTATTTCGGGCCTTTGCAGAAAGTGCCGGAAAGCTTGCTGTCGAAACACTTCGCTTATTCGCGCGTGCCCGGCGAAGCGAAGACCTATGTGCAGGATCTCATGCGGCGTGAGGCTGACAGGCTCGTGCAACTTCTCAAGTCGGATGCCACACATCTTTATGTGTGCGGTCTCAAGGGCATGGAACAAGGGGTCGAAGAAGCGCTCAACGACGTCTGCCGAAGTGCTGGCCTCGTCTGGACCGATATTCGGCTTAAGATGCGTGAGAGCGGGCGCTTCCACGTCGAGACCTATTGAAGAGGGTCGGCAGCGAGAGGCGCCGGGTTGGAGGCTCTATGTCCCTGTGCTTTGAGGTTCTGGTCAAAGTGCTATGATTGGGGTCGCTCTCGCATTCGACGGAGCAAATAAACAAGATAAATAGATCTGGAGGAAAGCATGAAGAGCGCAGCTTTGGACAAAGTCGCGGCACTGGATGAATCCAGAGGCGTTGAGCAGATCTTCGCCATTCCGCGCGTGATTGTCGATCTGCGTCCCGACGGGAGCCGCATCCTACGGTCTCCCGAGCCGCTTGCCGCCTATCCCCGCTGCGTCGGCGAATGGCTGGTGAAATGGGCGCATGAGGCCCCCGAACGCGTCTTCCTGAGCGAGCGGCCAGCAGGCGATGCCTCAGGCGATCGGGTTCGCGTCACTTATCGCGAAGCACTGCGCCGCGTCGAAGCGATCGCGACTTGGATCTTGCGCAAGGAGCTCGGTCCCGAGCGACCGATTGCGATACTCTCAGACAATTCCATAGAACATGCGCTTCTCTCGCTCGCTGCCTTGCACGTCGGCGTTCCGGTCGCGTCGATCTCGCCCGCCTATTCATTGATGTCGGCAAGCTACGGGAAGCTGATGGAGATCATGGCGCTGCTCTCGCCTGGCGCGATCTACGTATCCAACCTTGGCCAATTTTCGCGCGCTTTGGCGGCGGTCGCGCCGCTCCACAAAGCGATGATCGTGGCGGGTGCAGCGGGTGGCGAGCCGGCGGGATCTGCCGAAATCGTGAGTTTTGTCGATATCGAGGCAAGTACCGATCGCAACCTTGTCGAAGCGGCCTTTGGCGCAATCAATCCTGACACGATCGCGAAATTCCTGTTCACATCGGGTTCGACGGGCTCGCCGAAGGGCGTGATCAATACGCAGCGCATGCTGTGTGCGAGCCAGCAGGCGAAGGCGCAGGTCTGGCCCTTTATCGAAGACACGGCGCCGGTCATCCTCGACTGGCTTCCCTGGAATCACACGTTCGGTGCAAACCACAATTTCTTCCTCATCCTCCGCAACGGCGGGACGCTGCATATCGATGCGGGCAAGCCGGTTCCGGCTCTTTTTCAAAAGACCGTCGATAATTTGCGGGAGATCGAGACGACTATCTATTTCAATGTTCCGCAAGGGTTCGCTCTTTTGGCGAGAGAACTTGAAAAGGACGAAGCGCTGCGGCGCAGATTCTTCGCCAAGCTGCAGGTGATTTTTTATGCCGGGGCTGCGCTGCCGCAAAATATCTGGGAAGATCTCACAAGGCTCGCGATCGACACGCTCGGCCGCCCGGTCGCCATGGTGTCGGCCTGGGGTTCGACGGAGACTTCGCCCTTGGCGACGGACTGCTATTTTCAGGCGGAGCGGTCGGGCAATATCGGCCTTCCCGTCCCCGGCGTCGAGTTGAAGCTGGTGCCGAACGGCGGCAAGCAGGAAATACGCGTCCGGGGGGAGAACGTGACGCCCGGCTATTGGAAGCACCTGGACCTTACGAGAACGGCATTCGACGAAGAGGGCTTCTATCGCATCGGCGACGCGGTACGCTTCGTCGATGAAGGCGCGCCGGAAAAAGGGCTCTACTTCGACGGCCGCATTGCAGAGGATTTCAAACTGACCTCCGGGACCTGGGTCAGTGTCTCACATCTTCGTCTCAAGGGCATCGAACATTTGGCGCCGATTGCGCAAGACATCGTCGTCACCGGCCACGACCGCGACGAAATCGGCCTCCTCGTCTTTGCCAATCTTGCCGCCTGCCGCGAATTGACGGGCCTGCCGGAACCGGTTCCGCATTCGGACGTCCTCGCGCATGAGGCTGTCCGAAATCATGTTCGCGAAGGATTGCAACGGCTGCAAAGAGCCGGAAGCGGATCGTCCACGTTTGCGACGCGGGCCCTCTTGATGGCAGAGCCAGCCTCCGTCGATAGTGGAGAGATCACCGACAAAGGCTACATCAACCAGCGCGCCGTTCTCGCGCGACGCAGCGACCTCGTCACAAAACTCCATGAAGACGAAGCTTCTGCGCTCGTCATCGGCCTTTGAGGCAAGGCTTAGCCATGTTCTCTCGGCCGCCCGGCACGCCGCCGCGCGTTCTTGCCGAGCACGGCGAGGTCCTTCTCGCCGTCGCCTGCGGCGAGAGCCTCAAGCAGGCAATCGCGCACAACACTGCCGACAGGCAGCGCGGTCTGAACCTCGGCTGCGGCCTCCAGGGCCAGTCGTATGTCCTTTAGTTCCAGCCGCGCCTTGAAGGCCGCCGGCTCATAGCGATTCTCGGCGATTAATTTGCCGTAGCCCTGGTAGACCGGTCCGGGGAAGACGGTGTTGGCGACAATGTCGATGAGAGTGCCGGCCTCTATGCCATAGCCTTCGACGAAGGCAGCCGCTTCCGCAGTGGCCTCAACCGCAGCGCCGAGCATGAAATTGACGGCGAGTTTGATGACATTGGCGCGCGAAGCTTCGCTGCCGACAGGCCAAGTCTTTTGGCCGATCACGTCGAATAGGGGTTGGACGCGGGTGATGGCATCATGTGCGCCGGCCGCGAGAATGTTCAGCTTGCCAGCGGCGGCGACATCCGGGCGCCCCAGCACCGGCGCCGCAATATAGGCGATTTTGTGCTTTTGATGTGTAGCCGCGAATTCGCGCGCGAAAGCGACCGATATGGTTGCCATGTTGACGTGAATGACGTTTGGCGCCGCTTGGACGAGAGCTCCAGACTCGAGGATGATGGCCCGCAGAGCGGCGTCGTCCGCCAGCATCGAAATCACGGCGTCGCCCGCAAAAGCTTCGGACGGCGAAGCGACGGCTCGAGCGCCCCGTGCGACTAGCGCCTTGAGCGGCTCGGGTGAGCGGTTCCAGATGCGCAATTTGTGTCCGGCGGCAATGAGGTTCGCCGCCATGGCGCTGCCCATATTGCCGAGGCCGATGAATCCAACATCCATAGAAATTCTCCCCAATTTCCGTCAGTGCCGCGGAGTTCGCAGCCCAAAGAAGTCCACCCTGGTCACGGACGCGCGGGCGGCGCCATGAACTCGGGGCCGACGGGATCCCTGATCAAGTCGTGCAAGATACGATCAATCTTCATTTTGACGCCATCGTCCAAAGACCAGCCGCCGATCTCGTCGACAGCGAGAAGCTGTTCTTTATGCCGCGCGCCCCACAGGGCCACGGTGACGCCTTGATCGAGGACCCAACGCACCGCCAGATGGATGACGCGCTTGCCATAGTCCTGGGCGAGCCGGTCGAGTTCGTCGACTGCGGCGAGATATTGAGCATAGCGGGGCTGCCGGAACTTGGGATCGTTGCGGCGTAGATCGTCGCCTTGAAACAGCGTGTCGCGGCGCATACGGCCGGACAAGAGCCCGCGGCAGAGCGCGCCATAGCCGAACGTTGCGATGCCGTTCCGGCGGCAATAGGGAAGGATGTCGACATCAATGCCGCGCTCGAAAAGATTGTAAGGAGGCTGCAGCACGTGCAAGGGCGCAAATTGTCGGAACTCTTCAATTTGTTCAATGGAGAAGTTGCTGACGCCGATCGCCCCGATCTTTCCCTGCTCGAAAAGGCTGCGCAACGTCGTAGCGGTTTCTTCAACAGGCACACGCGGATCCGGCCAGTGGACCTGATAGATATCGATCCTGTCCGTGCGTAGGCGCCGCAGCGAATCCTCTATTTCCTGGAGAATGCGGGCGCGACTCGCGTTGCGAACCACATTCCCATCACGCCATTCGAGACCCACTTTCGTAGCGACGACGGCGCGGTCACGCATGCCCGCAAGCGCCTTGCCGACGATTTCCTCGGAGCGGCCAAAGCCATAGACCGGCGCAGTATCGATGAGATTGATCCCGTGGTCGAATGCAGCGCGGATCGCAGCAATGGCTTCGGTCTCGTCGGTTCCGCCCCACATCCAGCCGCCGACCGCCCAGGTTCCGATGCCGACGCGCGACACTTCAAGGTGAGTGCCGGCTATGCCGGCAAATTCCATTTTGGTTTTGGCAAGATTGACTTGGCCTGTCATGACAATAGTCCTCTTTACAAATGGCACGGCCGCAGCGCGCCAAGATCCTGATTACTGCGGCCGGCTATTCTTCGCGCCCGCGTGGATAAGTTAGGCGGCTCTCAGATTTGCCGGATCGATGGGGAGCGCGCGAAGGCGCTTTCCGGTCGCGGCGAAGATTGCGTTGCAGAGCGCAGGCGCGACTGGCGGCACGCCGGGTTCACCAATGCCGGCCGGCGGCGCATCGCTTTCGACGATATGGATGTGTGTCTCCGGCGTAATGTCCATACGCGCGACGAGATAGTCGGTGAAATTCGTCTGCTCGATACGCCCATCCTTGGCGGTGATATTGCCGTAAAGGGTGTTGCCTATGCCCATGATGGCAGCACCTTCCATCTGGGCGCGCACGCGGTCCGGATTGATGACGGTGCCGCAATCGACCGCCATGTCGAGGCGTGGCACGCTGATCTCACCAGTCTTGCCGACCTCAACGTGGGCGACGACGGCAACATAGCTGAGGAAGCTGCGGTGAACCGCAATGCCGCGGCCCTGGCGTGCCGGCAACGGCCGACCCCACTCGCTTCGGCTTGCGACGAGGTCGAGCACGCCACGCAGCCGCGCCGTGTCGATGGGATATTCGACAATCGATGCGCCATAATTCGGATAATCGACACCGATCGCCTTGAGGTCGATTTTACGCGGCGCGCCGAGCAATCTGCGAAGATATTCGACGGGATCCTCACCCGCTGCAGCTGCGAGCTCGTCGACGAAGGAACAAATCGCAAAGGCATGCGGAATATTGTAGACCGATCGATACCAGCCGATACGCACGTGGTTCGGGCCAGCTCCGACTTCGCAGCGCACATTGCCGATCGCATAGGGCATATCGAGAACCCCCTGCTGCAGCTCCCGCGACGTTCCATAGATCACGTCCGGGGTGAAGGTTGCTTCGATCGGCGGAAAGGCCGAGCGGTGAAGCCAGGCGGCCGGATAGCCGTCGCTGCCCAAACCGGCTTCAAGCCGCTGAGCACAGATTGCATGATAATAATCATGCTGGATCTCGTCCTCGCGCGTCCAGGTCACTTTCACGGGCGCGCCGATCATTCGTGACAAGAGCGCCGCTTCGGCAATGTAATCGGGCTTCGATTTGCGGCCGAAGCCGCCGCCGAGAAGCGTCACGTTGATGATCACGTCGGTTTCGGGGACACCGAGCACCTCCGCGACGGTCTTGCGCGCGGTTTGCGGATCCTGCGTCGGCGCCCATACCTCGCATTTGCCGGCTTCGAAACGGGCCACGGCATTGGGCACTTCCATCGGCGCATGCGCAAGATAGGGAACGAAATACTCAGTGGAGACTTGTTTGGCCGCCGTCTTCAAGGCGGCGTCGACATCGCCTTCGTTGCGCGCCACGCGTCCGGGTTTGCGGGCATTGGCTTCGAGTTCAGCGCGATAAGCCGTCGTGTCATGATCCGCGTTCGGCCCGTAATCCCAATCGATCTTCAGTTTTGTGCGGCCCTGCTGCGCGGTCCAGGTATTGTTGGCGACGACGGCAATTCCGCCGAGAGGCTTGAAGCCGGAAGGAATGGGGGGTGCTGCGAGTTCGACGACGCGCTCGACACCCGGCACGGAGAGCGCATCCGTGGCATCGTGCGACTTGACCCTTCCGCCATAGACGGGACAGCGCTCGATCGACACGTATTTCATGCCCGGGAGCACGACGTCCAAACCATAGATGGCTCGCCCACGCACCATATCGTCGAGATCGACGATCGGAATAGACTTGCCTACATAACGGCGGGCTGTGATCGGCTTGAAACGCAATTGATCGGGCGGCGGCAGCGGCAGAAGGGCAGCAATCGGAACGAGTTCGCCGAAGGAGAGTTTCCGGCCCGTTGGAACATGCACAATAGTGTGGTTTTCGGCGCGGCAGGATTCAGCAGCAACCTTCCATGTCCGCGCGGCCGCTTGTTCTAGCATATGTCTTGCCGTCGCACCGGCAACACGCATCTTCTCATAGAACTGCCGCACGCTGCGCGACCCATCGGTGTTTTGATCGCCGTATTTCGGATCACCCTGTGCCTGGACGATCTTCACCCTTTGCCAATCGGCCTCGAGCTCATCGGCAAGAATCATGGGAAGCGAGGTGCGAATGCCCGTCCCCATCTCCGAGCGATGCGCGATGATTGTGACGAGGCCGGCCGCGTCGATGTCGAGATAGACATTCGGTGCGAAATCGGTGCGCGTCGCGGCGGCTGCGAATGGAAATTCGCGGTTGCCCACCTCGAATCCGAGAACGAGTCCAGATGCCAGGGCTGCGCCCTTGATCAATTCGCGGCGGTTCATCTTCACGATCGTCGTCATTGGATTGCCTCCGCTGCTGCTTTGATCGCCGTGCGAATCCGCTGATATGTGCCGCAACGGCAAATATTGCCGTTCATGGCCTCGGTGATCTGCGCGTCGGTGGGCTTGGGCGTCTGCTTAAGAAGCGCTGCCGCCTGCATAATCTGACCTGGTTGGCAAAAGCCGCATTGCGGCACGTTGCCTTGCTTCCAGGCGCGCTGGAGCGGATGATGACCTTCGGGGCTGAGGCCCTCGATGGTCACGATTTCGTGTCTTTCGGCATCGGCGAGGGTAGTCAGGCAAGACCGGATGGCATTTCCATCCATCAATACCGTGCAGGCGCCACAAGCCCCGACACCGCAGCCGAATTTTGTTCCAGTGAGACCGATGATGTCGCGAATGGCCCATAACAGGGGCATCTGGCGATCGACGTCGAGTTCATGCTGGATGCCGTTGATCAAAACCTTCGGCATGAAGAGATCTCCAAAGTTCAAGCCTGGAGGTGCCCGCCCGCCTATCGGACGGACCTTGAAGCGAGACGACAGGCCGCCTTCCGCCGCTGTTTTAAACGTCTCCATGATGCAAACGTTTCAGTAATGCGCGGCACCGCAAGGCTCTGGGCCAAAACGCGACTTCTCCTTCCAGACGAGGATGCATATCGATACGCCTTGTGCATCGCACCAGACGTGCCGTCGGCATGCGGTTATGCACAGCATGAATGGTGGGTGGTGCAACGTGCCGACTGCGCCGGACTCCCAGCTAGACTGGGTTGCGGGCTCGCCGCCAGATTTTTAGCGGATTGTCGGAAAGGCTCTAGCTCGCCCGTATGCTGGAACGTATCGTTTCACGCAGCCAGCGGTGCGCGGGCAGATTGTCCACGCGGCGGTGCCAGATCATTGTCAGGGCGATGCGTGGAGACGGAAAGGGCAGATCGCGGACCGCGACCGGGCAGATTCGGGCGAGATCAACAGCAACGCGGCGCGGCAGGACGACGATGCTATTCGAGCCGACCAGCATCAGACCGATCGAAAGAAAGGGCACGCGCGTGGCAATCCTTCGACGCAGGCCGCGTTCGGCGAGACTCGCGTCGACAAAGCTCATGTCCTCGTCGTCGGTCACGGAAATATGCGGGATCTCGGCAAGGCGCTCGGGCAACAGTATCGATTCGTCAACTGCCGGATGTTGTGCGTCGAGCACGGCGACATAGTCATCGTCCATGAGCCGGACGCATTTGAAGCGCTCGCCGCCGTCGCCCAGCGTGCTGAGCGCCAAGTCAATCTCGCCATTGTCCATTTGGACGAATTCATCGAGCCTGTCGAGCGGCCGCACGTCGAGGCCGATCTGCGGCGCCATTTCGGCAATGGTTCGCGCGAGCCCCGGC
>JBKQHN010000141.1:0-15921 GCA_052148755.1 Beijerinckiaceae bacterium | reverse complement strand
AAACTGGCTCTGTCGCGCAACCCTGGACGTTAGTCCTAGACAGATGTCCAGTCGAAGTCAATTAGAGCGGGATGAAGAAAAGTGGGACGTTGCGCGGCTTTTCCGGCGCAATCAAGTTTACGCAGATAGCGTGAACTTGTCTGCGCATCCCGCTCTAAATTTTTAGAATCGATCACGATGCCAGAATTAGGCGCATCGCTGCAAATGGCTATTTGTTGCCATAGCGGGCCTTGACGAGGTGAGCTGCGACCTTCTGATCGCCCCTTCGTTCAACATGGTTGAAGAACGCTTCAAAATATTTGGGTCTACACGCAGGTCCCGATAATCGCCTTCCTATGCGTCACCTGGGGCAAACCGATGACCCAGCGCGTATTTCGATTGGGTGGAAAACCCGATCGGTAGGAACACGCGCCGATACAATTTGAAAAGACATAAATCATTTCAATTGTGTAGAGTATCGCAGCTTGCGTATCCGGCGAATATTTCCCGCAGCGAGCCTTGCCGCAATCGTGCTCTTGAGCCTGCATGGGCCGGGGCGCGCGGGAGCCTTGCTGGCACCCCCGGGCGACGGTGAGATCATCACGACAGCAAGCTTTTCGAGTTCCACGCGGACTTTCGATGCGCAGGGCAAACTCATCCCGATCCCCGCCTACGAGAAATTCGAACTCGCCAGCTATATCGAATACGGTGTCGACGATAAGCTCACCCTGGTCGCCCGGCCTTCCTTCAGCGTCTACCCGACCGGTACCGCCGACCCGAGGGACGCCGCCGACGCTGACCTCGGCGCGCGTCTCAGCCTTTTCAGTTCGGCGGATACGGCGATTTCTCTACAAGACCTCCTGCACCTGCCGGCCAACCCTACGCCACAGCAAACAAATATTCTGGATAGCGAAACCGTGTTCGGCAACGCGCTGAGCCTGCTTTTGACCCGTGGCTTCACAATTGGCGGCTATGCGGCATTCATCGACATCGCCGGCAGCTACCGCTGGCAGCTGGGGCTACCGGATGAATGGCACGCGGATGCAACTTTCGGGGTGCGACCGCTACCGCAGTTTCTCTGGCTTCTTCAGGGCTTCGCGACGATTTCCCGCCCTTCCGCATCGTGCGCCTCCTATTCCTCGCTTAAACTTCAGCTGAGTGGCGTCTACGATCTGAGCCGGACCTACTCCGTGCAATTGGGCCTCTTCGAGACGATAGCCGGCAGGAATAGCGGCCGCGAACTCGGAACCGTCGCGGGACTTTGGTATAGGTTTTGACGGTCGACGAAAAGTCGCGTCTCTGTTTGGACGCCTGATCTTATCCGAAGCTCACCATCTTTCTGGATCACGCTCCGGGGCGATGAATCCTCATGCAAACAAACGCGCAAGAGCGTAAAACCTGATGATTGAATCGACAATTGGGATCCTGCTCGCCGGCGGTCGAGCCACGCGGATGGGCGGCGACAAAAGCCTCATGCGGATCGGCGGTAAGCCCCTTCTCGCTCATGTCCGCGAAAGGCTCGAGCCGCAATGTTCGACGCTGATCCTCAACGCCAATGGTGACGCCGGCCGCTTCGCCGCTTTCCGGCTTGCGGTCTTTGCCGACGATGTGCCGGGTTTTGCCGGACCGCTTGCCGGCATCTTGGCCGGCCTCGATTTCATTGCCGCGCACTATCCCGAAACGCACTGGGCCATCAGTGCCGCAACGGATACGCCGTTTCTGCCAAACGATCTCGCTGCGCGTCTTCATGCGGCGCGTGGAGGTGCCGATGCCAGGCTCGCCTGCGCCCGTTCGGGCGGTTTTGCCCACTCCGTCATCGCACTTTGGCCGGTCGCGCTGCGTCAAGATCTGCGCCACGCGCTTGTCGTTGAAGATATCCGCAAGGTCGACCGATTCATGTCGCGCCACACGATCGCCTATGCCGATTGGGGAATCGAACCTTTCGACCCCTTCTTCAACATCAATACGCCCGACGACGTCGCCGAGGCGGAGCGGGTTTGGGCAGCGATCAGCGGCACAACGAGCTGATCATGGGTCGGCCGTGCAGGTGCAAACTGCAATCTGCTTTCGCCACCAGGCGTCAAGGGCTTCGCGCGAACAGGCGAGTTCTTCATCGAAGCCCATTGCAAATTGCCGCCAGGCCTCGAGATAGCGCGTCGAAACGCCAAGCAGAACCGGAATGCCGGAGGTCGCTGCCGCGGCGATTTCATCGATGATGCCTTGGCCTTCCGATTCGAGCCGCCCGAACCGATTGACGACAAGAAGATCCGGCCGGCGCGCCAGTGCTTCGCTCAGGAGCCGGGCGACCTCGACGAGGGCCACGGGATCGACACGGCAAGATTGCGCGGACGGCCCGAGATTTTGAAAGATCGGCAGATGTGCGCCGGTCTCGAGGTCGCGCACATGCGCCTCTGCGCGCCCATCTTGACCCGCATCGACGACTTGCACGAAGCCGGCGACGCGCAGCCCGGAGCCGGCGAGATCATTGGCAAATTCTGCCATGATCCGATTGATGTCCTCGCCATCCTCGAAGATGATCGCAGCCAGGGACTTGGTCGTCTGCGCATCGTCGCTCACGTTAGGCCCGCCTGATGTGGAAGATGAGGATATCGTCGGTTTCGGTGCTGAGTTCGAGCTTGTTTCCCGTCGCATGGACGAGATGTGGAATATCGATCCGCGACAATGGGTCCGTGCATTCGACGATGAGCAGGGCACCTTGCGGCAGCTGCCGCAGGGCCTTGCGGGTGCGCAGCGCCGGAAGCGGGCACTTCAAGCCTCTGAGGTCGAGAGGCTGCATCGGGAAGACATCACTCATGTATCGGGTGTATCGTTGAACTTAGGCCAGATTAGTGGATAGTGGCGGCAACTTCCAGTCGTCCGCCGAGAAAGGATGAAACTTGAGTATTTCGCATGCGCAGCTCGTCGGCAGCCAGTTCGGTCCGCGCTCGGAGGCCTATGTCGAAAGCGCCGTACATGCACAAGGTGCAGACCTCGATCATTTGGTCGAACTCGTCCGCGGCGACGCGGCGGCGCGCGTTCTCGACCTCGGTTGCGGCGGCGGCCATGTGACCTTCCATGTTGCGCCGCACGTGGGACATGTGACCGCCTTTGATCTTTCGAGCGAAATGCTCAAAGCGGTCGAACGGGTGAGCGCCGAGCGCGGATTTACGAATGTGTCGGCGCGGCAAGGCAGGGTGGAATCTCTCCCGTTTCCGGACGGCGCCTTCGATCTCGTGCTCAGCCGCTACAGCGCCCATCATTGGCACGGTTTCCAATCCGCTCTGAACGAAGTCAAGCGCGTGCTGAAGCCGCAGGGAAAGGCCATCTTGATGGATGTTGTCTCACCCGGCCCCGCGCTTCTCGATACATATTTGCAGGCTGTCGAAGTGTTGCGCGATCCTTCCCACGTGCGTGACTACACTTTGGATGAGTGGCGAAGCGCGCTGCGCAAGGCCGATCTGGCTCCCGGCACGCACCAGTCCTATCGGCTGCGGCTCGAATTCAAGTCCTGGATAGCGCGTATGAATACGGCGCCGCTCCACGCCCAGGCCATCCGCTCGCTGCAGACGCTCATGTCTGAAGATGTTCTGCGTCACTTCGGGGTCGAAGCGGATGGATCGTTCACGATCGACACGATGTTGCTCGAAGCGACCGCCTGACCGCGGCAATACGCATGAGCGAGGCGAAGGGGTACGGCGAACGCGAAGCCCATCGCCATCTCCAAACGCCGCAACGGCTGCCCGGACGCGGCGACCGCACACGGCGTTCTCTGCCGCCTCGCCGACGAGCTATTTCTTTTCGATCTCTCGAGGCGGTCCCATGAGAGCAGGCTGAAACAGGATTGCCGCCGCCAGGGTGCAGACGAGCGAGAGGGCAAGCAATTTTCCCATGCTCGATGTTCCCGGGTGATTGGAGAACCAGAGACTGCCGAAGGCGGTCGCCGTCGTCATCGCGCTGAAGAAGATCGCCCGCGTGAGGCTCGATTGCAGCAGATTGATCGTGCCGCCCCGCCATGCCATGACGAAATAGATCTTGAATGCAACGCCCAATCCCAGCATCAGAGGCAAAGCGATGATATTGGCAAAATTGAGCGGCATGTCGATTAAGACCGTAATCTCCAAGGTCACCATGCCGGCGAGGAGGAGGGGAACCAGCGTCAAGAGAACATCGCTGATGCGCCGCAAGACCAAATAAAGCAAGATGCTGATCGAAACCAATGCCAAAATTCCCGCTTCAATGAATGCATGCACAATCGTGACGCCGGACTCTTGCACCGCCACGGGTTCGCCCGTCGCATTCGGCGCGATGCCCTCCACCACTTTAACGAATTGGGTCATTGTCGCATTGTCGTTTGCATCGCCCTTCGGGGCAACGGAAATGCGCGCCTGGCCGTCGGCACTCACCCAATCGATCCGCAGGCTCTCCGGGATATCAGCCAGCCCGGTCTGACGCGCCTGCAAGGCGCTGTGCATGGTAGTGAGCATGGGCCCGAGTCCCGGCACCAGAAGAGCCCGCGCCGCGTCGCGCTTTTCCTGCGGTGCCGTCGCCAGCGCGCGAAGGAGGCCGGCGAGCTTGCGAGCATCTTCCGCGCCCTTGCCGGTTTCATGCTCGGCCGTCGTCGAGAACTGCATCGCGGCTTTTTCCATCGCCGCAATCTCTTGCTCGGGGGTCGGCTCATCACGACGTCGTTGCGGATCGAACAAAGGCAGCAATACCGACGCCGCATGCTCGATCAGCGGCAATTTCTGCTCTTGATCGATCGGGACGAAGCTCTTCAAGGTCAAGACTTGCGCAACTTCCGGCAAGGCCTGCAATCGTGCAACAAGCGAGTCTGCGGCATCTAGGGAGGGCGTAAGAATTGAGATTGTGTTCGGACCGGTCAACGGATCTTTCTCGAGATCGAGAAGCGTCGCAACGGATTCGACTTTTTGGCTGCGCAGGTTGAGCGGATTGAAATCGAAATGGAGATGCCGCAAGAGCGGCGTCCCGATCAAAACGACAGCCAAAGTACCGATCACCACGGCTCTGCGATGAGCGGCAATGAAATCATCGATCGGAGCGAGAAAATTAAAACCGACCGAGTCGCGCTCGACCGGCGGACGCATGAGCGTCAGAAGCGCCGGCAGCAAGGTGACCGACGCCAAAAACGCGATAATCATCCCCGTACCGGCGACAAGTCCCAGTTGCGAAACGCCGCGGTAATCCGTCGGCAGAAACGAATAAAAGCCCGCGGTAGTCGCTGCTGCGGCAAGCGCCAAAGGACGCCCCGCCCTGGCCGCCGCACGCACAAGTGCTTTGCGAAAATCCGGTTCCTTATGGCGTTCGCTTCGGTAGCGGACGCTGAACTGAATGCCGAAGTCAGCGCCGATGCCGACAAACAGAACCGCGAATGCGACGGAAATCAGATTCAAGGCGCCGACCATCCAAAGGCCGACGGCTGCCGTGATAGCCAGTCCGACCGCGACGGTCAAAGCTACGGCAAGTACGATCTTCACGGACTTCAAAGCCAACCAGATTATGAGAAGGACGACGAGAGCGGTGATCGTTCCATTGAGAACGAAACCTTGTTGGACGGTGGAAAATTCCTCGTCGGCAAGCGGAACAAGACCAGTCAATCGAACGGTGACGCCGTTCTCAGGAGTGAGACCGAGATCCCGCGCGCTCTGGCGGATGAAGTCGGAGGGGACGCGGCCGGGCTGCAAAGCGGCGCTGTCGAGCACGGGCTTGGTGACGATAAAGCGTCGCAATTCGCGCGCGTCGGGCTTTTGGCCCGTGAAAAGCTGACGCCAAGAGAAAAATGTGTGCTGCCCGGAGAGAACCGCAGTCAACGCATCGGAGAGAGCCACAATCGGGCGATCGAAATCATCATAAGTGCCGGCTTTGGCGCGGACGCCGCGGTTGACGAAGGAAAAAGCGTCCATGACCCCACGTGAACTCGGGTCGGCGGCGAGAGCCGCCAGAAACGGTTGCGCGCGGATCATTCCTTCGGTCGTGCGTGCTACCTCAGGGGTCGGCAAAAACAAGAAGCCGTTGCGCTGAAAATAGGGACCGCCGTCCGGCCTTTCGATGAATGGAAAGAGGTCGCGCCGGGGTTCGAGCTTTTCGAACAGGCTTGCGCTGGCGTTTTCGGCAAGTTCCGGCGTTGCCGCGTCGATGACCACGAGAATATGGTCCAATCCTTGCGGGAAAGCCTTGTCGAGTTCCTCCAAACGCTGCCGCCAGGGCAGATTTGGGGAGAGGAAATCATTGGTGTTGGTGTTGATGGAAAAATGAGTTGCTGCGTAATAGGCTGAAAAAACGGCCAGAAGCGCGGCAATAAAGACAACGCTCCAGGGCGCATCTGCACAAAATCCGACCAACGCCTCCATAATTTGCGTGAAGCGGCTGGGGGAACTCGGCCGCAGCGGCTCGATTTCTTCTTTGCTCTCGTGTGAAGTTGTCATCGGTCTCAAACGCCTATCGGAAATAGTACCTGCGGACACAAGATTTATTCACTACTTCATCATTAGTCGATTTCCCGATGGCAAAATTGTGCTGAAAGGCACTTACATTGCGATATCAAAACGGCTAGGCGGCTGATTTGACAAATTCAACGCCTTCTTTAATAGCTTGGCCGAGAACAAACAACGGGTTGCTCGGCGCAGCGCGTATTGCGTTCTGGCAGCCTCATCAGGCCAAAAAAATACACGTTTTTTCAATAAGACAGGGCATGCTCGAGGGCGTGGCTTCGCAGGCCGAACCCAAGGATATCCGAAGGAGATCGTCCTGGCCCGTCCGCGCGGATCTTACGCCTGCGTCGTTTGCATCGGGCACGCGGGTCATCGGGAAGTCGAAGCCACCATGGGGGCGCATTCCGGGGCCTGTCTGTCTCGTTCAGCCGGAAACCGATGCCGCGGAGCTCGTTCTTGACGCCGACGCGCCGCTCGCCTACGTCACCCGGACGAGCCTGAGTGTCGATGATAGAAGAGCCGTCATCAATGCGCTCGAGCGTCGCTTCAACGATGTTATCGGGCCGGAAACGAAGGATATCTGCTACGCCTCGCAGAATCGTCAAAGCGCTGTGCGCTAGTTGAACAAACTAGCCGATGTGCTTTTCTTCGTGGGCACGAAGAACGGTCCTGACGCCAATCGGCTGCGCGAAATCGGAGCCGAGCTTGTCGACGCGTGAGATCGAGCGTCACGAATATTTGACTGCGGGCAGCCTCGCCGATTGCGCCAATTGCCAATAAGGGCAGTTTTGCAAGTGACTGGAAGAGCGCTAAAATTCAAGGAGCCGATACGATATGGGTGTTCCCTTTCTGCAAATGGCCGAAATCGGAGCCTATGTGTTCCGCCAGAAGCTGAGTGGGCGTAAGCGTTTCCCGCTCGTTCTCATGCTGGAGCCTCTATTTCGCTGCAATCTTGCTTGCGCCGGCTGCGGCAAGATCGACTATCCCGATCAGATTCTGAACCAGCGCCTGCCGCTCGCCGAATGCCTCGGCTCGATCGATGAATGTGGCGCACCGGTCGTCGTGATCGCCGGCGGCGAACCTCTGCTGCACAAGGAACTGCCGGAAATCGTGCAAGGTGCGATCGCCAAACGCAAATATGTCACGGTCTGCACGAACGCTCTTTTGCTTGAGAAGAACTTGCATAAGTTCAAGCCCAACCGCTACTTCAATTGGTCGATCCACCTCGACGGCGATACCGAAATGCACGATCGCTCGGTCTGTCAGCCGGGCGTCTACGACCGCGCTGTCGCGGCATTGAAACTTGCCAAGGCGCACGGATTTCGGGTCACGATCAATTGCACCTTGTTCAACGATGCCGATCCGGAGCGGGTCGCGAAGTTCTTCGATACGGTGGCGGGGCTCGGGATCGAAGGCATCACGGTGTCGCCCGGCTATGCTTATGAACGCGCGCCGGACCAGAAGCACTTTCTGAACCGGTCGAAGACGAAACAATTGTTCCGCGATATCTTCAAGCGCGGCAAAGGCGGCAAGGCATGGCCTTTCTTCCAGTCCAAGCTGTTTCTCGATTTCCTGGCCGGAAATCGCACCTACGCCTGCACACCCTGGGGTAACCCGGCCCGCACGGTGTTCGGCTGGCAGCGCCCCTGTTACCTGTTGGGCGAAGGCTATGCCAAAACATTCGACGAATTGATGAATACCACGGACTGGGATGCCTATGGCGTAGGCAAATACGAAAAATGCGCCGACTGCATGGTCCATTGCGGCTTCGAACCGACGTCGGTGCAAGAAGCTTTCAAACGGCCCTGGGAAATGCTCGGCGTGTCCTTGCACGGCATCCGGACGGACGGCCCAATGTCCGCCGACATTCCGCTAGACGGGCAAAGGCCCGCAAACTACGTCTTCTCGCGGCATGTCGAGCAAAAGCTCGCTGAAATCGCCGAAGCCGAGACCGCCGGCAATCATCTTTCGGCTGCTGAGTAGGGTTGCAAAAGCGGCGCCCGCATCGAGGGCCGTGCGGGCGAGCTGCGGCAATTGCTGCGGCTCGCGCAACAGCGAACGCAACAAAGCGCCTACGGCAATCTTCCCGTCGCCACCCATGGCAACCACGGCAGCATGCGGCAAGTGCCGTTCGGCGGGATCGGCAATCACGCGAAAAGCCGCGAAGGGCAGGCGATGGGCGTGAGCCATGCGCGCTGCGATATGCGATTCCATATCGACGGCAGAGGCCCCCGTATCGTCGTAGAGTGCGCGCTTCCTGTGCGGGTCCGTGACAGCGACATCGACACCTGCGATGTCGACAATCGAGAGCCCGCCCAGAATTGTTGACAAACGCTGCGACCAGACGCGGTCGCTCTCGAAGACCTCGCCGTTCTCTGTGATGATTCTACGCGCGACGAGAGCGCTTCCCGCGGGCAGTTTCGGTGCAAGGCCGCCGGCGATCCCGAAGCTGATGATCGCTGAGATATTGCTGGCGACGGCCCGGTTCAAAGCGGCTTCGAGACGCGCGGTGCTCCCGCCGCTCGAAATCACCTCGACCCCCGGCCCAGCCGCGACGCGGGCTTCCGCCAGTAGGCCTGTCACTGCCAGCACGTGTCGGCCTCGAAACTCCCCGCGTCGCGGACGTGCATGCGGGGACTGGTCTTCTGCGAATATGGGACCGGCTTCGCCGAGCCGGGATGAGCCAGATGTGACGGCCGTAGAAACTTCGCTGCGTTTAAACCTGGTGCGTGTCAAACTATTGCCCCCGGCACGTCAACTTGTACGACTTCAGGCTTTCGCCATCGCCTTCTTGACCGCGCATCGTCCTTGCCGGTCATCTAGTTTAAGCAAGGTCTATGCCGTGCGCGAGTCCGACAACTCGCTGCTTTACCTTGTCACATCTTGCGTTGCCGCGGCATCTAACTTTTTCTTCAATTTCTCAAATTGTTTGTTTCAAGTGGCCTCTTGGACGTTTTGCCCCCTGCGGCGAACGACTCACTTGACCCCCGGTCTTGGCAACCCGCGTTCATAACACTCGCGGGCAATCGTATGATTTCCGGAAGTCGCGACAAGTCACATAAAGTTGAGAGGCTCGCCAACATACGCCCATCGGATCGGCGACTCGTCACCGCCGTTCGTGAAGTACTGCGAACGTTCTCGCAACCGAAGATGCGACCAATCTTAAATTTTAATTCAGTACATAATGCACTTCGCGGATCACGATGGTCCGCTGATCGGCTTCTTTCCCATAGGGAATGTGCTTCAACTCCGATCCGAGTAAAGGACGGCTTCGGCGGCCCGCCTTCCCGACCGAAGCGAGCCTTCGATAGTCGCAGGCAAGCCGGTCGCAGTCCAGTCGCCCGCCAGCATAAGGTTTGAAAAATCTGTGTACGGCCCGGGACGGCGCGTCTCCTCTGCGGGCGTGGCTGCGAAAGTCGCGCGTTTTTCCTTGATGATTTGCCAAGTGGGAAGCGGCGCATCGATGCCGATCACATGCGCCACTTCCGCCCAGATTTTCGTTGCGAGGTCCTCGCGCGCAACATCGATCAGACGATCGGCGCCGCTTATGGTCACCGAGAGCCTGTCCGGGAACGAAAACAGCCACTCGCTCATCCCATTGATGATCCCGACGATCGGCGGGAAACCGGCAGGCGGAACATATTTGAAGTGGGCATTGACGATGGCGCGAAAATTCTGCGGTGTCGGGAGATTGGGCACCAAGCCGGCGGCGATCTGCGCCGGCACCGCCAGCACGATGGCGTCCGATGCGCCGAGATTTGTCTGCGTGTCGCCGAAATCGAGGCTTGCCACGCGCGTTCCTTCGAACGTCATGGCACGCAAGCGCGCGTCAAAGCGGATGTCGACACCTTTCGCGCCAAGACGAGCAAGTGCCGGCTCGATGAAGGCGCGCGAAAGTCCATTCGCCGCAACGAGTGGCCGGCACGCCCGGCCGCCTTTCGCGAGCGTGTCGCGCACGACTGCAGACGCGAGCGCCGCCGAACCTTCTGCGGGCTCGGTGTTCAAGGCAGCGAGCAAAATAGGCCGCCAGAGCCGTTCGTAAAGCAAACCGCGGCACGCCATGACGGCGCTGATCGGCGCATCCTTTCTTTGCCGGCCGACGAGACCAAGAGCCGCAAAATAGTCGCGCGCACGCGTGTCCGGCACGCGCCGGCTCGGCACGAAGATCCACCAGGGCAGCGGACCGTCGTTCGGTTGCAGGTTCCATGTCTCGTCGGTTGCGAGGTCGAAGAACGCAAACTCGGCATGTCTTGGGCCGACGAGTTGATCTTCGCTGCCGAGTTCGCGGAGAAAATCGCGCGCCGCGTAATTGCCCGACAAGAGCAGATGGTTGCCGTTGTCTATAACCATGTCGAGCACACTGTCGAAATAGGAGCGGCAGCGTCCACCTGCTTGCCGCGCCGCTTCATAAAGCCTGATCCTGCGCTTGCCATCGGCGAGGCGGACCGCTGCAGCGAGGCCAGCAAGACCCGCCCCGATGATGTGAACTTCCGGCTCTGGCATCAAAAAACGCCGTATCGCAACAATGCGAGTATTAGGCCGAAACGCGAGACGCCAATCCGGGCGCGAGGCGCAGCAAACCCGCGTGCACGCAAGCCCCGCAGAATGCCGTAATAGGCTTCGCCCATGAGACGCGGTGCCCGCACACTGGCGCGCGGGCAATCGGCCATGATCCGGCGTGCCGCGATGAAATGCTCTTGCGCCCGCGCTATCACTGGCGCACAAGCCTCGGCCAGCGCGGGATCCGCGAGGACGGCGCCCGGCGTATTCGCCGCAATCCCTGCTGCGGCCAGCGCTTCGCTTGGAAGATAGAGCCGTTCGATCGCCGCATCTTCATCGAGATCGCGGAGAATGTTCGTCAATTGCAGTGCGCGACCGAGATGATGTGCGAGACCCGGCCCTTTGTCCTCGGGAACTCCGAAAACGCGAACCGAAAGGCGGCCAACCGCGCTTGCGACCCGGTCGCAATAAACATCAAGCATCGCCCAATTCGGTGCCTGAATATTGGCGACGACATCCATCTCCATCCCGTCGACGACGGCGAGGAAATCGCTGCGCTGCAGATCGAAGGCCCGGATCGCCTCGGCTAGACCGCCCAATCTTGCCGGCGCGGCCCCCGCAAAAACCGCATCTATGTCCGCACGCCAGTGCGCCAGGGCTGCCGCGCGAACAGCGGCGGGACCGCCGTCGTCGGCAATATCGTCGACAGCACGGCAGAACGAATAGATCTCGAACATGGCCATCCGCTGCCTGCGCGGCAGGACGCGCATGGCTGCATAAAAGGAGCTGCCGCTCGCACGCGCGGCCGCCGAGGGCACTTGCGTCGCGGTCGCAGCTACGCTCATGCGCCCCTCACCTGGGAAGACCGCAGCGGCAGGTTACGGCGCCCCCGCACGAGCAGACCATCGAGCGCGCCCGCGAGTGACCAGCCGAGAAAGCCGAGCTTGGACAGGTGAACTTCTTCCGACAAGGGATCATGGGCGAGGAGCCGATTGGTCAAGACGCGCGCCAGGCGCGCGATCACCGCAGTTTCGAGTCCAAGCCGCAGATCGCGCACTTGGCGGGGCAGGTCCGCGCCTTTGCGGACGAGGAGATCGGTTCTTTCGGTGAGACCCTTCAGACAGGATCGCAAGGCGTCGGATGCTTTTTCGTCGGCCAGCGCTTCGGGGCCTGTCCCAGCCTTCCCCATGGCATCGAGCGGCAGGTAGACGCGGTCGAGATTGGCGTAATCCTCAGCGCAATCCTGCAGATGATTGATGACCTGGAGCGCCGAACATAGGGCGTCTGAAGCTGGCCAAGTCGTTTCGCTCTCGCCATGCACGTCCAGCACGAAGCGCCCGACCGGCGCCGCCGAATAGGCACAATAATGCATCAGTTCGTCCCAATCGGCATAGCGATTCTTGACGGCATCCATGCGGAACGCCTCGAGGAGGTCGAGGGCATGGCGCGGCGAAAGCCGCCGCTCCACCAGCGCCGCCCGCAAGGGACGCGCAGCTTCGACTGAATCGTTTTGGCCAAGCAGCGCCGCCGCGAACCGGTCGAGCGCCGCAAGTTTCTCGTCGGGCGTCAATTTGGGATGGTCGGCAATGTCGTCGGCACTGCGGACGAAGTTGTAGAACGCGAGGATCGCGGACCTGTGGCGCGGTGCGATCAGGACAGACGCCACCGGAAAATTCTCGTCGCGATGGGTCTTCGACGGCGCGATGTCGAGATCGGAACTCATTGCAAATACCTGTTGGCGCGGAACCACTCCAAAGCATCCGCGAGCGCTTCGCGATAGGGTCTCGTCTCGTAGCCGAGGTCGCGCTGCGCCTTGGCAGACGTGAAGAACATGCAGTATTTCGACATACGCAGCCCGTCCAAGGTCAAAAACGGCTCCCGGTTCGTCAGCCGCGCTTTAGTCTCGGCGGCCACAGCAAGAGGATAGAGGATCGTCCGCGGAATACGAAATCGCGGCGGCCGACGGCCGCTCAATTCGGCAATATCGGCGAGCAGCGAAGCCAAGCGGACGTTTTGGCCGCCAAGAATGTAATGTCCGCCGATAGCGCCCCGCCGCAGTGCGGCGAGGTGCCCAGCCGCGACATCGTCGACGTGGACGAAATTGAGGCCGGTGTCCACATAGGCCGGCATACGCCCGCTCGCGGCCTCGACAATGATCCGCCCCGTCGGCGTCGGCTTGACGTCGCGTGGGCCGATCGGCGTCGACGGATGCACGATGACCGCAGGCAATTGGTCCTCGGCAATCATCTGTTCGACCAAGGCTTCGGCCATGACTTTGCTGCGCTTATAGGCACCGATAGCGGCCGCCGCGGAAAGCGGCATCGTCTCGTCGGCAACGTCGCCATTTGCCGGTATTTCGAGGGTTGCGACGCTGCTCGTATAAACGATCTTTTCAGCGCCCGCCGTCAATGCGGCGCACATTAACGTCCGCGTGCCTTCGCAATTGGTCCGCACGATCTCTTCGGGGTCCTGCGCCCAAAGGCGGTAATCCGCGGCGACATGGAAAAGATAGCGGACACCTCTCATCGCATGCGCGACGGCGTCCACATCGCGCATGTCACCTTCGACAACCTCGACGTCGAGGTTGTCGATATTGATCCTATTGCTCGCAGGACGCAGAAGGACGCTGACGAAAAATCCGGCCCGAAGCAGCGTGCGCGCCACGGCCGATCCCACGAAGCCCGACGCGCCCGTGACAAGTACTCTGTCTCCCGCCACTCTGACTCATCCCCCGAAAATTTTGTTCGTCGATGTCGTTGCTCCAGCCGCGGCATATCATTTCTGCGGCGCGATCGGCAACCGAGATCGAAAATCGTTTTTTGCAGCGCTGATTTGGCTCCGCCAGCTAAATTTACGTCCGGGAGCGGGCGCGCCTATTGCCGTGATGGCGGCGATTTCACAGTCACAAGTTTTTTATTGAAGGCTGCGCGCAACGATCTGCTGCCTTCGATAGCTGCGCTAGCTCATCCCGGCCCGGGAGTCTCGATCGGAAACCCGGTCCGGCTTTACGGGCTAGGCTCCAACTTATTGACAGAGCGAGTGATTTATGAAACCGGAATGGTCCCTCCCCTCCTACCAGCAAGTGTGCAGCGGCGCTCGTGCAAAGCCTTGCGGCGAAGCGACCCTGGCCAGGTGTGGAAATTCAGGCTAAAGGCTCGTTTATGTCAGATATATCAGTCGACGCAGGGGAAGCAGAGGCGGCGCTCGAGGGGCGGCGCTCGCCGCGCGCGCTATTGACGCTGGTTCCCTATGCGCTGCGCTACAAGGGGCGGATCGTTGCTTCGCTTCTGGCGCTCACCCTCGCCGCGGCAGCAACCCTCGCCGTACCTTTGGCGTTGCGGCGAATGATCGACAGCGGCTTTACGGAGCAAAGCGCGGGCACCGTAAACGCTTACTTTTCAGCCATGGTGGCGGTTGTTGCCGTGCTCGCCATCGCGTCGGGATCGCGCTTCTACCTCGTCACGATGCTTGGCGAGCGTGTCGTCGCCGACCTCCGCGGCGACGTCTTCCGCCACCTGACGCGCCTTGACGCGACGTTTTTCGACAGCGCCCGAACGGGCGAGCTGCTGTCGCGCTTGACCGCCGACACGACCCAGCTGAAAGCCGCTTTTGGGACGTCGGCCTCGGTGGCCTTGCGCAATTTCTTCATGTTCATCGGCGCGATTTCGCTGATGGTCTATACGAGCCCGAAGCTCTCCGCATTGGTGCTGGTCGCTATTCCGATCATCGTCTTGCCGCTTTATGCGGCGGGGCGCGCAGTGCGCAAAAAATCACGCGCCGCTCAAGACACGCTGGCCGATGCCAGCGCCTTTGCCGCCGAAAATCTCGCCGCCGTCCGGGTCATGCAGGCCTTCGGCGCCGAAATGACGATTACGGCACGTTTCAGGGCAGCGGCAGAGGCGGCTTACGTAGCGGCCCGCCGTGCGACGAGCGCCCGTGCGTTGGTGACGATTGGCGCGATTTTTCTTGCTTTTGCGAGTGTCATTGCGGTCGTGTGGCTCGGCGTTCAAGACGTGGTGGCCCGGCGCATGAGCGGCGGTCTTCTGTTTCAATTCGTGCTTTACGCAGTTCTCGGAGCCGGGGCGCTCGGCGAATTGAGCCAGGTCTGGAGCGAGATTTCGGCGGCCGCAGGGGCTGCCGGCCGGATCGCCGAGATCCTTGCGATACGCCCCAAGATCACCGCCCCGCCGCATCCCAAACCGCTGCCGAAGCCGGTGCGCGGCGAGATCGTTTTCGACCACGTCGATTTCGCTTATGGGATGGGCGGCAAAGCGGCGGCCCTGCATGATCTGTCGTTCGCAATATCGCCGGGAGAGACCGTCGCCATCGTCGGACCTTCCGGCGCAGGCAAGTCGACGCTGTTCCAGCTGCTCATGCGGTTCTACGATCCACAGCATGGCCGTATCCTGGTCGACGGCGTCGACATCAAGACGCTAGATCCGGCGGAATTACGGCGCAATATCAATAGCGTACCGCAAGATGCGGTGATTTTTGCGGCAACTTTCGCTGACAACATCCGCTACGGCCTGCAGGAAGCCGATGATGCGGCCGTCCGGCAAGCCGCTCGGCAAGCCGCAGCGGACGAATTCATCGAGGCCCTGCCTGGCACCTATGCAGCACGCGTCGGCGAACGGGGGGTCACTCTCTCCGGCGGACAAAAGCAGCGATTGGCCATTGCCCGCGCCATCCTGCGCGAAGCGCCCATTCTCCTGCTCGACGAGGCAACTTCCGCGCTGGATGCCGAAAACGAGACCCTCGTTCAGGTCGCCCTCGAAAGACTGATGGCCAGGCGAACCACGCTCGTCATCGCGCACCGGCTTGCGACGACACTCTCCGCCCATCGCATTTTGGTGATTGAAAACGGCAGAATCGTCGAAGAAGGCACCCATGCCACGCTTGTCGCCAAGGACGGCCTCTACGCACGGCTGGCGCGATTGCAGTTCGAATCAGGCGCGGCAGCCTTGAAAAACGACCGCACGGCGGCGGAGTGAGC
>JBKQHN010000140.1:0-5769 GCA_052148755.1 Beijerinckiaceae bacterium | reverse complement strand
TTCACGGCTCGTCATAATCGTCACTGTCATCGCATTCTCCCAAGCGGAAAGCCGAGAGCATTTTCAAGCGAAGTGGACGCCGGTTCGCGTGAAGAAAATGCGTTGAAACAAAGACCTAGAGCCCCGTTCCGATTCTATCGGAACGGAAAAGGCTCTAGCCAGCACTCTGCTCTGCAATATATGTAGTTATGTTGCTACATTCAAGCGGGATATTTGTCGCGATCATATCCAAGCTTCCCTTCAAGCTCCGTTTACGGCGGCGTTTGACACCTTGTCCCGCTTGCGGGAGAAGGATTCACACTCAATGACTAAAGCTCTCACCGAAGCACCAGAACCGTGAACGTACAAACCTTGCAAGTCAACGAAGACGAAGAGGGCATGCGGCTCGACCGCTGGTTCAAGCGGCGCGTGCCGTCTCTGTCGCTGTCGCATTTGAACAAGATCGTCCGCACCGGGCAAGTGCGGGTCGATGGTGCACGGGTGAAGACGGCGACGCGTCTTGCGGCCGGCCAAAGCGTGCGGATTCCACCTTTGGAGGTTGCGCCGCCACCGGCCAAGCCGGAGATATCGCTCGAAGACCAAAAGGCATTACGCGCGATGATCCTCTATGAGGATCGCGACCTCATTGTACTCAACAAGCCCTTTGGGCTCGCGGTCCAGGGCGGCTCGGGCACCAAGCACCACATCGACGGCATGCTTGCCTCCTTGCCGAATGAGCGCGGCGATCGCCCGGTTCTCGTGCATCGCCTCGACCGTGATACATCCGGCGTGCTGCTGGTTGCCAAGACAAGGCGGATCGCGGCCGATCTCGGCGAAATCTTCCGCTCGCGTCAGGCTCAGAAAATCTATTGGGCGCTCGTCGAAGGCGTGCCGAAACCGGCGCAGGGCCGCATCTCGCTCTATCTCGCCAAAGGCGAATCCATGGGCGATGTGCGGCAAAAACAGATTGGCGGAGATCGCGCTTTGCTCGAAAAAATGCGCATCGCCAAACATGGCGAGGAGGATGCGCAGCATTCGGTGACCTATTATACGATCGTCGACAAGATAGTGCCGCGGCTCGCATGGCTTTCACTGAAGCCGATCACCGGACGCACGCATCAATTGCGCGCGCATTGCGAAGCGATCGGCCACCCTATCATCGGCGATCCGAAATATCACGGCAATCCGAGAGATCCGCGCCGGCTCGATCCGTTACGCGGCATTCCCGACGGCGTCGAGCACAAATTGCATCTCCTTGCGCGCCGCATACTTCTGCCGCACCCGAGCGGCGGCACGCTCGACGTGACGGCGCCTTTGCCGCCGCATATGCAAAAAAGCTTCGACATGTTCGGCTTCGACGTGAAGCACTATGATCCGATCGAGGCGGCGCCGGAATAAGGCGGCGTGGCGGTCGAGGCCTTTGATCGATCTGACTTGCAAGAGCGAAGTGCCGATAGGTCCGGTCGAAGCTTGCCGTGAACCGATCGAAAATGAATTTTATGTCATTGGAATTGCGGCATGTGACCGTTCACGAGGCGTTCACGCGAAAGGCGTAATGGTCCCGCGGCGATCGGCGACTTCCCGAGGGCCTCTCAATCGAGAGCTGATCCTGTTGCGCCGGTCGCCTGTTCAAGGGAGTCATCACATGAAGACATTCGTCGCGTTACTCGTGGCCGGCATGCTCGTTGCCGGGCCGGCCTTTGCTCAAAAAGATTCCTCGCCCACTCAGGAAACCAAACCTGCGGCTCCCGAACTCACCAAGTCCGGCAAGCCGAAAGCGCACGACGTGCGTGCGAACTGCCGCGATGAGGCCAAGGCACAGGGTCTCAAGGGTGCAGAACGCCACAAAGCCGTGGAGGAGTGTTTCCTCAAGGCGCGGCCGGATCTCGCCGCTAAGGAAGCCATAAGGGAAGAATGCAAGCAAGATCCGAAATTGAAAGATATGGATAAAGCCGCGCGCAAAGCCGCCGTCAAGGAATGCGTCAAGAGCAAGAAGTAAGAGCGACGCGGATTTCCGGCCTCATCGGGCCTGATCACTTGCCTCAAAGCTTGCCGATCAACCCGCCCTGAAATCGTTCGGAGCCATAGCATGCCAAGGGTCGCAAAGAGCGCCCCTTGGTGTCGCCCAACTGGAGCAATTCGCTCGGCCTGTGACTCCGCTAGAGTTCGACAGAGTCAAATCGGAACCTTCACGAAAGCCCTGAGCCCGAAGCCGATGATGAACGACAGACCGGCCGCGCTCATCCCGATCAACAATGTCTCCAACCCCGACTTCGCCCAGCCCGCCAGCGACCATCGGCTCTTCACCGCCCCGATGCCGAAGAACACAAGCCCCGTCGCGACCACGCTCCACGCAAAGCTGTACGCGATGAGATAGCTGACGAGCGGCACCAATCCGCACAACACGAACGCGGCACACGTGTTGAGCGCGGCCAGGATCGGCGACTTTACGGCCGGAGACAGACCATATTCTTCGACGGCCATCGTCTTCGCCCAACGGTCTTCGTCGGACGAGATGACATCGACGATACGCTCCAGTTCGGCGCCGGAGAAGCCCTTGAGGCCGAAGATCTGCCGGATCTCTTCACGCTCGCCGCTCGGATCCAGTGCAATGTGTTTTCGCTCGATGGCCAGCAGGCGTTGATAGTCGTCCGACTCGGCCTTGGTGGCGCTATAGTTGCCCGCTCCCATTGCAAATCCGTCGGCGACGAGGTTGGCTAAGCCGAGCACCAGCACGACCGTTCCAGGCAGGTCGGCGCCGACAACCCCGGCGACGATCGCAAAGGTCGTGATCGTTCCATCAATTCCGCCGTAGATCCAGTCCCGGAGAAAGTTGCCTTGTGTGTCTTGAGCGAGACGCGCCTGGATCTCTTCTCTGCTGTGATTGTGCTCCAGCCTTTCGCGCGACGTAGAGAGCTTGTTAGTCATGACCGCCTAACCGCTTGATGGTTGGAAAACAATTTGCAAGACCGCCCCGATGCGACACGCTCGAACACGAGTCATTCGCCTCTTCGTCCATCGTTTTCAAGGCCTAGCCATCGTGGCCGCAAGGCCCGTCGCCAAGCGTTGACCCAGGTCAAGCTTGAATTTCGAACAGATCCGCACGATAGAATGTCCGGCTCCGGGTCGAAAGCGCAAATTCAAACCGCGACACCCGCTGCTCTTCGGCCGATAGGATTTGTTCCGCATTGTCGCCATCAGCCGCTATTCCTCAAGCCCGCCGAAATGCCGTTGATCGCCAGCTGAATGCCGCGCAGCAAAGTCTCGTTTTGTTGGTCTGCGCGGTGCAGTTTCAAGAGCTCGATCTGCAAGTGATTGAGCGGGTCGAGATAGGGCACGCGCATGCGCAACGACCTATCGAGCAAAGGACTGTCTTGCAGCAATTCTTTCTGTTCCGTGATGGCGAGGAGCACATCGATCGATTGCGTCCATTCGGCGCGGATGCGCCCGAAGATCATGTCGCGCAGCGACTTGTCGGACACGAGTTCGGCATAGCGCGACGCAATCCCGATATTGCTCTTCGCCAGCACCATTTCCATGTTCGACAAGAGCATGCGAAAAAACGGCCATTCCCGATACATGGCTTGCAGCTGCGCAAGGTCCTCGTGTTGCGAGAGCCAAGCACTGCATGCGGTGCCGAACCCATACCAACCGGGCAGCATCAGCCGGCATTGGGCCCAGGAAAACACCCAGGGAATTGCGCGCAGATCTTCAATACGGCGCGTCTTCGTCCGTGACGACGGACGGCTGCCGAGATTGAGGCCCGAAATCTCGTTGATCACCGTCGACGACCAGAAATAAGTTTCGAACTCGGGCGTCTCGTAAACCAGGGCGCGATAGGCCGAAAAGGCAATTTGCGACAGGCCTTCCATGGTTTCGAGGTAGGCTTGCGGCGGTGGCTTCTGCTGCGGCGAGAGCAGCGAGGCTTCGAGCGTCGCAGACACGAATATTTCGAGATTGCGGCGGCCGACTTCCGGGTTCGAATATTTGCTCGAAATGATCTCGCCTTGCTCGGTGACACGGATCTGGCCGCCGACGGCGCCTGGCGGCTGCGCTAGGATTGCGTCATAGCTCGGTCCGCCGCCGCGGCCGACCGAACCGCCGCGGCCGTGAAAGAGCCGCAGCTTGATTGCGTGCTTGCGGAAAATTTCGATGAGTTCGATCTGGGCTTTGTAGAGCTCCCAGCCGGAGGTGATGAAGCCGCCGTCTTTGTTGCTGTCGGAATAGCCGAGCATGATTTCTTGGATGTCGCCGCGGCTCGCCACCAGCCGGCGATAGGCCGGCAATGCGAAGGCTTCATCCATCACGGCGGCGCAGCGGCGGAGATCCTCGATCGTCTCGAAGAGCGGTGCGATGTCGATTTCGCTGTGGCCAGTTGCGGAGACGAGGCCGACCTCCTTCAACAGCACGGCGAGTTCAAGCAGGTCGGAGACCGATTCGGCTTTGGAAATGATCGAGGTCGCGATGATCTCGCCGCCATAGACGCTGCGTGCCCTCGCCGCCGCGTGAAACAGCGCGAGTTCCTTTTGGGTTTCTTCCGAATAGAGCAGAAAGGGTGAGGCGAGCGGCCGCGGCGTTGCGAGCTCATCCGCCAGGCAGGCAACCCGATCAGTCTCTGCAAGGCCTGCGTAATTGACGCCTGGGTCCGCGGCCTCCAACAGTTCGGCGATCGTGCGGGCGTGCACCGCGGAATTTTGCCGCAGATCCAGGCTCGCAAGATGAAAGCCGAAACAATCGACCGCGCGGCACAGGTTTTTCAGGCGTCCGCCGGTCAAGATCCGTGCACGGTTGTCGCGCAACGAGCGATCGATGATTTCGAGATCTTGCGCAAGCTCGGACGCGTTGACATAGGGGGCCATGCTCGAGTCCGGCGTGCGGCGCGGATGCTCGGCATCGATCTCGGCGAGCGTGGCCGCGATACGCGCGCGCATGGCGGCGATCGCCCGCCGATAGGGCTCGGCGATCCGGTGTGGCGAGGAATCGGGCGAGCTTTTCGCCAACGCATGCAAATCTTCGGATGCGGCAACGATCTCGGTACTGATCGAAAGTGCTTCGCCGAGCTTTCCGAGCTGCTCGAAATAGAATTCGAGGATGCGTGTGCCATGCATTCGGGTCGTCTGACGCAGAACCAAGGCATCGACATTTGGATTGCCGTCGCGGTCGCCGCCGATCCAGCTGCCGAGGCGGAGAAAGGAGGGGATTTCCAAATCGCCGGCAAATGAAACAAGATCGGCCGATGCGTGATCCTCTAAAAGACGCTCGACGTCCTGGTAGAGCGGCGGCACTTCGCTGAGGAACGTATAGTCGTAGTAGGAGAGCCCATTGGCCACATGGATGGCCGTCCGGGCATCAACGTCACGCAGCAGAAAACCGGCTTGGTGATCTGGGTTCCCTTCACGCAAGAGCTAATGGCGGCCGTTGCGACATGGGAGCGGAGACCGGGATTCATCCTCCTGAAAGAGGACGGACATCCGTTCACGCGTCAGCAACTCTCAGACCAATGGTTGCGTGAACGCGATACGCGCCTCGACCTTGCGCCATTGAGCGCAGCCGGCGTTGTGCTGCACGGCCTCCGCGGCTTCGCCGTCGTGCGCCTACGGCGCGCTGGCGCCAACACGGGCCAGATCGCCGATATGGTCGGCATGAGCGAGCAGATGGTGAAGCGGTACTCACGCTTCTCACGTCAGCGCGAGAATGCTCTAGCGGCTGTCCATTATCTCGATAGGACGAAGCCAGAACGGCCAAAAACAGAGCGCACCGAAAGGAGCCGGTAAGCTATTGGTATCATTG
>JBKQHN010000139.1:0-25217 GCA_052148755.1 Beijerinckiaceae bacterium | reverse complement strand
ACTGTCATTTATATGACGCAAATCCATTGTTGCCAGCCCCTAGGTTGCCGGCGATGAACAAAGCCGGGCTCTTGCCGGCTCTGGGCATCGCAAATCCCTTCAGCCTTTGAGAGGCCGAAATGCAATTTAATACCCTCATCCGCGCGGCACTCGCCGGAGCCGCTGTGACTATCGCCCTTGCTGGGGCCAATGCTGCCGACATCTCCGGTGCCGGCGCCACCTTTCCTTATCCTTTGTATGCCAAATGGGCCGATGCCTATAAGAAAGAGACCGGCAACGGTCTCAATTATCAATCAATCGGTTCGGGAGGCGGCATCAAGCAGATCAAGGCGAACACCGTCACATTCGGCGCGTCAGACAAGCCGCTAGAACCCAAGGACCTGAAGGAAGCGGGTCTCATTCAGTTCCCGACGGTGGTTGGCGGTGACGTGCCGGTCGTCAACTTGCCCGGCATAGCCCCTGGCGAACTGGTCCTCGACGGCCCGACGCTCGCCAAGATTTTCCTTGGCGAAATCAAGAGCTGGGATGATGCCGCGATCAAGAAGCTCAATCCGAGCCTCCAGCTGCCGTCTACAGCGATCGTCGTCGTTCACCGTTCCGATGGGTCGGGAACGACCTTCATCTGGACCGATTATCTCTCCAAGGTGAGTCCCGATTGGAAATCTAAGGTCGGGGCTAACGTGTCCGTCGAATGGCCTGTCGGCATCGGCGCTAAAGGCAATGAAGGCGTCGCTAACAATGTTCTGCAAGCAAAGGGTTCGATCGGCTATGTCGAATACGCCTATGTCAAGCAGAACAAGATGACTTTCGCCAAGGTGATCAATAAGGACGGGAAGGCCGTCGCACCCGAGACTCAATCGTTCCAAGCGGCTGCCGCCCATGCCGATTGGGAAAAAGCGGACAGTTACTTCGTTATCTTGACCGATCAGCCGGGTGCAGAAACGTGGCCGGTCGCCGGTGCCACCTTCATCCTGATGTATAAGGCACCGAAAGATGCCGCCGCCGCCGCCGAAGCCCTGAAATTCTTCGATTGGGCGTATACGAAAGGCGACAAGCTGGCCGAAGAACTCGATTATGTTCCTTTGCCGCAGGCGGTCAAAGCTCAAATCAGGAAGACCTGGTCGACTGAGATCAAGAGCGCTGACGGCAAGCCATTGCTCAATTGATGTTGAGCGGTGATGGGGAGGCGTTCCTGCGTTCTCCCTCTCACGCAGCAATCCATTCGAAGTCGGAAAAGTTGCCACTCTGCCGTTGGTGACTTTTCCGATTGCTTGTAAAACACTTCCGGAGAGAATTGCCTTGGCAGATGTTGCGGTAGAGAGCAGTCGAGTGGCCTTCGAGGATGCCGGCCGGCGGGCCAGAGTATTGACTTCATTTAGGCTCGGCGACATTTCTTTCCACGGCCTGACGCTCGCCGCAGCGGTAGCAGTCCTGGTCATCCTCGGGGGTGTCATCGTTTCCCTGATTCACGGCTCTTTGCCGGCAATCAAATCCTTCGGCGTCGGCTTTATCTTCGCCGAGATTTGGAACCCGGTGACCGACCATTACGGGGCTCTGCCCGCGGTCTATGGCACGCTCGTCACCTCGGCCATCGCGATGCTCTTCGCGGTTCCGATCGGCGTAGGGATAGCGATCTTCTTGACGGAACTCTGCCCGCAAAATTTCCGCCGGCCGATCGGCATTGCCATCGAACTGCTCGCCGGCATCCCTTCGATCATCTACGGAATATGGGGCCTGTTTATCTTCGCCCCTTTTCTGCAGGACCATGTGCAGCCGGTTCTGATCGCGCTCTTCGGTCCTGTGCCTATTCTCTCCACGCTCTTTGCCGGGCCGCCCTACGGCATCGGCATGCTAACGGCCGGCATCATTCTCGCCATTATGGTCCTCCCTTACATCTCGTCGATTTCGCGCGATGTCTTCGATGCTGTTCCTCCTGTCTTGAAGGAAGCCGCCTACGGGATCGGCTGTACGACAACGGAAGTCGTCCGCAGAGTGGTCTTTCCATATGCACGCGTTGGCGTCATCGGCGGCATCATGCTGGCGCTCGGCCGGGCGCTTGGTGAGACTATGGCGGTGACCTTCGTCATCGGCAATGCGGACCGCATTTCGGGCTCGCTACTCGCTCCCGGCACCACCATTTCGGCAAAGATCGCCAATGAATTCACTGAAGCCGTCGGCGATCTCTACACATCCTCGCTCATCGAACTCGGCCTCATCCTCTTCGTGATCACCTTCTTCGTTCTCGCCGTGGCGCGCTATTTGTTGATGCGCATAGAAATGAAGGCGCGGAGGACCTGACTCGTGCAAGACATGTCAATCTACAATGCACGGCGACGCATGAATGCCGTTTTGATAGGTCTCTACTATGCGGCAGCTCTATTTGGTCTCGCTTGGCTCGCCATCATCCTCTTCACCCTGTTGCGGGAAGGGGTCGCAGGCATTTCCCTCCGGGTTTTCACAGAGATGACGCCGCCGCCAGGCAACTCCGGCGGCCTGCTCAATGCGATCGTCGGTAGTCTCATGATGACAGTCCTCGGCACCGCATTCGGCACGCCGATCGGCATGCTCGCAGGCACTTATCTCGCCGAATATGGCCGCGGGACGGTCCTCGCAGCGGTGGTCCGCTTCATCAATGACATTCTGCTCAGCGCCCCGTCGATCGTCGTCGGCTTGTTCGTCTATGAGATCATGGTCGCGCCGATGGGCCATTTTTCGGGCATCGCCGGGGCGGTCGCGCTTGCCCTGCTCGTCATTCCGGTCGTGGTGCGCACGACTGAGGATATGCTGCTGCTCGTCCCAGGTGGCCTGCGGGAGGCCGGCACGGCCTTGGGCATGCCACGCGTGCTGGTCATTCGTTATGTGGCCTATCGCGCGGCAAAGACCGGTCTCATCACCGGCGTGCTCCTCGCCGTCGCGCGGATCAGCGGCGAGACGGCGCCGCTCCTCTTCACCGCGCTCAACAATCAATTCTTCGACGCCAACCTCAATGAGCCGATGCCGAGCCTGCCGGTCGTGATCTTCCAGTTTGCGTTGAGCCCCTATGCGGATTGGCAGAAGCTTGCTTGGACGGGCGCGCTCATCATTACGTTCGCCGTGCTAGCTCTCTCGATCAGTGCCCGCGTGCTCGGCGCACAAAGGACCGCCAAATGACGGGACTCAATTCGATCAAATCCGACCTCTCGACCAAGATGGCGGTGAAGGACCTGCGGTTTTTCTACGGCGACAATTTGGCACTCAAGAATGTCGACCTATCGCTCTATGCCAACAAGGTCACCGCATTGATTGGCCCTTCGGGTTGCGGAAAATCGACCCTTCTGCGGGTGTTGAACCGCCTGTATGATCTTTATCCGCGCCAGCGCGCCGAAGGCGAAGTTTTGCTCGACGGCGAGAACATTCTCGACCCCCGGCAGGATCTCAACCTCTTGCGCGCCCGCGTCGGCATGGTATTCCAGAAACCGACCCCGTTTCCGATGTCGATCTACGAAAACATTGCCTTCGGAATCAGGCTCTACGAAAAGCTGCCGCGTTCCGAGTTGGACGGCCGTGTCGAGACGGCCCTGCGAGGCGCCGCCCTGTGGGACGAAGTGCACGACAAACTGGCAGCGAGCGGTCTCTCGCTTTCCGGAGGTCAGCAACAGCGACTTTGCATTGCCCGCACGGTGGCGATCCACCCGGAAGTCATTCTCCTTGATGAGCCGTGCTCTGCGCTCGATCCGATTTCGACCTCGAAGATCGAAGAATTGATTGACGAGTTGAAAGAAAGATACACGATCGTCATCGTGACCCATAACATGCAGCAAGCGGCGCGCGTTTCCGAATATACCGCCTTTATGTACCTGGGCGAACTTGTCGAATTCGCCGATACGAACCATATCTTCACCGCGCCGGAACAACAAAAGACGCAAAACTATATTACCGGCCGCTTCGGCTGAATGCAGAATTTCGGGGATGCTCCCATGAGTGAACATATCGTCCGATCCTACGACAAGGAACTGGAAGTTCTCGGCCGCAAAATCGCGGAAATGGGTGGGATCGGGGAAAAGATGCTGTCCGATGCCATGGATGCGCTCGCCAATTATGACGTTGACCTCGCCCTTGCGACGGTGGCAACGGATGCCCGGCTCGATATGCTGCAGCGCGAGATCGAGGACCAGGCAATCATGACGATCGCGCGGCGCCAACCCATGGCGGTGGATCTGCGCGAGATTGTTGCTGCAATCCGGGTTTCGGGCGATCTCGAGCGGGTCGGCGATCTGGCGAAGAATATTGCCAAGCGGGCGATGAAGCTCGCCCATGAACCACGTATTCCGCGCGCAATGATAGGCCTGAAGACGATGCACGAGACGGCCGCCATGCTCCTCAAAGACGCACTCGATGCCTATGCTCTGCGCGATGCCGAACGTGCGCGTCAGGTCTGGACCAATGATGCCGAACTCGATGCCCTCGAGGATTCGGTGTTCCGCGACCTTCTGACCTTCATGATGGAGGATCCGCGCAATATTTCTTTTTGCGCGCATCTGCTGTTCTGCTCGAAGAACATAGAAAGAATCGGCGATCATTCCACCAACATCGCCGAGACCGTCGTTTATCTGGTGACGGGTGAAACCTTGCCAATGGATCGACCGAAAGGTCCCTCACCTGCTTCCATGCCGCCGCAACTTTCCAATCCACTGCAACGGACTGTTTGACTATGAATGGTGCGCCGACAACGACCCTTGAGACCCGTCCCAACCTCAACCGCGTCGGCACCAGTTCCGGTGCCGCCGCGAAAATCCTCGTCGTAGAAGACGAGGCGGCGCTGAGCCTTCTCTTGGCCTATAATCTCGAGGCGGAAGGCTTCACCGTCGAGCGTGTCGAACGCGGCGACGAAGCCGAATTGCGGCTCATCGAAGCACCGCCGGATCTCGTGATCCTCGATTGGATGCTGCCCGGCGTCTCAGGGCTCGAGATCTGCCGGCGCATGCGCGCCCGAGAGGCGACCCGCACACTCCCGGTTATCATGCTGACCGCGCGTGGCGACGAGAGTGAGCGCGTGCGCGGCCTCTCGATCGGCGCCGACGACTATGTCGTCAAGCCGTTTTCGGTGCCGGAGCTCATGGCCCGGGTGCGGGCGCTTTTGCGCCGCTCGCGTCCCGACCGGGTCTCTGCTCTGCTGAATGCCGGCGACCTGACACTCGATCGCGAGAACTGGCGCGTTAATCGCTCCGGCCGCGACATACATCTCGGTCCGACCGAATTTCGTCTGCTCGAATATCTCATGGCGAAGCCCGGTCGGGTCTTTTCGCGGGCGCAATTGCTCGACAGTGTCTGGGGCCTTTCGGCGGATATCGACGAACGGACGGTCGACGTGCATGTGGGTCGGCTGCGCAAGTCCCTGACGGCGACGGGCGAACGCGACCCGATCCGAACCATTCGCGGTGCCGGCTATTCCTTCGATGAGACCTTCGGCAAAGGCGACTGAACGGGCACGCTCGAGGCCGTTTCATACCGGTGCGGGCGATCTTCGCCTATGCAAGCTGATTCCGGCATGCCGGCCATGCGACGCACATTCTGATCAATCAGGCAAATCCGATCACCGACAGGCCGGAAACTCCCGCAACTTTTCCGCTGCATAGCCGAGCCAGACGGGCGCCGGAAGAGCGCGTCAGGCCGACCTTTGCAGGCGGCGTTCGCGTTCCCTCTCGCGCCGCCGTTCATTCAGCGGCTGATAGGCGAGACGGCCATGATAAGCGCAATAGGGACCGCTGCCTGCGGCGGCTTTTTTCCCCCCGCAAAAGCGAAATTCGGCCGTCGTCGGATCGCCGAGCGGCCAGCGGCACATCGCTTCCCGCAGTTCCATGATCGTAACCGGTTCGCAGATCGGGACCACGACTTCATCCTCGGGTTGCGGTCGCACGATCGGCATCGGCTGCGGCTTGAGGGCGAATGCCGTATTGCCGCGCCCGGCTGCAGCAGGGCGCGGTGTGGCAGGGCGCGCTGGTTTGACGCGGGGACGCTGACCAGCCGTTGCGGGCGCCTTGGCACGGCCGGCAAGACCGAGCCTGTGCACCTTGCCGATCACCGCATTGCGCGAAATCCCGTTCGCAAGCTGGTTGGCGATCCGGCTGGCGCTCAAGCCATCGAGCCAGAGCTTTCGAAGCAGCTCCACACGTTCTTCAGTCCAGGACATCTAGTCCTCCTCGAGCTGGGGCTGGGTGTGTTCTTGCACGCGCTCGATAAATCGCGCGTACTCGAAAGCCCAAATGTTCCGGCGCACGAATCCATCCGCAAACGCTGCACCGGAGCAACCGGCGTCGCTGAACGCTTTGCACTTTAAGATAGGTCCGCCATACGAGATGTCGTAGTCGACAAAACCAAAGCTACACTAGCTGTTGAATCCCGCGCAAGAGTCTGAAAAGGGAACGGCGTGTTTTCAACAGCCGCTTGTGCGGCTGCGCCGCACAACCGCGCTCGGATTTCTCACAGTGGACATAAGCCGGGGTTGCGTTTTGGTGGGCACCTGCCCCGCCCCGTAGCAGAATTCCGGGCTAAGCTGGGGCGGATTGGCGCCCTAAACAGTTGCGAAACAATTGACCAGAGCCGATGAAGTCCCTAAATTAAGAGCTCCTTTCTTGCCGCCCTTGTGGGGCGGCACTTTGATTTTTAGGGTCGTAAGCGGCTTCGGTCCGCGCACCGGCTCATCATGGCAAGTTCGGCGGAGCATCGGGATGGGACCTCGAAATCGACGACCCCGCTAGGCAGTTTTAGCTTAGTGCGCGGCAAGAATGTCGCAGAGGCCGTGTCCAAGCCGCCGCCACGTACCTCAGGCGCGGAGCCAGCCAGCCGAAGACGCCGCGCCAAAACCGGGATCGCGGCGACATCGTAGACATCGCAAGACGCCCGGCGCGCAGATCCGAAAGCCGGGGCAAGGAACACTGCAGTTTCGACATTCCTCCGGCCGGGTCGCGTGCACAGGGTGACATGCCGGGCAAGACCGCGTCAAAACAGAGACTTAAGGAGTGATTGCGATTCAATCTCATGCAATCACGCGCTAGAGCGGGATGAGGAAAAGTGGAAACCGGTTTTCCGGCGCAATCAAGTTCACGCAGATTGCGTAAACTTATCTGCCTATCCCGCTCTAATTTATTAGAATCGATAACGTTGATGATTTTGGATTGAATCACTCCAAAATCATCGTGATCTAGGCAGAGCGGCATGGAAACAGGCGCCGAGACGGCACTATTCTTTCCTTTGCGCAAGGCGGGCGGAATACGATCGCGGATTTCGGTGTGCCCTACCGAAGAGGCGTTGCAACAATTCCTACCAAGGATCGCCAAGAGAGAACTTTCGAGAGAGCCTTGGAGCGAACTTTGATTCCTCTTTCGAAATTTCGTTTTTCAAAGCGAAGAGCGAAAACTCAAGGCCGGCCCAACGGTCAATTCTTATGACTGTCGGTATCATTCACGGAGCAAAAAGTGACCTCGTCATTGTTGCCAACTTATGCACGGACTCATCTCTCATTCGAACGTGGCGAAGGCGCTTGGCTCATTGCAACGAACGGCGAACGATATCTCGATTTCGGTGCAGGCATTGCGGTCAATTCGGTAGGTCATGTGCATCCGCACGTCGTCGCCGCCCTGGTCGAGCAGGCGCACAAGATCTGGCACACGTCCAATTTGTTCGAGATTCCGCAGACCGAAGCCTTGGCGAAACGTCTCGCGGAGCTCACCTTTGCTGATTTCGTGTTTTTTACGAATTCTGGCGCCGAGGCGGTCGAAGGCGCGATCAAGACAGCGCGGAAATATCATGCGGTGAGCGGCCGGCCCGACAAATTTCGGATTATTACTTTCGAAGGCGCCTTTCACGGCCGCACGCTGGCGACCATCGCTGCAGGCGGAAATCCTAAATATTTTGAGGGCTTTGGTCCCAAAGTGGAAGGTTTCGACCAAGTCCCGTTCGGCGATCCTGCCGCTTTGAAGGCGGCGATCGGCCCAGAAACCGCGGCCATCCTCATCGAACCCATTCAGGGTGAAGGCGGAATTCGGGTCGTTCCGGCGGGTCATTTGAAAGCCATGCGCGAGCTTTGCGACGAACATGGGCTTCTGCTGATTTACGACGAAGTGCAGTGCGGCGTAGGGCGGCTCGGCAAGCTCTTTGCCTATGAAGTCGTAGGCGTGCCGCCAGACATCATGGCCATCGCTAAGGGGATCGGCGGCGGCTTCCCGCTGGGCGCTTTTCTCACCACGAAGGAAGCCGGCAAAGGCATGACAGTCGGCACACATGGGACGACGTTCGGCGGTAACCCGCTTGCGACGACGGTCGGCAATGCCGTGCTCGACGTCATCCTGGCCGACGGTTTTCTCGATCACGTCGCGCAAATGGGCCTTTTACTCAAGCAAAGGCTCGCAGAACTGAAGGATCGCCATCCAGGTGTGATTGCCGAAATCCGCGGTGAAGGGCTGATGCTCGGGGTGGTCACCAGCGCTCCGGTCAATGACTTCGTCGCAGCCGCACTGGCTGAGAAACTCATTGTCATCGCCGCCCAAGACAATGTTGCGCGGCTGCTTCCGCCGCTCACGATTACCGAAGCTGAGGTTGGCGAAGGTATTCGCCGGCTCGATGCAGCGGCAGCGCGACACGCGAATAGCAAAGTCGCCGGCCGCAGTGGAGCAAACCCATGAAAAAGGCTGCCTTGGCCAAGAGCAAGGCCAAGCCTCGGGATCTCCTCGATCTGTCAGAGGTTTCGAGTGCCGATCTCCGGCACATTCTCGAACTTGCCAAGACGATCAAAGCGCGCCGGCAGAAGAGCAAGATCGCGCCCGAACGTCCGCTTGCCGGCAGATTCCTGGCGATGATCTTCGACAAGCCTTCGACGCGAACCCGCGTGTCTTTCGATATAGCAATGCGCGAGCTGGGCGGCGAGACGATCATGCTTACCGGCCAGGAAATGCAGCTTGGCCGAGGCGAGACGATTGCCGATACGGCTCGCGTTCTGTCGCGCTTCGTCGACGCCGTCGTGATCCGCATTCTCGACGTGGCGGACCTGCACGAATTCGCTGCAAGTGCTACGGTGCCGGTCATCAACGGTCTCACCAAGAAATCGCATCCTTGTCAGGTTTTGGCCGACGTCATGACCTATGAGGAACATCGCGGGCCGATCAAGGGCAGAACGGTCGCGTGGAGCGGTGACGCAAACAACGTGCTGGCGAGCTGGATCCATGCCGCCCACAGGTTCGACTTTTCGATCAATGTCTCAACACCGGCCGAACTCAACCTCTCGGCCGATCTCGTCGCTTGGGCCCGCGCCACGAAGACGCGTCTCAACATCACGCAAGACCCCTATGAGGCCGCGCGTGGTGCCGATGCCGTGATTTCCGATTGCTGGGTCTCGATGGGTGATGAAGACGAGAACTATCGGCATAGCCTTCTTGCGCCTTATCAAGTGAATGCGAAATTGATGGCGGTTGCCCATAAGGACGCCGTGTTCATGCACTGCCTGCCGGCGCATCGCGGCGAGGAAGTCACCGACGAGGTGATCGACGGACCACAGTCCATCGTCTTCGACGAGGCCGAGAACCGTCTCCACGCGCAAAAGGGCATTCTTAGCTGGTGCTTCGGGATTGACGAGCCATGAACGAAAGGACGCCGCCAGGCAAGGCGGCTTCGCGCGTCGTCTCCGATGAAGGCCTTGACGACAGCGTCCTGCCTTTTGCGGTGGAGCCGCTCGATGTGCGCGGCCGAGTCGTTCGGCTCGGGGCTTCGGTCGATGATATCCTCGCCAAACACAAATATCCGCCGCCGGTCGCGCGTCTCCTCGGCGAAGCTGCGGCTCTCACCGTGCTGCTCGGGGCCTCCTTGAAATCCTCTGGCCGACTTCAACTGCAGACGCGCACCGACGGGCTCGTCGATATGATCGTCGTCGACTTCGATGCGCCGGACCATCTGCGCGCCTTCGCGCAATATGATGCTGAAAAGCTCGCCCGAGCCGATCGCAGCTTTGAACTGCTCGGCAAGGGTCATCTCGCCTTCACCATAGAGCAAGGCAACGAATCGTCCCGGTATCAAGGCGTCGTCGCGCTCGAAGGCCAAGGGTTCGAGGAGGCGGCGCATCGATATTTCCTGCAATCCGAGCAGATCCCGACGTTCGTGCGCCTAGCCGTTGCCGAAAACCTGACAGGCACGCGCTCGGCTTGGCGTGCCGGCGGCCTCATGGTGCAGTTTCTTCCAGCCGCACCCGAGCGCCAGCGCGTGCAAGATCTTCATCCGGGCGATGCGCCGGAGGGCACGTTCGTCCCGGACCCGGTCGAGGACGAGGCTTGGATCGAAGCCAAGGCGCTGACGGCGACAATCGAGGACCACGAGCTCGTCGATCCGACTTTGTCGAGCGAAAGGCTGCTCTATCGGCTGTTTCACGAACGCGGCGTCAGGGTCTTCGAGACGCAAAGCGTCAAAGCCGCCTGCCGCTGCTCGCACGAAAGGGTCGCCTCCATGCTGCGGTCTTTCACAGCGCAGGAGCGCAAGGATATGATCGGTGACGACGGCTTGATCGGCGTCACATGTGAATTTTGCTCGGAGTTTCGCGCCTTCGATCCGGCGGATTTCGATGCTTCGTAAACACGGCGAAGGGCGCCCCTATCGGATCGCGCCCGGACGACGAAGTCACGAGCACGCCGCATGTCGAACCAAAGGCTGTCCTTCATTGAGGTGAATCAAGGCGGTCTTCGGCCTTCCCCCGCAGATTTGGACCGCCACTTTGCTGATTGGGGCGACCCGTGAAACACTTTGCACTTTCTCTTCTCGTCTTGGCCATCGGCGTTTCGGACTCTCAAGCGCAAGAGCGGATAGCCGATACTGCTCCCGCCGTTGCTTCGATGCTCGCGGATAACATGAGCACCATGCAGATGCGCCACTTGAAACTCGGATATGCCGGAAAGGCTGGAAATTGGCCGCTCGCCCGCTATGAAATGAATGCAATGAAGCAAAGCTTCGATGGGGCGACGCGTCTTTTCCAAACCGTCGACAGCCAGTCTTTCACCGATCTCGTCGCGAAGAATAGTACGCCGGCTCTGGAAGAGATCCAGCGGGCCATCGACAAACAGGACCCCGCGACTTTCTCTGCGGCTTTCGAGAAACTCACCGATGCCTGCAACGGCTGTCACCAAGCAAGCAAGTTCGGTTTCATCGTCATGCGCGTGCCGATCGCTTCGCCCTTCAGCAACCAGGTCTTCACGCCGCAATCAAAATGAGAACATGGGTCGTTGCGTGGACCCAGCCGGACATTCTCCAGCTTCCTGATTTAGCGCGTCTTCTTGCCGGTCGGACCAAGACGCCACGTCAGCGCGGCAGAACACTTGATCCCATCAGATGCAGATCGACCGCCTGCGCTGCCTGACGTCCTTCACGGATCGCCCAGACGACGAGGGATTGGCCGCGCCGCATGTCGCCGCAGGCAAAGACTTTGTCACGCGAGGACTTGTAGGCGAAAGTATCGGCCGCAACATTGCCACGCTGATCGAGCTTGACGCCGAGCTTTTCGATGAGACCTTCACGCACCGGCGAGACGAAGCCCATGGCCAGCAGGATGAGATCGGCCGGGAGTTCGAATTCGCTGCCGGGGATCTCCTGCATCTTGGCGTCGACACGGACACATTTGAGCTTGGTGACGCTGCCGTTCTCGCCGCAGAACGCCTTCGTCACAATGCTGAAATCGCGCTTCGCACCTTCTTCGTGGCTCGACGACGTCCGCAGCTTCAAAGGCCAATGCGGCCAGGTGAGGAGCTTGTTCTCCTTCTCCGGCGGCAGCGGCATGATTTCGAGCTGCGTGACGGAGATCGCACCCTGCCGCACCGAAGTGCCGATACAGTCGGAGCCAGTATCGCCGCCGCCGATCACGATGACGTTTTTGCCGGCGGCCAGGATCGGCTCATTGCTGAGGATCGGCTCCCCATTGACGCGGCGATTTTGTTGCGGCAGGAAGTCCATCGCGAAATGGATTCCGGCGAGATCGCGCCCGGGCACGACAAGATCGCGCGGCAGTTCGGCGCCGCCGGCGAGGACGATCGCATCATAGTCTTCGACGAGCCGATGCGGCTCGATGTCGATCCCAACATTGACGCCGCAATGAAATGTGACGCCTTCGGCGACCATCTGCCGGATACGGCGGTCGATCAGATGCTTTTCCATCTTGAAGTCGGGAATGCCGTAGCGCAGCAGGCCGCCGGGTTTGTGATTCTTCTCGAAGACGTGAACCTCGTGGCCGACGCGTGCCAGCTGCTGCGCGCAGGCGAGACCCGCAGGGCCTGAGCCAACGATTGCGACGCGTTTGTCCGTCTTGTGCTTGGCCGGCTCCGGCGCGATCCAGCCATTGGCGAAGGCGCGATCAACGATGGCGCATTCGATCATCTTGATCGTCACCGGGCTGTCGACGAGATTGAGCGTACAGGACGCCTCGCAAGGTGCCGGACAAACGCGCCCGGTGAATTCCGGAAAATTATTTGTCGAATGGAGATTGCGGCTCGCTTCTTCCCAATCGGATCTATAGACGAGGTCGTTCCAGTCCGGGATTTGATTATTGACCGGACAGCCATTGTGGCAATAGGGAATGCCACAATTCATGCAGCGCGCCGCCTGATCCTTCGTCGCTTCTTCTGAAAGCGGGATCACGAATTCCTTGTAATGCCGGATCCGATCGGAGGCCGGTGCATAACGCCGATCCCGCCTATCGATTTCGAGGAAGCCTGTCACCTTTCCCATGCCCTATCCGATCCCCCTACCATCCCCTGCCAGAGACGAATGGACAACCATCCGTATCCGGCGAATGTACATGTCCATCCGCAGACGGTATGAGACAGCCGCAATCATTCCCATGACGCGCTAGGCATTCTTTGAATTCGGCTTGTGCCCCACTGCAATCGAACCGCAGAACTCGGCCAAATTTCACAACGCACTGCCCCGAATGACAATCTTTTTACCATCGGTTTTCGTTAAGCTGTACGCAACCATACTCGGCAGCGAATGCAGGCTTTGCGAGAGTAATTGCAGCGACAACGACTAGCACGCTGCGCATAGTACCCCCTGTTTATCGTCTTTTTCGATGCCAATTGCGAGCATCACATGATGAGCAGGTGAGGCCCTCGCGTTAGCGAGGGTCGGATGAGGAATGATTCTACTTGTAAGATCCCCACATCCGCCTCACTTCGTTCGGCACCTTCTCCCGCAAGCGGGAGAAGGAGGGCGCGCCATGGATTTGTGTCTATCTGATCCGCCGGCTTCATTCTCCCGCCGCGGCTAGGAGCGGCAGCTCGTCTTCCTGCTGCGCCATGAGTTCCGTAAGCGCTCGCCTGTATTCAACCGGCATGACCTTGCGGAATTTCGGCTTATATTCGTCCCATTTGTCAAGCAGTGCCCGCGCCCGCGCCGAGTCGGTGAATTTCAAATGGTTCGAGATGAGCTGATGCAGGCGCTCAGCGTCATAGCGCGTCATGTCGCGCATCACATCGACACGGCCATGGCCGGCAAGGTCGCCACCTTGATGATGCAGACGCTGGTTGAGCTCTTCTTCCTCCGCGACCGGCTCGAGTTCAACCATTGCGAGGTTGCAGCGTTTTTCGAATGTGCCGTCTTCATCGAGGACGTAAGCAATGCCGCCCGACATGCCGGCGGCGAAATTGCGGCCGGTCGGCCCGATGACCACGACGACGCCTCCCGTCATATATTCGCAGCCATGATCGCCAGTCCCTTCGACGACGGCGATCGCGCCCGAATTGCGCACGGCGAAACGCTCGCCCGCGACACCGCGGAAATAGCATTCACCAGAGATGGCCCCATAAAGCACGGTATTGCCGACGATGATCGAGTCCTCCGGGATGATACGCGTCGCCGTTGGAGGATAGATGACAATACGGCCGCCAGAGAGGCCTTTGCCCACGTAGTCATTGGCTTCGCCCTCAAGTTCGAGCGTGACCCCGCGCGCCAGCCAAGCGCCGAAACTCTGGCCGGCCGTGCCTTTGGCGCGCACATGGATCGTTCCGTCGGGCAGGCCGGCATGGCCATAGCGACGTGCGATCATGCCGGACAACATGGCACCTGTCGTGCGGTTCGTGTTGTTGATCTTCGTTTCGATCAAAACCTTGGCGCGCGTCTCGATCGCAGGCTGCGCTTGCGCGATAAGTTCCCGGTCAAGCACGTTCGCCAGCTTGTGATCTTGCCGCTCCGAACGGAAGATGGCCCTGGACTCTTCCGCCCGCGGCTTATGGAAGAGCTTCGAAAAATCGAGCCCCTTGGCCTTCCAATGTTCGATAACCTTCTGGCGATCGAGCATTTGCATTTGCCCGATCATCTCGTCGAACTTGCGATAGCCCAATGCGGCCATCAACTCCCGCACTTCTTCGGCGACGAAGAAGAAGAAATTGATGACATGTTCAGGCTGACCGACGAAGCGCTTGCGCAGCATCGGATCTTGGGTCGCAATACCGACCGGACATGTGTTGAGATGGCACTTGCGCATCATGATGCAGCCGGCCGCAATGAGCGGCGCAGTTGCAAAGCCAAATTCATCAGCCCCGAGCAAAGCGCCGATCACGACATCGCGCCCCGTCCGCAAGCCGCCGTCGACCTGCACGGCGATGCGAGAGCGCAGCTTGTTCAGGACGAGCGTCTGATGGGTTTCGGCCAAACCGATTTCCCAGGGACTTCCGGCATGTTTGATGGAAGTCAAGGGTGAGGCGCCGGTGCCGCCCTCGAAGCCGGAGATCGTGACATGATCGGCACGTGCCTTGGAGACACCCGCGGCGACCGTTCCTACGCCAACTTCCGAAACGAGTTTGACGGAGACATCGGCCTCGGGGTTCGTGTTCTTCAGGTCGAAGATGAGCTGCGCCAGATCCTCGATCGAATAGATATCGTGATGCGGCGGCGGCGATATGAGGCCGACACCCTGCGTCGAATGCCGCACCTTGGCGATCACCGCATCGACTTTGTGGCCGGGCAATTGGCCGCCTTCGCCTGGCTTGGCACCCTGCGCCATCTTAATCTGCATCATGTCGGAATTGACGAGATATTCTGTCGTCACGCCGAAGCGGCCGGAGGCCACTTGTTTGATCGCCGAGCGCATCGAATCGCCGTTGGGGAGCCGCTTGAAGCGATCGGCTTCTTCGCCGCCTTCACCGGTATTGGATCTGCCGCCGATCCGGTTCATGGCGACCGCAAGCGTCGTGTGCGCCTCACGCGAAATCGAGCCGAACGACATGGCGCCCGTCGCGAAGCGCCGCACGATCGCGGACGCAGGCTCGACCTCGTCGAGGGGTATGGGCTCGCGCCCATCCTCTTCGGCCGTTTTGATTCGGAACAGGCCGCGAATCGTCAGAAGCTGTTCGCTCTGATCATTGATGACGGTCGAATAGGCGCGATAGGTCTCCTGCGCATTTCCGCGCACCGCATGCTGCAGCAAGGATACCGATTGCGGGGTCCAGGTATGCGCTTCGCCGCGGATGCGGTATGCATAATCGCCGCCGACATCGAGCGCATTGCGATAGATGGGCGCATCCCCGAAAGCATCCTTGTGGCGCCGCACGGATTCTTCGGCGATCTCGGCCAGACCGATGCCGCCGATTTGCGAGGCGGTGCCGGTGAAATAACGCGCGACGAAGTCATCGGCGAGGCCGACGGCATCGAAGATCTGTGCGCCGCAATAAGACTGATAGGTCGAAATTCCCATCTTGGACATGACCTTCAACAGGCCTTTGTCGATTGATTTGATAAAGCGCTTGCAGGCCTCGTAGCCGTCGACTTCTTCGGGAAATTCGTCCGCCATCGCGGCGAGCGTCTCGAAAGCGAGATAGGGATTGATGGCTTCCGCGCCATAGCCCGCAAGCAGCGCCAAATGATGCACTTCGCGCGCCTCTCCGGTCTCGACCACGAGCCCGACCGAGGTCCGCTTGCCTTTGCGGATCAAATGATGATGGACGGCGGCCGTTGCGAGGAGCGCTGGTATAGGAATGCGATCGGGCCCGACCGAGCGATCCGAAAGGATGATGATATTGAAACCGCTGCTCACCGCCTGATCGGCCCTCTCGCAAAGCCGCGTCAAGGCCTGGCCCATGCCGGGCGCACCATGTTCGGAACCGTAAGTGATATCGAGGGTCTTGCTATCGAAGGTTTCTTCGACATGGCCGATGGAGCGGATCTTTTCGAGATCCGCATTGGTCAGAATTGGCTGCTTGACCTCGAGTCTCTTGCGCCTCGAATTGCCTTCGTGATCAAAGATATTGGGACGCGGGCCGATAAACGAGACGAGGCTCATGACGAGCTCCTCGCGGATCGGATCAATCGGCGGGTTCGTCACTTGAGCGAAGTTCTGCTTGAAATAGGTGTAGAGCAGTTTCGGCTTGCTCGACAAGGCCGAAATCGGCGTGTCGGTGCCCATTGAACCGATGGCCTCTTGGCCCGTCACCGCCATTGGCGCCATCAGAAGCGAGAGATCTTCCTGCGTATAGCCGAAGGCCTGTTGGCGATCGAGCAAAGAGACATCGGTTCGCGTCGAGCGCGGTTCGACCGGCTTCAATTCCTCGAGCTTGATCTGGGTGCGCTGCAGCCATTCGCGATAGGGTTGCAATGTGGCGAGCGTCTGCTTGATCTCATCATCGGAGACGATCCGTCCCTGTTCCAAATCGACGAGCAGCATTTTGCCAGGCTGCAGCCGCCACTTGCGGATGATCCTTTCTTCCGGAATCGGCAAGACCCCCGCTTCCGACGCCATGACGACGAGGCCATCCTCGGTGACGACATAGCGCGCCGGACGCAGGCCGTTGCGGTCTAGCATCGCACCGATTTGCCGACCGTCGGTGAAAGCCATTGCGGCCGGCCCATCCCAAGGTTCCATCAGAGAAGCGTGATATTCGTAGAAGGCGCGCCGCTCCTCGCACATGAAAAAATTGCCGGTCCATGCCTCGGGAATGAGCATAATCATAGCGTGAGCAAGCGAGTAGCCGCCCTGAACGAGGAATTCGAGGGCATTGTCGAAACAGGCCGTGTCGGACTGGCCCTCGTAGGAGATCGGCCAAAGCTTGGAAATCTCCGACCCGAAAATATCAGAGGCGACGGACGCCTGGCGCGCCGCCATCCAATTGAGATTGCCGCGCAAAGTATTGATTTCGCCGTTGTGGGCGACCATCCGATAGGGATGTGCGAGAGACCAAGTCGGAAATGTGTTGGTCGAGAAGCGCTGATGCACGAGGGCGAGCGCCGATTCGAACCGCGGATCGGAGAGATCCTTGAAATAGTCGCCGAGCTGGGTCGCAAGCAACATGCCCTTGTAGACCAGCGTCCGAGAAGACAAGGAAACCGGATAGAACCCAGCGACGCGCGGATCGCGCAGATGATGGACCGCGTTGGAAATCACTTTGCGCAGAATGAACAGCCGGCGCTCGAACGTGTCCTGATCGGCTAAGCCCATGCCGCGCCCGACGAAGATCTGCCGGATCACCGGCTCGGTCGGCTTGACACTTTCGCCGAGACCAGAGGACTCGACCGGCACATCGCGCCAGCCGAGCAGAACCTGCCCTTCGGCCGCGACAGTCGCCTCAATGATGGTTTCGACAATGCGGCGACCGGCAGGATCTCGCGGCAGAAAGAACGCGCCGATGGCATAGTGGCCGGGTTCCGGCAAGGCAAAGCCGAGCCGCTTGGCTTCCGCGACAAAGAAACGGTGCGGAATCTGCAACAGCATTCCGCAGCCGTCACCCGCCTTGGGGTCGGCACCGACAGCGCCGCGATGATCGAGATTAAGCAGAATCTGCAGACCCTGTGCGATGATCTCATGCGACTTGCGGTTGTGCAAATCGGCTATGAAACCGACGCCGCAGGCGTCATGCTCGCGCTGCGGCGCATAAAGCCCTTGCGCCTGCGGCAGGCCGGGATCCTGAAATGCCAAGGCTTCTGTCGCAAATTCGTGCAAGCCCGTGGTGCGCATTGATGGAAACTCCGCAATCAAACCAAGAGAGGGGACAGAATGCGCTGCGCATTTGGATCGGCCGGCCTGACCGATCCCCGCGGACGTCTTGTCGTTTCCAGCAGCCATCCGTCGCTTCCTCACCGGTCACGAAAAAAGCCAGCCAATTGCCGCACTTAGCAAAGATTGGTCGTATTCTGCGCCGGCCCCGAAAAAGAGCTGAACTTTGATCCACCGTTAAAAGGTCAGCAAAGCTGTCCTATAACCGAAGGGAACATTACAGATTTGAAAAAAAACACAAGAACGTTATCGGGAAAAGGACGAAATGTGGGCAAGTTCCTGCCGCCGGTATGGCGGAGCGAATTTCCGCCGGCGTTTCCCCGCCGTCCGGATTAGCTTCGCTTCGGCTTGCCCTGCCGGGCGCGAGAAGCCAAAAAGCCGCCAGACGACACGAGAGATTGGACGCTCGATGGATTTTGCAAGCGACAATGTCGCTGGCGTAAGCCAAAAAATACTCGAGGCGATCGCCGCCGCGATGCATGGCACGGCGCCCGCCTATGGTAGCGATCCTTGGACGGCGCGCGCCTTGGCGCAGATCGACACAATCTTCGAATGTCGCACGGCGAGCTTCCTCGTCACCACGGGAACCGCCGCCAATGCGCTCGCGCTCGCCGCTTTGTCGCCGCCGTGGGGGGCAATCTTCTGCCATGCAGGCGCACATGTGATGGAAGACGAGTGCGGCGCTCCGGAAATGTTTACGGCCGGCGCCAAGCTCATTGGGATCGAGGGCGCGGCCGGCAAAATCGGGCCTGCGGCCCTGCAAGATGCGCTCGCCGCCTTTCCGCGCGGCCTGGTCAAGCAAGTTCAGCCGGCGGTTCTCTCATTGTCGCAGGCGACCGAATGCGGCACGGTCTATTCGGGCGCGGAGATCAAAGAGCTGTCGAGGATCGCGCATGCGGCCGGCGTCGCGGTTCACATGGACGGGGCGCGTTTTGCAAATGCGCTCGTTGCGCAAAATTGCACGCCGGCACAGATGACCTGGCAAGCGGGGATCGACGTCCTATCTTTCGGCGCGACCAAGAACGGCGCCTTGGCCTGCGAAGCCGTCATCTTTTTTGATCCCGAGCGAGCCGCGAATTTCCCCTTCCAGCGCAAGCGCAGTGGCCACACGCTTTCGAAGGGACGCTTTCTCGGTGCCCAAATGGCCGCCTATCTTGCTGCTGACCATTGGCTTGACCTCGCCCGAAGCGCCAATGCCCATGCGGCGAAACTCGCCGGCGGATTAAACAGCGTCCCCGGCGTGCGTTTGGCATGGCCGGCGGAAGCCAATGAAGTCTTCGCCCTGTTGCCGCCCCGCATCGATCTAGCGCTGAAAGCGGCCGGCGCCAATTACTATCTCTGGTCTATCGCCGACGGCGACAGGAAACGCGTGCAGCCTGCAGCCGATTCCGTCTTCGTGCGGCTCGTGACGTCGTTCGCGACGGATCCGAACGAAATCAGCCATTTTCTCGACATCGCAGGAGGCGCAATAGCCTAATCCTCGCCGTAATCTGCGCAGACCGTCATCGTCGAAATGGCACGTTCAAAAAAGAGCATGTTCAAAATAGGAGACGCGCATGAATTCTTCGATTGAAGCACGGGTCGCCCCTGCCTGGCGCGTCTGCGCGAGCATGGCCGCGTCGGCTGGAGTGGGCCTTGCCGCCGTCTTCGCCACCGGTTTGGCTTCTGCGCCGGCGCAAGCGCAATATTTTGAGCGGCCGGACAGGTTTTATTACGAAGACTATGGCGTTCCGGGTCCGGAAGTCATGTATCCGGAGGGCCACGCCGCCATTCCGCTCGCTGCAGTTCGTGAGCTTGTGGCGCAACGACACCTACACCTCATCGCGACCCCCCGTCGGAAGGGCCGTATCTACCTTGTTGAGGCGGAAGACGCCCGCGGAATGCGCCACCGCCTCGTCTTCGACGTCTATGAGGGGCGTCTCATCGAAGACACGCTGCTCGGCCCCAAAGCTCCGCTCCCCAATCCGAGCCATGCGACTTTGCCAAAGCCGCCACAGCGCCCGCAGACCGAAGAGCCGAGCAAGGCTGTGCTCGAACCAGCAAAAGACAAAGATAAAGATCAGGTCAAAGTGGACAAGCCGGCGATAGATCCCGAGACTTTGTCTCCACCGCCCGCTCCTGAGGCAAAGTGAGGCTTAAACGGGCGGTTGACAGGATGTGAGCGAGCTGAAGCAGGTGGCCGGCGCCAAAGTCGGCCAAACCAGCAGTGGCGCCGAGGCCGGTCATTCACTAACATTCACTTTGGATCACCCGACGGGGGCTGGCCAATTGCTTCCCGTACTTCAGGACGAGATGGACTGCTCGCAAGGCCCTAGCAATGGCCAGGCCTAAGATTGGCTTGGCAAAGCCTGCGCTCCTAGTCCAACCTGCCGTTGTTATTAGTTGAAAGGCTGCCCTAGCCTGAGGCATCACGATTTTTCTATTATAATTTCATACCGCCTACGCAAGATCTTTGTGCCGGATCGCAAGCAGGCCGCCATCCGGCGCGAACATACCGCGCCATATGCGGATGCAGCCTAAAAAAGAGGCCAAGGCGAAAGCCCTGGCCAGTCATCGTCCAAAGGAAAGAGGGTGGCGACAAAGCGTGCGCTATTGAGCGCGCGCGATGTGTTGACGCTGCTCGCCGCAAGCGATCCCGCGCCCGCTCGACGGATTCCAATCGATCGGCTCCTCGATATAGCCGTGCACTTTGTATTGGCCGGCTACGCCTGTCGATGCTTGGACACGCCGATAGCCCGGAAATCCAAGAGGCGCTAGCCTATAGACTTGTCCTTGCTCAGGAAGTCGACACACATCAAATTACTCCCAAGCAGTTTGATTGCGAATGGAAGAAATATATTGCCGATTTACATCGCGAAGATGTCAATCGCGAAATTGCGATCATGGCGGCGACGACGCCAACGGTAACATGCTTTAGCACCGGCCACGTAACGACCTGCAATTAGACCGCACTGACAGGACCCGCCCGGTGTCGCATTTCAGCGGTGCTAACCCGACTTGGTTACTAAGCGATGCCCGCAAAGGAAAAGAAAACCGCAGCCGAGTTGGCCAGCTAATCGTGTAAATGCGCTTCGCGGACGAATCTCGTTGCCGTCTATGGTGAACGCAGCATCCAATTTGGGTGATGCGAGGCTGCCTGCACCGAGCGCATGATGACGACACTGGATATGTTTTGTGCGAATTGCCATCGTATGATCATCGCAGCAATCCTCTGCAATATCTGACGCAGTGGGCCATCGACCGCCCGCATCGGAAGTGGCATCCTCTGGTCACTGTGCAACCTGAAACGATGCCGTCTCCCCCCATTCGACCGGCAACGATAGCGGGCTGTGAAACGAGACATTCGGCGCGAATTTTCGCTCCACGCCGGGAACAAGCCGCAAATTGGGGATGCGAGTGGACATTTCCTCCAGAACGACCTTTCCTTGGAGACGCACGAGTGATGCGCCCAGGCAAAACTGCGGTCCTGAGCCGAAAGAGAGATGTGCGCGCGCATTTGGCCGCCGAATGTCGAAGCGATTGGGCTCGGAAAAAACGGAAGGGTCGCGATTCGCTGCCCCGAGGAGCAGCAGCAATCTCGCTCCCGTAGGGATGTGCACGCCGGCGATGTCTACCTCCTGGGTAGTCCGTCGGTGCCGGGTAATGACAGAGCTGTCTAGGCGCAAGACCTCTTCGACTGCTCCAGGGATCAATTTCGGTTCGCGGCAGATCGCTTCCCAGGAGCTGCGATCGGCAAGAAGCCTACGAAAGAGATTGCCGAGGAGGCCCGTCGTCGCCTCGTGGCCTGCGAACAGCAAGTTTAACATGACCGTTGCGGATTGTTCGACCGCGAGAAACTGTCCTTTCGCGTCCCTGCAATTTACCAGCTCGCTGACGAAGTCCTGGCGCGGTTTTTGTATTCGGTCCCGGACGAGGCTTTCCGCGAATTGCCAAAATGCCGCAAGCCCCTCCATGGCGTTCGCCTGTTCCGCCTCCGACGGTCGACCATAGATCAACAAGATGCGACGCCAGGAGCCTTCGTTCACGCGTGGTAGCTCGTCATCAGGAACCCCCAAAATTCGGAACAGCGCCAGCGCGGGGAGCGTCCATGCAAAATCCCGCACCATGTCAGCCTGCCCGTCGCCCAGGCGCTCGGCGCAGAATCGAGCTGTCAGGTCGCGAACGAACGGCTCCATTTCGGCCACGCGCTTCGGCGCGAAGGCGACATTCGCGATCTTTCGCACGCGGTCGTACGTTGCTGGGTCGACATTTGTCAGAGTCGGCACTGACCCCAATCCTCCATCATCGAGCGCCCTTGTCGCCATTGGACATGGAGTGAATAGCAGCCAGTCGGCGTTGACTGCGGAGAAAAGTGCGGGTGAGCGAAGGATGTCCTGGATATCGTGGTAACGCGTCACGATCCAGTAATCGATCGCCTCGCAGTAGAAGACAGGTGCAGCTGCTGATGCGGCCTCTGCGAGAAATGGATAGGGGTTGGCGAGATACTCCGGATCCAAGGGATCGAAGCGAAAACTCGGTTGGTGTTGTTCCCAAGCGTTGATGGCACCCATCAGATTCCTCACAGAGGTCGACAACACTCGAAGCCGTCAAGCCCGCCGCGGCCGCCACATCCGGTTCGCCCAGTTGCGATTGCCTGCCCTCAACTGACGCGGAAGAACACTTGCCAGAATAACACGCAAACCGCCGAACCGCCAGCTGTGGACTATTTGCTCGCTGATCCCGTGCCGCTTTGCCGCCCTCGAGACCGGTTCACGATCCGCCTCGCGCATGATCCCGACCATCCGCCCTTCCGTCAACGACCTTCCGGATTGTTCCCTCCGAATCAGTCTGTCGCCTTATCGATGATCCGAAAATCCAGGAGGAGATCGCCCGACCCGATCGACCGGATGCCGGCTCGCGCTACGCAACGACCGGATGCTCGAACTGGACGCGATAAAGAGCAGCGTAAGTGCCGTTTACTGCGAGAAGCTCATCGTGCGTTCCCTGTTCAACTATGCCGCCGTCCTTAATGACAAAAATCTTGTCGGCGTTGCGGATTGCACTTAAGCGATGGGCAATTATAATCACTGTCCGCCCCGCCCTGACCTGGGCTAGCACCTTCATGAAAAGCTTCTCCGATTCGGCGTCGAGAGCGGCGGTCGGTTCGTCGAGAATGAGGATGGTTGCGTTGCGTATGATCGCGCGCGCAATACCGATCCGTTGCCGCTGGCCGCCTGAGAGGGTAAGGCCTCGCTCACCGACCTGCGTTTCGTAGCCGTTTGGCAGCTTCGATATAAACTCTGCGGCGCTGACGAGGCGCGCGGCCTCGATAATTTCCTCAAGGGAGGCGTCTGGTCGGCCGTACGCAATATTCTCGCGCACGGTCCCGCGGAAAAGAACAATGTCTTGCAAGACTAGGCCAATTCGACTCCGCAGTGCCTGGAGCTTGTAATCGCGAACGTCGACCCCGTCGATCAGGATTCTTCCGCAGCTCACGTCGTAAAAACGCGGGATTAGACTTGCCACGGTACTCTTGCCTGAGCCAGTCGGCCCGACAATTCCTATGAGTTGTCCCGGCTTGGCAGTGAAACTGATATCGCTAAGCGCGGGAATGATTCTTTCATCGTAACTGAAGCCGACTTTCTCGAAGATTATTTCCCCGAATTTCGGCCCTTCGTTTCGGGCATCGGTACGCTCCGGGAGGCTCATATCAATGTCGAGAATTGCCCGAACGCGTTCTGCCGCCACTGCGGCCAGTGCTACGTTATTGGAAATATTGATGAGGTCCTGAAAGGGTAAGAAGAATCTGCCGAGATATGTGACGAGTACGGTCAGCTCTCCCACGGTCATCGCTCCAGACAGGATCAAGGACGCGCCGCACCAGATGACAACGGCAGTGCAGACAGAGACGACAATGCCAAGCGCCGGCCACTGCAGGGAGCTGAATTTGCGCGCCTTCAGCGCGGCCTCGACCGTCTCCTTGCTTGCCTTGGTTAGCTGGGCCTCTTCCGCGTCCTGAGCGCCGAAAGCCGATACGACGCGCATCGACTGGAGGCTTTCCTGGACGATGGCAACGATGTTGCTTTGCTTTCTGCGCAGTTCGCGCGACGACGCCACAATCGCATTCCTGAACCGCAAAAGAAAGAGAATGAACAGTGGCGTCGCCCCCAGGGTGATCAGGGCAAACTCGACGTTTAGCGCCAAAATGATGCCGAACATCCCAACAATGGTGAGAAGGTCGATCAAAATGAGGAGCATCGAATATGAAACAAAACCCTGAATCGTTGAAATATCGTCGGTTATAGTCGACAGCAGCGTCGCAGTCTGGGTCTTGTCAAAATAGCTTAGCGAGAAGCGATCGAGATGGTGGAAGACCCGCATCCTCATGCGGTCGGCGACCCATTGCCCGACGCTCTCGCTGTAGTAGAAGTTCAGAAAATTGGCGATCGCGCTGATGACCGCGATGAGCACGATGGTCAGCGCCGCCACCGTGACGAGCCCCATGCGATTGGCCGCGAGTGACGGTCCGAGCAGCCAAGCCAGCCATCCAGGCAGCGGGTCCGACCCAATAGCGTTGTCGAGGACGAATTTGAGCGGCCACGGAGCGGCCAGGCTCGCCGCGGTCTGCACAAACATGGCCAGCAGAATGACGGCGATCATGCCCCGATAAGGACGGAGGAACTCAAGAAGCAGTTTTCCCACGCCAGCACCTCGCAGCCCCCGTCTAGGGAATCGATGCGGTACGCAATAAATCGAACTATCCCGCTTTGGAGATTTGCACGAGTATCATCGATTCAACAGCTCGAAAATACTGAACTAAATCAGCCAACCGGCGCGGCAAACGCAACACCGTAAACGGGACAGTGCCGCGGCGGCCGGCTCCGTACCGCAAGCTGCCCCGATGCGAATACCTGACTGACAAGGAAGCCGACCTGCCGCTAGACACCGTTCGCGAACGCGGGTCTTGTGGGCATGCCGGCACTCCCTCCTTTTGCTCCCTTTGCCGCCTCTTTCATTGCTGCGAATAAGGAGTGCGGTATTGGTCGTTCAGCTCGTCCGCGTGATCGATGTTCTCGAACGGCCACTCGGTCGAAAACATGTCGACGAAGCTGCCCCTAGATCACGATGATTTTGGATTGAATCAATCCAAAATCATGAACGTGATCGATTCCAATAAAATAGAGCGGGATGCGGGCGGAAAACCGGTTCCCACTTTTCCTCATCCCGCTCTGGCCTGCGTGCCTGAAATAAT
>JBKQHN010000138.1:0-3214 GCA_052148755.1 Beijerinckiaceae bacterium | reverse complement strand
ATCCAAAATCATCGTGATCGATTCCAAGAAATTAGAGCGGGATTTTAGCGGAAAACCGGCTTCCACTTTTCCGCATCCCGCTCTAGGCAGCGAGTCGGAGCTCAGAAAAAAGATTCGAGCAAGCTATCCAAATAATTCGAATTCACGCAGTTTCCCGGACATGCGAAGATTTGGGAGGAAACCTTCTCGCTCGAACCAACGGTTGGCTCAGAGAGCCTTGTGGCTGCCATCACAAAGCGGCGCGTTTTTCGTATGTTTGCAAGCGCAGAAATAGGCTTTTCCCGCCTGTTCGGGCGTATAGGCCTGCGGTGTGAAAGACGTCTGTTTATGCGCGCCATTGCAGAATGGCTGGTTGGTGCTCAGTCCGCAGCTGCACCAGTAGACTGTCTTTCCTGCCTCGACATCGACAGCTATCGGCGTCTTTTGCGCAATCGTCGGTTCCAACGGCTTACCCCTGAGGCTCAAATCACGGGCGTCTTGAGTGACGCGCGATGTTCCATCGCTTAGCCTGCGGCGGGTCAACTTGGATAGGGGCAATATTTCGCACATTATGTTCTAATAATTCGATCGATTTCGGCAGTGACGATCTAGACTTTCGTCAAATTAGATCTTTTTTGGCAAGTATCGGATTTGGCGAGATGCCATGCAACCGCGACATCACCGGCGGTTCGGGCACCGGCCACCACGGCCCGTCAGCTTTCGAACTTCCGGCGGGCGCGCAGATCTTGCGAAATCCGCTTGAGATAATCGAGCAGACGCTCCCTCTCGATGGGGGAGAGCGCGCGCGTCACATCGAGATCGTGCTGCCCGACCGCATCGAAGACCTGCGCCAGAACCGCCTTGCCTCTTAGTGTGAGATAGAGATCTATGGCGCGCTTGTCGCTCGCCGACACGCGCCGCTCGACGAGATCGCTCGCTTCGAGACTATTGATCAGCTTCGTCATGTTCGAGCGCTTGATCAGCATGCAATCGGCCAGGACCCCCTGTTGGATGCCGGCATTGTCACGGATCGCGACGAGCGCGGTATAGGCGCCGGTGGTCAGGCCGCGCCCGTTGAACGTCTCGAAAAAGGATTGAAAGATCTGCAACTGGACGATCCGGATCATGAAGCCGGTCGTCGCATGCAAGCTCGTCAGATCGAGTGCTGCCAAATCTTCCGACATAGCCTGATCTTGCTCGGCTTCCTTCAGCCCGTCGCTCATGCTCATGCTTCTCCCTTTCGCCGTATCGTCCCGCAGCACGACCTGAGCAGTTTAGCATGGCTCCGGCCACGATCGATTTCGCACAACTCGAGCAAGAGGAAAGCTGCTCGAAATTCAAAAAGCCAAGCATGCTTAGAAAGCTTGCTTGAAGCTCCGGGCAAGTGTCGCAACGTGCCCGGCGCGAGCTTCGGCTCGAAACGCTGCGCGAACTGCACCGCCCTGCCCCCAAACGACTCGCCAAAGAAAACCAGCCCCAAAGTGGCTTGCCCCAAAATTTGTTATGTTATATATCAATATGTCAATGAGACAGCTCGTCCGGCAAGCACAAATCTTGACGAGAGATAAAACAACGGGAGGAAAACATGCGACTTGGTTTGAAAACGTTCGTTTTCGCTGCTGGCTGCCTTTTCGTGGCCGGCTCCTTGGGCGTGGGCGCAGCCATGGCCGAAGATCCGCCAGTGCGAATCGGTATCCTTAACGACATGTCGGGCGTATTTGCCGATTATCAGGGACCGGGATCGGTCGTTGCGGCGCAATTGGCCGTCGAGGATTACGGCGGAAAAGTCGCCGGCCGAAAGATCGAAGTGATCTCGGCCGACCATCAGAACAAGGTCGACATCGGCACGAATATAGCGCGCAAATGGTTCGAATTGGATGGCGTCGATGCGATCTTCGATGTGCCCAACTCATCCATCGCCTTTGCAGTCGCCGACCTCGCCCGCGAAAAGAACAAGGTCTTCATTGGCTCGGGCGCCGGCAGCGACGCGCTCACCGGGGCCAAGTGCTCGCCCAACACTGTCCATTGGACCTATGACACTTATGCCTATGGCCATGGCATCGGCAAAGCAATCGTCGCCCGGGGCGGCAAGAAATGGTTCTTCATCACCGCTGACTATTCCTTCGGCAAGGATCTCGAGAAGCAGACTGCCGAAGCCGTCGTCGCCAACGGCGGCACGGTCGCCGGCGCGGTCCGGCATCCGCTCGGCACCGCCGATTACTCGTCCTATCTCTTGCAGGCCGAGGCATCCGGCGCCGACGTCATCGCCTTCGCCAATGCCGGGGCAGATACGACCAATGCCATGAAACAGGCAGCCGAATTCAACCTCGGCAAGGATCACAAGCTCGTCGGCGTCATTCTCGGGATCGAGGGCATTCCTGGCCTCGGTCTCGCCGCCGCGCAAGGCTCTTTCATCCTCAACCCCTTCTATTGGGACTACACCGACGCGGGGCGCGCGTTCACCAAACGTTATGTCGAACTCCTGCCCTCGCACAACGTGCCGGACGATATGCAGGTGGGCGTCTATGCTTCGGTTCTGCACTATCTCAAGGCGGTGGAGAAACTCGGGTCGGCCTCCGACGGCCGTGCCGTGGTTGCCAAGATGAAGGAACTGCCGACCGACGATCCGCTGTTCGGCAAGGGCTATATTCGCCCTGACGGCCGCAAAATTCATCCGATGTATCTGCAGCAAGTCAAGACACCGGCCGAATCGCAGTCCAAATGGGACGTGTTGAAAGTCGTCGCGACGGTTCCCGGCGAGGAGGCGTTCCGGCCGCTCAAGGACGGCAATTGCCCTCTGGTGAACTGAAGGTTCGCGCCGCCAGCGGCAATGCCTGAAGGCGACGGATGTGCGCGTCGCCGACGAAAGCGCTGTCTTCGCTCCGCCTGAAGGTGAGCGCGACATCGTCGGCGGCGGCAGCGGCTTGGCGCGCATCGCTCGCCTGATGAGCGCGGCGCGCATGAGCTGGGCGCCAATTACCTAGAGAGAGGAACTCATGACCGAATCCGTCGCAATATCCGTGGCAGACAACATCGCGGTAGTCACCATCGACAGTCCCCCGGTGAACGCGATGGATCAAGTGCTACGCGCCGGCCTCAAGCAGGCCTTTGTCCAACTTGCGGGTCGCCAGGACGTCAAGGCGATCGTGCTTGGCTGCCGCGGAAGGACGTTTGTCGCCGGAGCGGATATCAAGGAATTCGACACCGGGATTGCCGAGCCTGGCTATCATGAGGT
>JBKQHN010000137.1:0-14250 GCA_052148755.1 Beijerinckiaceae bacterium | reverse complement strand
GGACGGCTCAAGGATTGGCGTCGCATCGCCACACGCTACGACAAGCTCGCGCAAAATTTCCTCTCCGCGCTGTGCTTCGTCGCCACCTTGGCCTATTGGATCTGAATTAATTGAGTCCGGACCCTAGCAACCGCAAGCATTGACGCGCTGATGTGGGAGGCGCGGCACTTTCTTGCCTGGCAGTTTGATCGTGATGGGGTTGCCAGGCTCAAGGGGCTGAGTGTCCGGGACATCGATCTTTACATGGAAACGCGAACGCCCGGCCTGCGGCGCAAATCGCTCAAGGACGTTGCTGAACGGCTTCGCTCGCTGCTGCGCTACATGTGCGAGACGCGGCACGTCTCGAACGATCTTTCGCCGCACGTCATCGCGCCCCTGCTTTACGCCTATGAGGGTGTGCCCTCGATACTGGATCGCAACCAGATCGCCGCGGTGTTGGAGACCACGAAACACGATACCTCGCCGATGGGCCTGCGCGATTATGCGATGTTGCAGCTTCTCGCGACGTATGGGTTGCGGTCGGGCGAAATCCGGAACCTGTTGCTTGAGGACATCGACTGGCGCGCGGAGTCCTTGCGGATCTGCCACTCCAAGACCGGTGCCTTCTCGTTCTTGCCCTTGATGGCGCCGGTCGGCGAGGCGGTGCTCGACTATCTGCGCCGGGGACGTCCGCCGACCGACAGGCGGGAAGTCTTTATCCGGTCGCGTGCACCGTATCGCCCCTTGCGGAATCTCTATAGCGAGATCCGCCGGCGGCTATGGTCTGCCGGAGTCAAGCCGCCGGGGAAATGCGGGCCTCATGTGTTCCGCCATGCCCGGGGCGGTCGAACTGTTGCGCGCGTCGGTGCCGCAAAAGGTCATCGGCGACCTGCTCGGGCATCGATCGGTCGAGTCGACGATCCCCTACCTTAAGCTTGCAACCGAGGATCTGAGGACGATCGCGCTCGACGTGCCGGGATCGGAGGTGCTCTCATGAGCGCATGGCCTGAACCTGATCGCGCCGTCATCGCCCGCTATCTGGGAAAACTGCGACTGCGCAGCGCCAACAGTCGCACCTATTATCGCCAAGTCCTTCACGGCTTCCAGGACGTTGCCGAGCGTTACCCAGGCACCGACCGGCAGGTGCTGGAGGCATGGCTGCGAGAATGGGGAACATGCTGGCATCCATCGACGCTGTTACACCGTGCCGGCATCGTCGACCGCTTCCTTGACCACCTGGTCGAGATGAAGATGATCGCCAGCAATTACATTGTCGTGCTGCGTAGCGAGTACAGCGTCAATCAAAGCAGGCCTATCTGGCAGGCCTTGGCGTCATCGATGCCGGATCAAGCCCTCGCCGCTCTGCGCCGCCCCAAACCGTTCGGCAGTGTGTTGGGCGAGATCATGCGCGATCATGTCGCGCTGATGCGCAGCCGTGGATACCGCTATACGACGCAGGCCGCGTGGTTTCTGCGGTTCGACCGGTTCCTTCAGGCTCATCCGGAACTTGCGGCCGAACCGGTCGCAGTGATGCTGGAGCATTGGGCGGCAGCCAAGCCCACCCGCAATCACGCCGCTGAATGCGAAAAGCTGCGGCGCGCCCTGGCCAAGGCTCTCCGCCATCTGGACCCGAGCATCCCGGCGAGGCGACCAGACACACGGCCGCAAAAGGAAGTGGTGCGGCAATATCGGAAACCGCATATCTACAGCCCCGCCGATGTGCGGCGAATGCTGGAGATCGCGCGGTCCTATCCGTCGCCGCGGGCACCACTGCGACCGTTGAGCGCGTATACCATGCTGTTGCTGGCATACTGCGCTGGCCTGCGGCGAAGCGAGGTGGCGCGCCTCGATCTTGGCGACGTGGACCTCCAATACGGCACAATCACCGTCCGGGAGACAAAATTCTTCAAGACCAGAATCCTGCCGTTGCCCGACACCGTGATGGCCGAACTGCGCGCCTATCTGGATGCCAGACGACGCGCTGGAGCGCCGCTGGATCCGCAGTCCGGGCTGTTCTGGCATGACCAGGGGAATGGACGCTACACCTCAGCAGCAATCGCCTGGCTGCTTGTCGACATCCTTCGTCGCGCCAAACTCAAGCCACAAGATGGGCGAACCGGGCCACGTCTTCATGACCTTCGTCACTCGATGGTCGTGAACCGTATCCTCCAATGGTATCGGTCCGGCATCAATCCGCAGGACAGGCTGCCGTTCCTCGCAACCTATCTGGGGCACCGGGATATCAACTCGACGTTGGTCTACATCACCGTCACACAGGACCTGCTACAGGAGGCAAGTGAGCGGTTCCGCGTAGTTGGCGCGTCCTGCCTTAATCTGATGCAGGAGGCCCGGCCATGAGAAAGACAGACCCATTCCCCGCGTTGCTGCGCACCTTCTTCCATGAGTGGCTGGCCGAGCAGCGCAATGCATCGATCCATACCATCCGGTCCTATCGCGACACCTGGCGATTGTTCCTCCGGTTCGTCGCGGAGCGAAAGGGCGGCGGGGTCGCACAGATCACCCTGGCTGACCTCACCGCCAGCGAGGTCAGCGCGTTCCTCAGTCATGCCGAGCACGAACGCCAAGACACGATCGGCACGCGTAACTGCCGGCTTGCCGCGATCCGCAGCTTCTTCAACTTCGTGGCGGGTAAGGAGCCAACGTATATCGCGCAGTGTGCCGAGATCCTCGCGGTACCGATCAAGCGGGCACCGATCCCTGCGCCCTGTTATCTTGAGCCGATGGAGGTGGAGGCGATTCTCGCGCAACCCGACCGATCGACGCTGGAAGGAATGCGCGATCATGCGTTGCTGTCCTTCCTCTACAACAGCGGCGCGCGAATCCAGGAAGCGCTTGATCTGTGCACCGAGGCGATCCGGTTCGAAACGCCATGTTGCGTGCGACTCCACGGCAAGGGACGCAAGGAACGTATCTGTCCGCTCTGGCCGGAAACCGTGATGCTGTTGAAGAAACTGCTGGAGCGGCAGCCACGGGCGCCGACTGGGAGAGTGTTCATCAACCGGTACGGCGAACCGCTCGGCGCTTCAGGCGTGCGGTTCAAGCTTGCCGCCTATGTGGAGGCCGCAGCGAAAACGGTGCCAACGCTCCGGTCGAAGCATGTGACGCCGCACACCTTCCGGCATGCGACCGCCGTCCATCTCGTCTCCGCAGGCGTCGACATCACCGTCATCCGCAGTTGGCTCGGGCACGTCAGCCTCGACACGACGAACCACTACGCCCAGGCCAATCTCGAAACGAAGCGAAAGGCGCTCGAGCGTGTCAGCGCACCCACAACAGGTGACAAGCCGCCGCCGTGGAAACGTGATGCGAGCGTGCTCGCCTGGCTCGACGCGCTCTGAAATAATGTGAAGGACGACACCGGAAAATCCGCGATATAGCGAAGCCGCGTCGCGTTCCTTCACATTAAAGCCACCTCGCGATTACTGACGGTCATGAAGGCCGACAAGAAGGCGATTTTTACCGCCGCATCCAAGGCGTCCGAAGCCACCGCGTTCCTGACGGCGCTACAGGGCGCGAATTGATCGAGGCAGGGGCCGCACTTCGGACGGCCTTTTTGCATTGGAGACTGCTTTGAGGTAAGACGCCAGCATGTACGCGCAACCAATCAAAGGAGACCTTGATCGAAATCTCTCGATGATTATGCACTCCGCTCACCAAAGAGCGCGCGCCGAACGATTTCGTCTCACAAGTGAATTCGCCGCGCGCGGTATGGGTCAAAGCACCAGTCTCATTGGTGCGGCAATTGGCGTGCTCGATACAATTCATAAGGATGCCATTGCAGAGGCGATGCCCATAATCCGCGACTTTGCCGAGAGGATGCACGTCACTGTCGCAGAAATTGTACTATGGGCGCGCCCGCACCTCGAAAACTTAGGCAACTCTGTGCTCGCGGAGCTTCCCCCAGCAGGAGTCCCAGTTGAGCATCAGCGCATTCGTAGGCAATACGCACAGGTGTTTCATCTACGTCTTGACGGTGCGCTTCGCGACATCGAAATCGGATTCATTGGAGGGAGGAGCCTTGTGATCAAAGATTCGGATCGCCGAGCGATCGTGCTACAGAAATTTTACGACGAACGGCACTCAAAGGGATGGGGTGGACTCCCCGTCGCGCCGGCCGCCTCCAAGGAGGAACAAATTATTACCGCCAATATTTGCCAGCAACTTAGTCAAAACGGACTGATTGAGTGGAAAGGTCTTGGAGGTGAACCGGTAGGTATGGGCCGCATTACCGCGCGCGGAATTGATGTCATCGAAGGAAACGCTATCGCTCCGATCGCCATCACGATCGATAGCCGCCAGTTCTCCGTTCACGGCTCGTCAAACGTCCAAATTGGCGATGGGAACGCTCAGGATATAAAGTTGAATGCCGAAAGAATAGTTGCGGCGATCAACAATTCATCGGCGACGGCGGAAGAGAAGGAAAAGGCAAAATCAATCTGGCAATCCCTTCTCGATAACCCTCTCCTGGCGAAGGCGTTGGGCATCATGTTTCCAGGCAGCGTCGGCTAGCTAGCGCCCTCGCGCCTGTGCGCGAAGCCGTTCGATGCGGATTCTCACCTCGTTACGTGGCAAGAAAACCAGCGGATCGGCTTCGAGGATTTCAAGCGCGTCTGCCAATTCGGCGAAGGTGAGTTTTCCTGCGCGCTCCATCTCGTCGCAAAGCCACAGAATCCCATGTACGTTCACGCCCAGTGTCGATGCGCGGCGTCGAAGCTGTTGGTCGCCTGTTAACAGCATGGAGTGATCGGTTGCTTCTACGAGAGCAAGGCTGAAGCAGTCGTATGGTGAGAGGCCGGCGAATTGCGCCTTAAGCGCAAAAGCGCGCGCCACCTGTGCGCTGTTCAAATCGATCACCTGGAGGCCGCGCACCTGTAAGTCGTCCCAATCGGTTTTGGTGAAATCGTGCAGTTCCGCAGAAATTAATGGCAATGCGACGACGAAACGAAATGGCAGCAAAAGGGCGGTCGTGAGCAGGCCGCCCTTGCGTAGGTCAATCAGACACGAACTATCGTTGACTATTATTTCAATCGCCAAAGCCCGGCCCTCGCACGGCTAGCTCAACCTGTGAGACAGGCCGGCGGAGCAGCTCGGCCGCGCGCGGGAGCGAAATTAGGCGATCGGTAAGCGCCCAATAGACGGAGCGCTCGAACCGCGTCGGCCGTTCGAGCTTGCCGTATTGTCCCGTGGAATCGAGCGGCAAGGGTTCAACGGTGCGCCAGGTCCGCGCGTAAGTTTGAAACGCGTAGCTCAGCGTCGAATCCGACAGAATGCCGATGTCCTTCAGGCGCATCAGGATCGACGCCGCTGCAACTCCGTAGAAATGCTTAAGGCGGACGATCTCACTGTAAGGGGGAAGGGCATCGCGCGCGCCGGCGACTTCATTTTGCAGGTGACTTTTGGGGACTAAAAACGCGGCTGCGAAGCGATCCATGGCTTTTTCGAGCTTCAAATCGCCTTTGGTTCCCCCGATGATCCGGTGGGCCAGCTCATGTGCCAACGTGAATCGCCGACGCTCGATCGTGAATTGCGTGCTCACGACGATGATCGGCACATTCGGTTTTCCATCGGGACGCTGAACATCTCCGGTGAGGCCCGAGAGCTTCTTTGGAATGTCAACCGCAATAACCTTGATGCCCTTGTCTTCGAGAAGACCGGTCATGCTCGGGATGGGGTCGTTTCCGAGGTTCCAGTCCTTGCGCAAGTTATTAGCGAGTTCCTCGACTTCGTCGAATGAGCCAACGATCACTCGTTCATGCGGCAGCTGATTTTTTTCGCTGTCCAATTCGAGGATGGCATCAAGCGCAAGGTGTCGTTCGACTTCCTCGATTACCACGGATTCCGCTCGCGCGCGTTCGGCGGCGGTCGTGCCGGAGTGTCGGCGAAACTCCACAGCCGCGAGCGAGGCGACCTGGTCGCTCATCAGAAAATCAAAGGACACATCAAGCGCCTTTGCGAGCGACACGAGGACGCTCGAACTCGGGAACATCTTCCCGCTTTCGTATTTCGAAATCGCCTGGGCGCTGACATCATTGCCGATCCGGTCGGCAAGATCGCGCAACGACAGGCCGGCGCGCTTGCGCGCCAGCTTGAGTCTTTCTCCGAACATGTGCTGCCCTCTCCGGTTGACATTCTTATTATATTAATATAACTGTTAACAACAGATTGACAAAATGTCAAACTGAATTTGAAATATAGGCGGGAAAACAAGGGCATGCGATAGGAGTTGATGCCATGTCTGAAAGTCAGAGCCATAGCCGAGCTAAGGCACAAGCCGCCGGCAAGAACGGGGAGACCGAAGTGCCGCTGCCCGGCGGCCGACGCCTCGACGCGAAGTCGGCGAGTGGAAGGGCGACAGAAATCGAGCGCGGCGGCACAGATGCAGGGCTCCAGGCCGCAGCGCGGCGTCTACGTGACGCCGATGCCAACCAACACGTTCTCCAGGTGCCTCAGCGGGACATGGATGCTGCTGCGGCAGCGATGCGGAAGGTAGGTGTGCACGGGACGGTCAAGAACATGACCGGCAGCAAGCGCCGTCCAGTTTGACAGCTCGCGGAATTGTGGGCCGCCGCGTGAGTTGTGATCTAGGGCTCGCGCCGACAGGAGAAACGCATGAAATATGTGGGATTAACGGACAAGCCGGCCGACCGGAAAGTCGCGCACGGCAATCCTTCGGATTGGTGGCAACGCGACTTCACGAGCGAAAAAGAAGCTCGCCAGTGGGAGAAAGATACGCTCGCTAAGTCCGGGTACAAAGGTGGGCCTGGGGGTGAGGGATGGAAGTACGGCTACACGTACACGATAACGAGTTCGACCCGCGAATAGAACTCTGTACAGAACTGCCGTAACGCTGACCGTCCGCGAGGTCGTTCCGACCTTAAGGTAAGTGGGAGTCACCGAGCCGTGGCCCTGAATGATATATACGCGCAGCCGCTCTCATTCGAGAGCCTCCAGCAATTCAAGGCTCTCACGCCCCTCGCCGCGGATTCGCTGGCAGAGCTAGCCCGGATCGAACAACTCGACATCTCAGACTTCAACGAAGCGGAGGTCAGGGCCAATGTCATTGACCCCATCGTCCGGATTCTCGGCTACCAGAAGGGCACTGACTTTTCCGTCGACCTTGGTCGGCAAATCAAGTTCCTTGAAAAAAACAGGTTTCCCGACTACAAATTCAATCTGTGGGACGCCGATTTTTGGCTCATCGAAGCGAAAAGGCCGCACCACGGCGAAGCCGGTTTCGGCTACGAAGACCTCGCGCAAGCGCTCGAATACGCCGCCCACCCGAAGATCAACGCCGCGCTCGTCGTTCTATGCGATGGCCTCAAGCTCGAGGTGTTCGACCGCGAGGTCGATCTCGCAGCCCCGGTGCTTCATATTGACCGCGAGCGCCTGACGCGGGATTTCGACAAGCTGCGCCTTTTGCTCGACCCATGGCAGGTCTGGTTCTTCCAAAAGCGCCGCGTCGTTCGCCTGCTCGATAAGGTCTTCGATCGCGAATTCAACCTCAATCGCGTGGAAGAGTTCAAATTGCTTGTCGAGGGAAGGCTCAACGGCAAGCGTCAAGTCATCCTTGAAAATTTCCGGCGAAACCTGAAACCCGACATGGAGGAGCAGAACGAACTGCTTCTGAAGGCACCGATTGAGGACCTTGTCGAGGTGCATCTGTTCCTCAATCACTCGATACCCGCACTCAACGCCATGACGACCGCCCTGCTTAAGCATAGCGAAGTCGGCAGCTTCAGAACGCTCTACAGGATTTTCCCCGACCAAGCGCGCGATGCCAACGACACTTTCTACGGACAGGCCTTGAATTATTTGGTTGAACTTGCTGCGAAGCGAGAGACTGTCGAATGGCTCCCTGCATGGCTCGCACCCGGCCAGCAAAGTAACGGCAAGGTGGAGCTTGCTGCGCAGCGGCTTTTGCGCCTCTGCCTCACCCAATTCCAGGAGGACGAAGCGCGCAAGACCATACTGTTGGCGTCGGCTGCCTTCCGCCGGGTTCTCAAGGTCCTGCTCATGTCGAGCGACGCGCAATGGCGGCAGGCTGAAGTGCTGCACTTCATCGAGCGCTATCAGACGCCCGAGTTTGCATGGAGCCAAGCCGTAGCGTCACCGGCGGGCCAGATCGTAAGGATGCTAGAGAGCGGCTCTCTAAGCGCAATCTATAGGTTCGTCAACGGCTGTCGCGGCGAGCGTGGCGAATTCAAAACCGAAACCGCAAAGCTTCAACTCAAGTCCATTTGGCAATTCGAGAAGGCCATCCTTGCCGCGATAGACAATTATCCAAAACTGCGAGCTGAGCGCGATCTCGGCGAGCTGCACCCGACCGAATTTGTGAGCGTCAGCCATGACTTCCTCGGGCATCTAGCGCTCTGCCTGGTTCCGCGTTTTCCGAAGTGGAAGGACTACGTCATGGGCACCCACGAAGCCGAAGTGCGGATGCTGGCCTCGCTTGGTTCTTGGAGCGCTCGCGATTTGCTCGGTGTCGAACGGGGTGGGGCCTACCCTTCGGCCACCGACGTGGAATTAGCCGATCGCTTCTTCTTCGGCGATGTCGCCATGATCACGGCGCTGAGAAACGGATACGCGGGCTAGTCGCGCGGGAGCGCCACTAGCTCGGCGCCCTGTCCGCAAGCCGAGACGTTCCGTTCGCAGTGTCGAATATCTGCTATGGGGTCAATTGCGGCTGTCAGGCGCCCGTTTCTGGCCGGCCGCTCATCCTTTGACTGCGGACATCATATTGTGGCGCAGCGATTGTTCGCCATGCGCCAGCGCTGCTAGATCGCGATCCGCTCCACTTCGTCGAGCGTGATCTCGTCGCCGGTGCGATCGTAGAGTTTTGTCGTGCGCGGGCTTTCGTGCGCCGCCATCGCCTGAGCATTCTCCAACGTGCCGCCGTTGTCCAGATAGGCAGTGATGCCGGTCGCCCGGAAGGTGTGGCAGCAGATGGCGGCGTTGAGACCGGCTTCGCGGGCGCGGCGCACGGTCATGCGGTAGGCGTCGACACGGTTCATGGCGGAGGCGGTCAGCTCCCTGGTCCGGCCGCGCGCGGAGCGGAAGAGGGGACTCTTCTTCGCCTCGGTGAGGCCGGCGGCGTGGAGGTAGGCGTCGATATAGGCTTCGAGATTGTGGTGCGCGGGCATTTCATGGCGCTTGCCGCCTTTTTCGGCGAGGCGCACCCACCAGCGCTTGCCTTCGGCGTAATAATCCTCGACCCGCATGCCGACGGCGGCGCTGACGCGGGCGAAGGAATAGACCATGAGGGCGATCAGCGCCCGGTCGCGCAGGCCAACCAGCGTCGAAGTATCGATCGAGTCGATGAGCTTGCGGGCCTCGTCTGGCGTGAGCACCGGTGTTTTGCCGCGCTTGATGACGTGCTTGGGGCCGCGAACGGCATGCGCCGGGTTGGTCGCCATGACCTGACCGGTGACGAGCCAGTCGAACAGCATCCGGATGGCGGCGAGGTGCTGCTTGACGGTCGGCTTTTCGAACTCGCGGCCCATGGCCTTGACGTATGCGGCGACGTGCAGAGGCTCGATATCGACTAGCGCGCCGATCCGGCGCGCGTCGCACCAGGCGAAGAAGCGGCAGCAGGCCCGGTAATAGGCCTCGCGGGTATTCTGGTTATGGATGGTGGCCGCGAAGAATTCGAGGAAGCGCCGCGCGGCCTTGTCGCCGGCGCCGGCGACCAGCCGCGGGACAATTCCTGTGGTCGGTTCAAGGACCGCAGGCGGTCCAGAATCAGCTGGCACAAGGTCTGTTGATTCGCCGGGGCTTTCCATGGAAGTAGTGTAACATAACGTCCTTTATGTTACATTAATAATCTTTGGTAGAGGGATCAAGCGTCATGCCCGCCGATCGCATTTCGTGCCCCCTGTCGAAATGAAGTCTCAGCCAGTGTGGCGACCATGTTGTTTGAAATTCAAGACGCTATTGATGTACTGACCGCGGGACCGTCCTGGCGCTCTAAACTCTTCCCACACGTGCGGAGGGCAGCCCGCATACCACCACTCAACCTCATCTTTTTTGAAACGAACGTAGATTCGCTCGGTTTCAGGGTCATACGCTTCGGCGATAATGCGCGACGATCCGCTTACTGGAAGCCATTCGATCATTGTTCAACCTCATACGTTCCTCGCCATTTTGCAAGTGCGGGGCCAACATCAGGTGCCTTAGGCGCTTGGCGCCAAGGCGCCAGCGAAGGGTCATCCGCCAGTGGCGTCGGGTCCGGCCGATCAAGAAGTGCTCGGACCGGCAGAACCAACGCCTCTCCACTTATAATCGCCTCGCCCGTCCGAAGCGACGGCAGAACGGCAGCCAAGCCCGCTACGGAATCCGGCAACGCCGCGCGGATCGTGCTCTGATCGTCGCCGCTCGACAGGCGAAGCGCAATTAGCGTTCCGCACTGAGCCAAAGCCGTCTTTGGCAGCTCTGTTGGTCGTTGGCTAACGAGCAGGAGCCCAATCCCATACTTGCGCCCTTCACGCGCAATCCGGTTCGCGGAGTCGCGAGTAAGCGCGCTTGCACCGTCCCCTAAATACCGATGCGCTTCTTCAAGCACAACAAGAACCGGGCTGGGACGGCCAATCCCTGGCCCTCCAGGCTCGCAACGAAGAGATACTTCGAACAGAAGATTCAAGATTACGCCTATCGCGAGATCGGCCGCTGCGGTCGGAACCCCATTAAAATCAAGTACGGAAATCGGCTTGTCGCTTCCAAGCCACTCTTGCATCACCTCGACCAATGGATCTTGGCCGTGAGGATTGCCGACAGGCTCCTGGAAGAAGCGGAGCCGAGGGTCGAGCAGTCCAAGTCGAATCAGGTCGGGCATCGTACCGTAAGTGCCATAGCTTGGCGCTTGGTGCGGCGCCTGGCCGGCCGGGTTGTAAGGATTAAATGTTGCGGAATGTAGAGCTGCTGCATCACCGGGGGTGAGCCGACACGCTGTTGCTGGATCACCCTTGTTTGCGCGCGTCTCGCGATTCTCTGAGTCGAGCTGATGCCAAATAGGCCGAATGTCGAATGGCACCGGCGTGTCGGCCGTAACTGCGGTCGGATCGAGCGTCAGCCAATCGGCCGCTTCTACGAATTCACGGCGGGCTTTTGCCACCAACTCAGTGAAGCGGTTACTAAATGTGGCGCCGCCGGGTGTCCCCGCGAAAATGCGCACAATGTCAGCCGCCGGCAGCGCCCAATATGGCACACGCAACCGATGATCCCCGACGCCGAGCACGCTTCGCACTGATGCACTGCCGCCGACTGCACGCGCATATTCACCATGCGGGTCAATCACCACTATGTTCGCGGCCTGCCATCCGCCGCGGACAAAGTTCTGCAATAAAGAAGCTACAGCGCTGGTCTTGCCAGCACCAGTGGAACCAACAATCGCGCCATGACGGACCACCAACCGCGACGCATCCAAGCAAACGGGAACTTCCTCCGCGGCAGCAAGGCACCCCAAGCGCAAATGCTCTTCGTCCGAGTGTGGGAAGACGGCCTTGAGCTGTTCCGGTGTTGCAAAGTGAACCGGATCATCCAGGCCAGGGTAAGAGCCAACGCCCCGCTGAAAACGGCCAGTGCCTCGATCAATCTCACCAAGTAGCTGGACCTGCAACCAACGATCATCGTGCTGGACCGTTTCGACTGGTGCGAGCGGACCGGCAAGCTCGGCAATGCCGACGAGGCTCACGGTGGCGATGATATCCACAAGACCTTGAGGAATGCGCACAAGCGACCCGATTTGTCCAACCGATTGCAGGCGTCCGCGATATATCGGCGCCACTCCGGCAAGATCGGGATCGAGGGCCACTGTGACGGTCGCGCCGAGCACATGACGCACCCTTCCGATGCAGGTAGGATCACGCTCAGCCATTGCCGTTACCGACCGCGTTCGCATCGACGTTTGCCGTGGCACGTGCGAGCAGATCACGAAGCAAAGCTTCGCCTTCGTGGTCCCGTGTCGTGCTTCGGGCGAGGTAGGCCGCCAGATGCCGGAAGTCACCAAACGCTAGCCTGCCGTTGTCCCAGAGATTCGGCGGGGGATTTTGAGGTGGTTTCCATCCTGCACGCACGCCCCCGAGGATTGCTTCGTTGCCGCCGATAACTTGTAGATTCGGCGTCACCGCGGCGCGCATTGCAAGCACGGCTGGAATCTCGTCGTAGCAGAACGCCACGAATTCAGATCGCTCGTGTCGCGTCGCAGCGTCGAAGAACGCTTCATTGAGATGGGCGTCTGAGAATGAGTATCCAGCGATGATTGCGAGAGTTTCTGGCTGTTGCAGTGCCCGTCGGAGACGATCATGCAGCACCACGAACGGCACCCGCCTCGATTCCTCATATTTTGTGTCAGACGGGTAGATTGCTGCTGCGCGACCGTCCGTTACGGGCTGACCCAACCGCACGATGTGTTGGTCATCACGCCAGAGCCAATTCACAGAGCCGTGCAACTTCCACAATCGCACAAAGAAGGCTGGCACCCACTCGTTTTCTGCACCAGGCGTACCTTCCACAAGCTCTGTATGAAATCCCGCCTGCAAACTACCGACGAATCCATCGAAGTACGGCACTCGGAGACTTTCCAACGCGGTCTCCAAAAGGAGATCGTAGTTTGCCGTGAACAGCTCAATCGGCAGGCGATAGCCCGCACGCGCCACCCAAGCGGCGAGATTATAAACAGGCGATAGATCCGCGGTCGCGATGTCAAGACTTTGGACGATTTTTTGACACACGATTTTGTCCAAGTCCGAAGCTTGCGCTCCGGTCAGTCCGTCAATCGTATCCGCACCGTCAAGCAAGGCTGCGATCCGACGAAGACGGCTCAGCGCCAGCTCCAGGTTACGACCATCAAGCTCACGCGTGAAGACTGCCCGCTCCGCGTCGCCCAGGGCGGCGAGGATTCGTTCCTGCAATAATGCCACGTCAGGTAAGCCGCATGCGCGAGAAACACCGGCTCCAAGGAACACACAGACATGACGCGACCGTGTAGCGAGCTTCGCGCTTAGTTCGCCGACGAATTTCAGAGGATCATGTTCAGGCATCGAGCACCTCGTCGGCAGCTAAGCCGCGAATACCGTCGAGCAGCACACGCGTCGCTTTGCAGTCATCTTCGTTATAATCGAGGATGCGCTGACGCACAGTCGCGTCTCCGGTTTGCACCCAGCGATCGAACCACTCGATCGACGCTGCTCCCGAAGGGTGCGTGTCACGCCATTTGAAACCGAGAAATTTCGCAAGTGTCTTGATTGAAAAGTCTCGCGTGGGCCATTCTGTGGCCTTGAGTACAACATCGTAGTAAAGGTCGACGGTGGAGGCCGAAGAGAACAAGGCCTCAATCTCGTCTCCAGTGCACACATTTGGATATTTTGCCTGTAGCTTGCGATACAGCGTCCGCTCATATTTGGAATAGTAGAAAATGGCGCAGGGCTGACGCTCTTGCATGAATTTCCAGGCACCGACAAACGCCCGTTCTTCGGCGGCCTGGGTCGGCTCATCGGCGAAGAACGCAAAGAACCGTTCCCCGCGGGTATTTCCCCCGTTGCGCTCGACAAACCCATGCAGATAACATACGTCCCGCATTGGATCGACCTCTATATCGAAAAAGAGCTCCCGCTCAGCCACTGGAAGCGACACAGAAGCCCGCAAATAGGGCTTTCCGTTTTTCTGCATCACCAGAGCTGCGCGGGCTTGAAGCTTACGCAGTGTGTCTGGCCCAACACCGGGAAAGATTGTCTTTTTGCCGTTATCCGTCAGAAATCCGTCGGGATTGATTTCCGCTAGGTCGAGAAGTGTAGGGATGCGATCCATTAGGGCGTCCCGTTTTGATCGCCCAAGATCAAAAATTAGTGTCAAATCGTTCGCGGATTCGAGATTCTTGAGGCACGAAGAATACCACACACAATTCTTGCAAACCGAACCATAAGCGGGAAGAGTTTGCTTCGCGCGGGATACTATCGCGCGTGCTTCTTCGAGACATGCTAGATAATCGTCCCATAGCCGCCGAGGGTTACGCTTTCCATAAACCGCCTCAAAGTCGTAAATTACCTCCGCACGATGCACGTCCCAAACGAACGCACGCAAGCCGGCCGATTTTCCCAGGCGTTGCAGCACGTCGGTGTACAGCCCTAACTGTACGGCATAGGAGTTTTTGGGCTTACCTTCTTCTTCGTCGCTTGTGCAACCGGGAACATATCTGACACTATGGACCGGATACATGCCTGACAGTTTCCTTGGTTTGTTCGGGTTTCATCGCTTCAT